>NZ_JBMVFA010000015.1:140870-186810 GCF_049543595.1 Kitasatospora sp. NPDC094028 | reverse complement strand
GTTCAGCCACGTGATCATTCTGACTGTCCGGTTGCCGCCAACGGCAACCGGACAGCATGCCGCAACGGGGCGAACGTTGCCTGATGCGGCACTAGGTGGACACGCCCTGACCGCGCTCGGCGGGGAAGCCGTGGCGGCGGGCGGCGAGGACCACCGCGAGGGCCGGCAGCAGCAGGGCGAGCACCGTCCAGGGCAGTGCGCCGGTGCCGAGGCGGCCGAGCACCAGGCCGCCGACCAGCCCGCCGCCCGCCATCGCCGCGTTCCACAGGGTGACCAGCATCGCCTGGGCGGCGTCCGCCCGTTCGCCGCCCGCGTCACCGACCGCGGTCTGCAGCAGTGTCGGCGCGCCGCCCCAGCCGAGGCCCCAGAGCAGGGCGGCGAGGTGGACCAGCGGCGCGCTGCGCGACCAGAGGCCGAGCAGGCCCGCGGTCAGGGCGATCAGCAGCGCGCCGCCGATCGTCAACTGCCGCAGCCGGCGGTCGATGCGGGCGCCGACGAACCAGATGCTCAGCAGCGAGGCCAGTCCGAAGACCAGCAGCACGGTGCCGACGCTCCCGTCGAGGCCGGCCCGGTCGAGGAAGGGGGCGACGTAGGTGAACAGGATGGTGTGGGCGAGCACGAGGAGCACCGTCACGGCGAGCACCGGCGCCACCCCGGGCACGGCGAGCGCGCGCCGGACTCCCCCGCCCGGCTCGGACCGCTCGCCGGGCGCCCGGCCGGGCTGCTCGGGCAGCAGGGCGGCGATCCAGCCGACCACGCCGAGCGCCAGTGCCGTCATGGCCAGGAAGGGCACCCGCCAGTCGAGCACACGGCCGAGGAAGGTGCCGACCGGCACTCCCAGGGACAGCGCCACCGGCACGCCCGCCATCGCCACCGCCATGGCCCGGCCCTGCTGCTCGACCGGCACCAGCCGCCGCGCGTACCCGGCCAGCAGCGCCCAGGCCAGCCCGGCCGCGACGCCCGCGAGGAAGCGGGCGGCCAGCGTGATCGGGTAGCCGGTGGAGGCCGCGGTCACGGTGTTGGCCACCGCGAAGCCGGCCATCGCGGCGAGCAGCAGCCGCCGGCGGCCCCAGCCCGCGGTGGCCGCGCTGAGCGGGATCGCGGTGGCGGCGGAGCCGACCGCGTAGACGGTGACGGTCTGCCCGGCGGCCGACTCGCTCACCCCGAGCGACCCGCCCATGCCGGGCAGCACGCCGGCCGGCAGGTTCTCGGTGAGCGCGGTGACGAAGACGGCGGTGGCCAGGGCGAGCAGCGCCGGGAGCGGAAAGGCCTTGGGGGGTACGGGGGTTGTGAGCCGCGTGGTCGCCATGGGGCCATCCTCGGACCTCACACCGGTGTCAGGTTCAAGCACGGCCCCCGCCCGGGCCCGGGCTCAGCGGCCGAAGTAGCCGTCGAAGTTGGTGGGGGACGTCCGAGGGCACGCCGGAGCACGCGCCAGTGGGGGGAACGGCCCGGCCTGGCACCCAAGTTGGACTAGACCACTGAAGTGGATTCGCCAGTGCGCTGTCAATGGTCCAGACCGGTGTCGTCACCCCTTCGCAGCCCGCCCCGGTTGCCGGGGGTGACACCCCGTCGAAGGATGGAGAGGTGACCCAGCCCGGCTACCTCCGCCACCCCCACCTGCACGGCGGCCTGCTCGCCTTCACCGCCGAGGACGACGTCTGGGTCGCCCCGCTGGACGGCGACGGCGGCACCGGCCGGGCCTGGCGCGTCAGCGGCGACCGCACCCGGGTCAGCCACCCCCGCTTCTCCCCGGACGGCACCGTCCTCGCCTGGACCAGCTGGCTCGGCCCCACCCCCGAGGTGTGGACCGCCCCGGTCGAGGGCGGCGAGGCCGCCCGGCTCAGCTTCTGGGGCAGCCAGGACACCCGGGTGCGCGGCTGGCTGCCGGACGGCGAGGTGCTGGCCGTCACCTCCTACCACGAGCCCTTCGGCCACTACACCTGGGCGCACGCCCTGCCGCCGGACGGCGCCCCCGGCCGCCGGATGCCCTGGGGCCCGGTCGGCGACGCCCAGATGGACCGCGCGCACACCGTGCTGCTCACCGGCACCGCCCCGCACGCGCCCGCCGCCTGGAAGCGCTACCGCGGCGGCGCCACCGGCCGGCTCTGGGTCGACGGCGAGCGGATCCTGCCCGACCACCCCGGCCACCTCTCCTCCCCCATGCCCGTCACCGGGCCGCACGGGGACCGGATCGCCTTCCTCTCCGACCACGAGGGCATCGGCAACGTCTACTCCTGCCGCCCGGACGGCACCGACCTGCGCCGGCACACCGACCACGCCTCCTACTACGCCCGCGAGGCCGCCAGCGACGGCACCCGGATCGTCTACCAGCACGCCGGCGACCTCTGGCTGCTGGACGGCCTGGACGCCCCCGCCCCGCGCCGGCTGCACGTCCCGCTCGGCGGCGCCCGGGCCGGCCGCCGCCCGTACCAGGTCGGCGCCGCCGCCCAGGTCAAGGACCTCGCCTGCGACCAGACCGGCCGGGCCGGGGTGATCACCGTGCGCGGCAGCCAGTACTGGCTCACCCACAAGGACGGCCCGGCCCGCGCGCTCGCCGACACCCCCGGTGTGCGGACCAGGCTGCCGGTGGTGCTCGGGCACACCGGCGAGGCCGCCTGGATCACCGACGCCGAGGGCGCCGACGCGATCGAGGTGATGCCGCTGCCCGGGCACGAGGCCGCCCCCGGGCACGAGAGCGGCCCCAAGCACCACCACCGGGTGCTCGCCGCCGGCCGGCTCGGCCGCGTCCTGGAACTGACCGCCGCCCCGGACGGCGCCCGCCTCGCCGTCGTCGCCTCGGACGGGCGGCTGCTGCTGGTCTCCGCCGGGGACGGCGAGGTCCGCGAACTCGCCGCCTCCGGCTACGGGCCGGTCTCCAGCGCCCGCTTCTCCCCCGACTCGCACTGGATCGCCTGGTCCCAGCCGGTCGCCGGCCGGTCGCTGCGCCGCATCCGGCTCACCCGCACCGACGCGCCCGCACCGATCACCGAGGTCACCGACGGGCGCTTCGAGGACGAGCAGCCGGTCTTCACCCGGGACGGCCGCTACCTGGCCTTCCTGTCCTGGCGCGGCTTCGATCCCGTCCACGACGTACACACCGGCGACCTCTCCTTCCCGCTCGGCTGCCGCCCCTACCTCGTCCCGCTCGCCGCCGACACGCCCTCCCCGTTCGCCGCCCCGAGCGAGGACGGCGCCCCGCGCGGCGACGGCGGCGGCGACGGCACCGTGCGCGTCGACCCGCAGGGCATCGGCGAACGGCTGCTGCAGTTCCCGGTGATCTCCTCCAAGTACTCGGCCACCGACGCGGTGCGCGGCGGCCTGGTCTGGCTGCGCTGGCCGATCTCCGGCACCCTCGGGCAGACCTTCGCCAACCCCGACGACACCTCCGCCCGCCCCTCGCTGGAGCACTTCGACCTGGCCCGCGGCACCCGCACCACCCTGGTCGACAAGCTGGACGGCTACGCCGTCTCCGGGGACGGCGGCTCCATCGCCGTCTACTCGGCCGGCACCCTGCGGATCGTCCCCGCCACCGCGCCCTCCGCCGGCACGGCCGTCGACCTGCGCCGGATCACCCACACCGTGCACCCGGCCGCCGAGTGGCGCCAGGCCTACCACGAGGCCGCCCGGATCGTCCGGGACCAGTTCTGGGACGAGCGGATGTCCGGCCTGGACTGGCCCGCGCTGGTCGCCCAGTACGAACCGCTGCTGGAACGCGTCTGCTCACCCGACGACTTCGCCGACCTGCTGCGCGAACTCCTCGGCGAACTCGGCACCTCGCACGCCTACGTCACCCCCTCCCGGCGCGGCGAGGGCCCCTCCCTCGGCCAGCAGCCGCTCGGCCTGCTCGGCGCCACCGCCCACCGCACCCCGGACGGCCGCTGGCTGCTCGACCGGGTGCTGCCCGGCGAGTCCTCCGACCCGCGCGCCCGCGCCCCGCTCGCCGCCCAGGGCGTGCGCGACGGCGACGAACTGCTGGAGGTCGGCGGCCGCCCGGTCGACCCGGGGCGCGGCCCGCTGCCGCTGCTGGCCGGCACCGGCGGCACCACCGTCGAACTCGCCCTGCGCACCGGCCCGGACGGCCCGGTGCGGCGGATCGCGATCTCCCCGCTGACCGACGAGCGGCCGATCCGCTACCAGGACTGGGTGACCAGACGCCGCGCCCTGGTCCGGGAGTTCAGTGACGGCCGGTGCGGCTACCTGCACATCCCCGACCTCGGCGGCTCCGGCTGGGCGCAGTTCAACCGGGACCTGCGGCGCGAACTCGACAAGCCCGCCCTGGTCCTGGACGTGCGCGGCAACGCCGGCGGCAACGTCTCCGAGCTCGTCCTGGAGAAGCTCACCCGGCAGGTCCTCGCCTGGGACTTCAGCCGCGACCGCCGGCCCGTCCGCTGGCCCCGCCACGCCCTGCGCGGCCCGCTGGTCGCACTCGCCGACGAGGCCACCAGCTCGGACGGCGACGTCGTCATCGCGGCGATCAAACTGCTCGGCCTCGGCCCGGTCGTCGGCACCCGCACCTGGGGCGGGGTGGTCGGGATGACCGGGCGGCACACCCTCGGCGACGGCACCCAGATCTCGGTGCCGAAGAACGCCTCCTGGTTCGGCGGCGGGCTCGGCTGGTCGGTGGAGAACCGCGGCGTCGAACCGGACGTGCACGTGCTGCGCGCCCCCCGGGACTGGGCGCGCGGGCACCAGCCCGAACTGGTCGCCGCCGTCCAGCTGGCCCTGGAACTGCTGGAGGACGCGCCCGCGGCGACGCCCCCGCCCGAGGACACGCCCCGGCCGGACCTGCGGCGCCCGCCGCTGCCGCCGCGGGCCCGGTGAGCCGGGGGCTCAGCCCCAGGGGTCGCCCTCGGCGGTCATGTTCTCGGCGGCGCGCCGGTCGGCCTCCTCCTGCGCCATCCGCTCCCGGGCCGTGCGCTCCTGCGACTCCCGGGTGCGCTCGACGTCGTCGCCGAACGCGTCGGCGGCCTCATCGTGGGCGAGGGCGGCCCGCTGGGCGGCGCCCTCACCGGTCTCCTCGTGGTGCGGGGCGCGGTGGAACAACCTGTCGAAGATGCCCATGACTCCTCCTCCGGACGGAATGACGGAATGCCGGGCTGCCCCCACTCTCACACCGGGGCCGCGCGGATGCACCTCGGCCCCGGGAGCCCCGGGCCCGGGAACCTCGGGCTCGGGAACCTCGGCCCCTTGAGTCTTTGGTCCCGGCCGGTCGCGCCCAACGGCCGTAGCCGGGCGGCCCGCGCCGGGCGCAGGGTGGCGGTGTGAGGAACGCGATCGACGACCCGCACGACGGGCCGCGCCGGCAGGTCGGCCCGCTGGCCGCGCTGGACGGGCGGCTGCCCGGCCCGCACGACCTGCTGCTGATGCAGTGCCCGAGCTCGCTGCGCCCGGTGACCGGCGGCGAACTGCCCGACTGGGCACGGGCGGTGCTGCGCGCCCACCCGTGGGTGACGGTCGGCCGGGCGCCCACCGTGACCGGCACCCCGGCCGACCTGCCGCACCCGCAGCGCTGCACCCGCGACCCGGAGGCGGCGCCCGAGCACTGGATCCCGGTGACCGTGCGCGGCCCCCGCCCCGGGCAGCGGCTGGACGCGCTGGCCCCCTGGGCGGCCGTGGCCCGGACCCTGCGGCCGGAACGGCTCGCCGAGCGGCGCGGCCGGCTGGCCCCGGAGCGGATCGCCGCCGTCCCCGCGCTGGCGCTGCTGCCGGAGGCCGGGCGGCTGGTCGCGGACCACCGGCTGCCCTGGGGCCCGATCGGCGCGGTCGGCTACGAGCTGGCCTCCGGCGTGCCGGTGACCGGGCCGCTCAGCCCGCTGCGGCTGGTGCTGCGCGCACCGCAGCCGGTCAGCCGGCGGGACGCGCTGCAGTTGCGCCGGGCACTGAGCAAGCTGCCGGTGCCGGTGCAGGCCGAGCTGGTGACCCGGCACGGCGCGGTGCTGCTCGCCGAGTACGCCGCCTCACCGCTCACCGTCACCCTGCTGACGCCGTACGGGCCCCGGGAGGTCCACGATCCGTGGTTCCCCCGGGGCCCGTTCGTGTGAGGCGGGCGGCTGCGGGCCGTGCCGGCCCGAGCCGTCCGGACGCGAGCCGGGCGGATCAGCCGCTGATGCTGGCCGTGCCCGTCTCCAGGTGGCCGGTGAAGCGCTGCGACCAGCTGCCGTCGACGTCCACGGTGACGGTGAAGTCGTACCAGCCGTTGGTGTAGGCGACGGCGTTGAAGAAGTCGGTGACGCTGCCGCCGGCCGGGACCTGGTACGTCCAGGGGCCGTCCGTGCGGTAGTTGTCGGACGTGATGGTGAAGGTGATCGGCGTGCTGCCGGCGTTGGCCATCGCGAAGTAGACCGCGAGCTTGCCGGTGCCCGGCTCGACCGCGTACGAGGCGGTGACGGCGGCGTTCCTGCCCGCCTGGGTGAGGTCGCCGGTGAAGCGGCGCAGGAAGCGGTTCGGGCCGACCACGGACAGGTCGTACTTGCCGTTGCCGAAGCCGTTGGTGCCGCAGTTGAAGAAGTCGGTGACCTGGCCGCCCGGGTCCACCGTGTACTGCCAGGGGCCGCCGCCGCGGTAGGCGTTGGCGTAGGCGGAGAAGTGCGCGGGCCGGGCGGCGCCGTCGTCGGTCATCTTCAGCCAGACGTGCATGACGCCGCTGGCGTTGGTGTCCCAGTGGTCCAGGTTGGCGTTCGGCTGGTACGGCAGGGCGCGGGCCGGGCGGGTGCCGGGCTCCTGGGCGGGCAGCGCGTTGTTGGTCGGCGAGGGGTTGGGCAGCGGGCCGCAGGTGGACAGTCCGATGGTCTGCGAGGTGTCGGGCAGCGCGGGCATGCCGTACACCGGGTTGGCGAAGTCGAAGACCGAGGTGAGGTCGCCGCAGACCTTCCGGCGCCAGGCGCTGATGTTGGCGCACTGGGCGGGCCGGCCGATCGCGGCGGTCCACACCTCCAGGAAGCGCAGCACCGAGGTGTGGTCGAAGGTCTCGGAGTTGACCCAACCGCCGCGGCTCCACGGGGAGATGGCGATCATCGGGACGCGGAAGCCGAGGCCGATGTTGGTGGAGCTGTAGAACTCGTCCGCGGTGCCGGCGGGCGCGGCGGGCGGCGGGACGTGGTCGAAGAAGCCGTCGTTCTCGTCGTAGTTGAGCAGCAGGACGGTCGAGTTGAACACGTTCGCGTCCGCGTTCAGGGCGTCCATCACCATGTGGACGAAGTGCGCGCCGTCCTCGGGGGTGGCGTACGGGTGCTCGGAGGACTGCTGGTCGGCGACGATCCAGGAGACCTGCGGCAGGGTGCCGGCCAGCACGTCGGCCTTGATCGCGGCGGCGATGTCGTCCGGGGTCCGGCCGGTGACCTTGGGGACGGATCCCATGCCCTTGACGGCGAGCGGGCTGCCGGCCGGGGCGCCGGAGAACTGGGTGAAGTAGGCGAGGGCGTTGTCGCCGAAGTTGTCGGCGGCGTTCTGGTAGACCTTCCAGCTGACGCCGGCGTTCTCCAGCGCCTCGGCGTAGGTCTGCCAGTGCAGGCCCTTCTCGTCGCCGCCGTCGTAGGCCGGGCCGCCCGCGGTGGCGGCCGGGTCGATCCAACCCGACCAGTGGTAGGTGCGGTTGGGGCCGGTCGCGCTGAGCACCGAGCAGTGGTAGGCGTCGCAGATGGTCCAGTTGTCGGCGAGCGCGTAGTGGAACGGGATGTCGGCGCGCTGCAGGTAGCCGAGGGTGCGGACGGTGCCCTTGGCGGACACCCAGGAGTCCATCTTGCCGCCGTTCCAGGCCTTGTGCTGGTCGGACCAGGCGTGCGAGAGATCGCCGTTGCACTGCGCGATCTGCTCGCCGCTGCTCGCGCTGAGGGCCCACGGGTACTGGCGGGCGAACAGGCCGTTCGGCTGGTTGAAGACGCTGTAACCGCCGGAGATCTGGATGGTGGCCTTGTCGGCGAAGCCGCGGACGCCCTTGAGGGTGCCGAAGTAGTGGTCGAAGCTCCGGTTCTCCTGCATGAGGATCACGACGTGCCGGACGTCGGTGATGGTCCCGGTGGTGCCCGGTGTCGCGGCCGCCGCCGGGGCGCCGCCGGCGACGACGGATCCGCCGGTCACCGCCGCCCCCGCCGCTCCCGCGGAGAGCGCCATGAACTTCCTGCGATTCAGCTCAGCCATCTGACCGGCCCGTCCAATCCCGAGGTGTGTATACAGGTCGTGTCCCAGCCCCCGAACGGCGAGCATCTTTGCGCAGGTCGCGACCGCCGGACAGACCCTTCGCTCAAGCTTTGGCGGACTGTTCACCGGCCCATCGCCGAACGACCGGCCGGTGAACGAGTTGTTCAGACATCCTTCACCTGGATTCCCAAAGCATGGGCGAACTGCGGTGCCAGGTCCAGTAGTTGGGTGGAACTGATGAGCGCGCCGCGCAGCCCCTCATGGCCGTCCGGCAGGTCGAGCCGGGCGGCGCCGCGCAGGTCGACCCTGCTCAGGGTGGCCCCGCGCAGCCGGACCTCCTCCAGCGTCGAGCCGGGGAAGGAGACCCCGGTCAGCTTCGCCCCGCCGAGGTCCACGTCGCGCAGCAGGCAGTCCTCGAAGACCACGTCGCGCAGCACCGCCGAGCGCAGGTTGACCGCCTCCAGCTTGCAGCCGCGGAACACCACCCGGCGCAGCGCCGAGCCGTACGCGGAGATCCCGGCCAGCACGCCGCCGGTGACGGCGCTGTCCTGCCAGTCGGAGTCGCTCAGGTCGCAGGCGACCCAGCGGCCGGCCTGCACCCAGGCCTCGTTGAACCGGGCCTGGCGCAGCTTGACCCCGCTGAACGCGACCCCGGTGAAGGCGCACTCCAGGAAGGCCGCGCCCGCGCCCGACTCGTCGGTGTGCTCGCCGCCGTCGAAGTGCACGGTGTCGTAGCGCTCGTCGGCGCGCAGCGGCCCGCTGTGCGGGCGCAGCAGGTCGGCGTACGGCAGGTCGGCGAGCTGCTCGGGGACGGCACGGGGCATGGCGGCACCTTTCGGGACGGGTCTCGCCCGCATGCTCGCACGCCCCACCGACACCGCCCCGGACCGGCAGCGCCACCGGCCGGCCGCGGGCGTCGCGACCGGCCGGTGGCGCTCAGGGCGAGTGCTCAGGGGTCAGCTCTCAGGGTCAGCACCCGGGGATCAGCACCCGGGGGTCAGCTGCCAGGGGCTCAGCCGCGCGCCCAGAGGGAGTTCACCCGGCTGCGCTCGGTGCCGTTCGGGTACGGGTTGGTGCAGGAGGTGCCGGGGCCGCCGCCGGACATCAGCTCGCTGCACGGCCCGGAGTAGTGGTCCGGCAGGCCGAGCACGTGCCCGGTCTCGTGGGCGGTCACGCGGACGGAGCTGTACTGCCGGTTCTGCTGGTAGTCGAGGAAGATGTAGCCGCGCCCGTGGCCGTCGGTGCTGGCGTAGGAGCCGCGGCTGTCGTTGCCCTCGTAGTAGCGGAAGTCGGCGGCCGAGCCGGACCGCAGCTGGACGTTCGAGACCGAGCTGTTCCAGATCTGCGCGGCCTGGGCTATCTGGTTGCGGAAGCTGGGCGCCGAGCTGGCGTCGTAGGTGACGGTGACGGTCGCCAGGCCCGGGTTGGCGGCCTGCTTGGCCTTGGCGGAGGCCATCACGGCCTGGAAGAAGGCCTGGTTGTCGGCCGCCTCGGCGGTCGAACCGGCGTACGTCGAGGCGGAGTTCGCCATCGCGGTGTAGCCCTGCACGGCGGCGGGCGCGGCCGGGGCGGCGGAGGCGGCGGTGGCGGGCAGCACGGCGAGGCCGGCCGCGAGGGCCAGGCCGAGGGTGGCGGACAGCACGGATCGCTTCATGTGGGGGCTCCGAATTCCTGGAGTACCGAGCCGGGTTGGGGCCGGCGCGGGGGGACACCCGATGAACGGGTGGTGTCCCCAGAGCTTCGGACAGCCCGAGGGGCGAGCGGATGATGCCAGCCTGCGATAGCTCGGTCCAATAGCCCGCGATTCCCCGGGATTCAGGGGGCCTTTAATCGGCCTTGACCGACCCATGCCCCTGGCATTCCGTTCGGTCGGCGGCTAGGCTCACCGGCGGGGAAGTTACGAGCGGCGGGCCGACCGTTTCCGGCCGGTCGGCCCGCCGTGCCCGAACTCCCTCGTCGTGGGCCTTAGTTGGCCGGTGCCACGCCGTTCGCCCAGAGGTAGTCGACCTGGCTGCGCTCGTTGCTGTCGGGGTACGGGTTGGTGCAGGACGGGCCGGGGCCGCCACCGGACATCAGCTCGCTGCACGGCCCGGAGTAGTGGTCCGGCAGGCCGAGCACGTGCCCGGTCTCGTGCGCGGTGACGCGCAGCGAGTCGTACTGCTGGTTCTGCGAGTAGTCGAGGAAGACGTAGCCGTGACCGTGACCGTCGGTGCTGGCATAGGAGCCACGGCTGTCATTGCCCTCGTAGTACGAGAAGTCGCCGGTGCCGCTGGACTGCTGGAGCTGGACGTTCTGCACCGAGCTGTTCCAGATCTGCGCCGCGTTGGCGATCTGGCCGGTGAAGGAGGGTGCGCCCGAGGTGTCGTAGGTGACGGTGACGGTCTGCAGCCAGGGGTTGGCGGCCTGTTTGGCCTTGGCGGAGGCCATCACGGCCTGGAAGAAGGCCTGGTTGTTCGCCGCCTCCTCGGCCGAACCGGCGTACGTCGAGGCGGAGTTCGCCGTCGCGGTGTAGCCCTGCACGGCGGCGGGCGCGGCCGGGGCGGCGGACGCGGCGGTGACGGGCAGTACGGCGAGGCCGGCCGCGAGGGCCAGGCCGAGGGTGGCGGACAGCACGGATCGCTTCATGTGGGGGCTCCGTAGATCGCGACGCGCCGGCCCGCCGGGGCCGGTGGGGGCCGGCGTACGGCGGCGGCGCGTGGTGGGGGCCGCCCCGGCCGGGCCGGGGCGGTGTGCCGACCCCGAGCTTCGACCCGCCGGGGGCCGTCGCGGATGATGCCAACCGGCGATAGCCCGGCCTTATGGCACGGGAGGCGCGGACACGGGCACAGTTGAGTGAATGTCATGTCCTTGGCGAGTCAGGTCACCGGCGTCTATGCTCCGGACGTGGAGCTCGACGTGAGACACCTGCGGGTGCTGTGCGCGATCGCCGACACCGGCAGCCTCCGCAAGGCCGCGCTCCAGCTCGGCATGACCCAGCCCTCCCTCACCACCCAGCTGCACCGGATCGAACGAGCCATCGGCGGCAGCCTGTTCACCCGCGAGCAGACCGGCAGCCGGCCCACCGCGCTCGGCCACTCGGTGCTGTCCCGGGCCCGGCCGGTGATCGCCGAGATGGCGGCACTGGTCTCCGCCGCCCGCCAGGAGGCCCGCGACACCGCCGGCCCCGGGCGGCACCGGCGGCTGCGCATCGGCAGCGTCGGCAGCCGGGCGGTCGCGGCCTGGCTGCGCCGGGTGCACGAGCGGCTGCCGGACACCGACACCACCATCCACGTCGACATCTCGGCCAGCGCGCTGCTGCGGATGGTCGCCGCCGACCAGCTGGACGTGGCCTTCGTGTACGAGAGCGAGGGCTTCCCGCTCCGGGTGCCGCCGGACGCCGAGCACCGCGTCCTGATGGCCCGCGAACCGCAGTTCGTCGCGCTCTCCGCCGGGCACCCGGCCGCCGCCCGCCCGGTCGTCCACCTGGCCGACCTGGCCGAGGACACCTGGATGGTGGACCCGACCGCCGACCACGAGTACGCGGCGATGCGCCGGGTGTTCAGCGAGGCGGGCCTCAACCCCCGGGTGGTGCAGGTGCGGGACAACGCCACCGCCGCCGAGCTGGTCGCCTCCGGCGAGGCCGTCCGGCACTGCCAGCCGACCTCCCTGCCCGGGCCGGGCACCGTCGTCCGCCCGGTGCACGGGGACCCGCTGGCCGTCCGGCTGCTGTTCACCTGGCGGCCGCAGGTGCTCAGCCCGCCCGCCCTGGACGCGCTCTACGCCGACCTGCGCGCCGCCTACCTGGATCTGGCCAAGGTGAACCCGGCGTACCTGGACTGGCTGGCCCGGCACGAACCGGTGCTGCTGGACCGGGTGTAGGTCGTCAGGCGGCCGCGGTCTCCCGGCTGTGCAGCCACACGCCGAACGCGATCATCACCGCACAGACCAGGCCCGCCGCCGGCACCCCGGAGCCGCCGAACGCCGTGCACGCCAGCACCAGGACGGCCGCGGTCGGCGCCACCGCCTGGGCGAGCAGGCCCCGCTTGGTGTGCCGGGAGTGCAGGAACCAGACGGTCAGCAGGTAGACGGCGGTCGGCACGGTGACGGTCGCGGCGGCGGCCGTCCCGGAGATCTCCGCCTTGTGCACGGCCGACTCGACCGCCACCTCCAGCCCGGTGCCGATCGCCGCCGCCGAGCCGAACACCACGTAGTGGCCGTAGCCCCAGGCGAACGCCTGCCGGTTGGAGCGCAGGTGCTCGTGCACCGGCCGGGCGAAGTAGATCCACCAGGCCGCGAAGCAGATCAGCAGCCCGCCGGCCGCGACCGGCACCAGCCGGCCCAGTTCCTCGTGCTCGTCCACCGCCGACTGCACCGCGACGGTCGCCGCCGCCACCGTCTCGCCGAGCACGATCAGGGTGAACAGCCCGTACCGCTCGGCGATGTGGTGCGGGTGCCAGGTGGTCTGCATCCGCAGTTCGGCGATCACCGGCACGGCCAGCTCGCACAGCACGCCGAGCGGGATGACCACCGGCCGGGCGGCGTCCGGCAGGAACAGCATCACCACCCAGCCGACCTGGCAGAGCGCGATCCCGGCCGCGTAGCGCAGCGCGACCCGGCGCGCCTCGCCCTGCTCGCTGGCCGCCGCGCGCAGCCACTGGGTCACCATCGCCAGGCGCATCACCACGTACCCGGTGATCGCCAGCGCGAAGTCCTGGGCGGTGAACAGCCGCGGAACCCCGGCCGCGAGGATCAGCACCCCGGCGATCTGCACCAGGGTGGTGACCCGGTACGGCACGTCGTCGCAGTCGTAGGCGGAGGCGAACCAGGTGAAGTTCATCCAGGCCCACCAGATCGCGAAGAAGGTCAGCACGAAGCCGCGCAGGCCGTCCGCGTAGTGGCCGACCGTCAGCGCGTGGGCGAGTTCGCGCCCGGCCTGGCCGACCGCGACCACGAAGCAGAGGTCGAAGAAGAGCTCCAGGGGGGTCGCCACCCGGTGCGGCTCGGCACGGTCGCGCGGGACCATCCGGCGCACCGGTCGCGGGTCGACGTGGTGCGGCCGCGGTGCTGCGGCGGCGGGATCGCTGGCCATCGGTGCTGCTCCACAGGGTGCCGGGGTGGGCCGTCCCGCGCATCCTGGCAGCGACGGGGGCCGGACGCACGCACCGGCGCGACGCGCCGCTCCGACCCGAACACCCGCGTCAACCCGACCCGAACACGGTCGAGATGATGACGTATGTCCCTTTTTTCCTTGTCGTCAGCCCCAGTTGACGGCAAGGTGCGCGAAGTGGGTGACAGCACGGCGGATTTCCGGGCGCGCCCCGCGCGCGATGCGGCGACCGGCCGGAGCACCCCGCTACATTCGTGCCCGGTTGGAAGCGAGCGCGGGCCCTGCGGGGCCCCACGACACGGGCGGCCTGCGGGCACTGCGGAAGGTCAAGGCTGGTGGCGGAAGGACGGGGGCGGCGCGACCGGCCGCGCTCTGCCCGCCCCACCGGCCTCGTGATCACCGCGCTGCTCGCCAGCGCCCGCCGTGCCGCCTTCCACCACCACCCCCACCGGCGCTTCCGCCACCCCGGACGCCGACCGTCACCAGGAGTCACCGGTCGGATACGATTCGGCGGATCGGCCGGGCGCCGTGTAATGTCTTCCACGTCAGCAAGCGCCGCTAGCTCAGTTGGTTAGAGCAGCTGACTCTTAATCAGCGGGTCCGGGGTTCGAGTCCCTGGCGGCGCACCCGACAGTCTCAGGCCGTCCACTTCGGTGGGCGGCCTGAGTCGTTTCCGGGGCGGGTCCAGGTGTTCCCATGCCCCCCTTCGACGACTGACCCCGGCGGCCCGGGCGCGGTGGCCGCCGCCCCTCCCGGCCGCCCGGCTCAGCCGCCCGGCACGGCCCCGCCGGTGTCGAGGACCGCGGAGGCCACCGCGTCCGGGCGGTCGAACATCACCAGGTGCCCGGCCGGGGCGGTGGTGCGGTACTCGGCGCCGAGCAGCGCCGCCAGCTCCCGCTGCTCGGCCAGCCAGGTCTCGGTGCGACGGCTGCGGCAGCCGTCGTCGGCCGCCAGGACGGTGACCGGCAGCCCCGCGGGCAGCGGCCGGGTGCGGCGCAGCCCGTCCACCTCGGCGGCGACGTCGAGGTAGCGGGCGTTCTCCCGCAGCAGCGCGCGCAGCGCCCGGCCGGTGCGGTAGCAGTGCCGGGCCAGCGGCGCCGGGGCGAGGTCCTCGTGACGGACGGTGCTGAGCCGGGCCGCCGCCCGGCGGGCGGCCGGGCCGAACAGGTAGGGCACCGCGACGGCGGTGGCGACCCCGGCGAGGGCGCGGACGGCCAGGTCGCGGACCCCGGGCGCGGGGTACGGGCGGGCCCCCGGCTCGACGCTGCCGTCGACCAGCACCAGGGCGGCGGCCCGCTCGGGGTGCAACCGGGCGAAGGCCTCGACGTGGAAGCCGGCCAGCGAGTGGCCGACCAGGGTGCAGGGCCCGGGCAGCCCGAGGCCGTCCAGCACGGCCAGGATCCGCCCGGCCTCGCCGGCCGCCGTGGGTGCGGGCCGCCCGGCGGCGGGCTCGGGGGCGCTCAGCCCGTAGCCGGGCCGGTCGAAGCGGACGACGGTGCGGTAGGGGGTGAGGAACGGGACGACCAGGTCCCAGTCGAACCAGCTGCTGCCGAGGCCGCCGGTGAGGACGCACACCGGACCGCCGCCCTCGGTGCGCACGTGCAGCGGCACCCCGCCGATCCGCAGGAAACGGGCCCGCTCGCCGCGCTGCTCCGGGGCGGGGTGCGGCGGTTCGCGGCGTGCTGGCTGGGGGCTGGGCACCGTTCCACCCTAACCGCAGGTGAACTGCGCCCCAATCGGGCGGAAAGGGGCGATTCGGCGGCCGCGGCTCCCGGGTGGTCCGGAGCACCCCCCGGGAGCGTGTATTGTTTTCCAGGTCAGCAGGCGCCGCTAGCTCAGTTGGTTAGAGCAGCTGACTCTTAATCAGCGGGTCCGGGGTTCGAGTCCCTGGCGGCGCACAGACATCGGGGAGCCTCTCGCAGCAGCGAGGGGCTCCCCGATTTTTTGGCCCTCGACGTCCGTTTTGCGTGTGATGTCGGTCTCGATCGCCGCTCGGGCGGAGCCATTCGGCCCGCCGAGTCGTCCTGGGCAGTACACCGGAATCGGGACAAAGGTCCCCGACCGTCGTCCCCAGTCTGTGCAGGCCGGCCCGTCCGCCCGCAGGAAAGGCCGCGCTTTGTCCAGAAACTCCCAGGGCGGCCGGATGCCGTCGATCAGTCTCCGGCCGGTCAAGCGGTTCAAGCGCTCCACCACCGGCCCGGCGGTCGGCGGCGGCAAGCAGCCGCGCCGGCCCAAGCGCACCGGCTGGCGCCGGCTGATACCCACCTGGCGGATGACGCTGCTCGGCTTCGTCTCCGCAGTGCTGCTCGGCATCGGCCTGTTCGCGCTGGGCATCGCCCTGGTGAAGGTGCCGGACGCGAACGCCACCGCCGTCGCGCAGAGCAACACCTGGCTGTACTCGGACGGTTCGGTGATCACCCGCACCGGCCAGACCAACCGGCAGAACGTGACCCTGGACAAGGTCTCCCCCGCCGCCCAGCACGCCGCCCTGGCCGCCGAGGACCGCAACTTCTACAACGAGGGCGCCGTCAACGTGCAGGGCCTGGTGCGGGCCGCCCTCAACACCGCCAAGGGCGAGGGCACCCAGGGCGGCTCCACGATCACGCAGCAGTACGTGAAGAACACGTACCTGAACCAGAAGCAGTCGATCAGCCGCAAGGTGCAGGAGCTGTTCATCGCCGTCAAGGTGGACGCCACCGAGAGCAAGGACGACATCCTCGCCGGCTACCTGAACACCTCCTACTACGGCCGCGGCGCCTACGGCATCCAGGCCGCCGCCCAGGCCTACTTCGGCGTCGACGCGTCCGCGCTCAATCCGGCCCAGGGCGCCTACCTGGCGACCCTGCTGAACGCGCCGAGCGCCTACGACGTGGCCACCGCGACCCCGGCCGGCAAGCAGAACGCCGTCAACCGGTGGAACTACGTGATGGACGGGATGGTCAAGGAGAACTGGCTGTCCGCCGACGAGCGGGCCAAGACCGCCTTCCCGGACGTCAAGGACCCGCAGCCCAACCCGGGCCTGTCCGGCCAGGCCGGCTACCTGGTCGACGCGGCCACCCAGTACCTCACCTCGAACGGGATCATCAACGAGACCGAGCTGGCCAAGGGCGGCTACACGATCAAGCTGAGCATCGACCCGACCCGCCAGCAGGCCCTGCAGGACGCCGTCCAGGCGCAGCTGCGCGACACCCTGAACCCGGACAAGCGGAAGAAGGACGCGGCCGCGCAGGCCGGCGCCGTCTCCGTCGACCCGAAGAGCGGCGCGGTCGTCGCCCTGTACGGCGGTGTCGACTACGTGAAGCACTACGTCGACAACGCGACCCGGCGCGACTACCAGGCCGGCTCGACCTTCAAGGCGATCGCCCTGGCGGCCGCGTTCGAGAACAACGCCAAGACCCAGGACGGCCGCACCGTCACCCCGCGCACCGTCTACGACGGCACCAGCGGCCGCAAGGTCCGCGGCGGCAAGGGCACCCCGTACGCGCCGCCGAACGAGGGCGACAAGAGCTACGGCCAGATCAGCCTCCAGCAGGCCACCGACTGGTCGGTCAACTCGGCCTTCGCCCAGCTCGCGCAGGACACCGGGCTGCAGAAGGTGAAGGACACCGGCATCGCGCTGGGCCTGCCCGCCAACACTCCCGGGCTCGACCCGGTGCCGTCCATCCCGCTGGGTGCGGCCACCCCGAGCGTGCTCGACATGGCCGGCGTGTACGCCGCGCTGGACAACGGCGGCAAGCAGATCACCCCGTGGCTGGTGCAGTCGGTGGACCGCGAGGGCGAGGCCGTGCAGCTGCCCGCGCACAAGACCACCCAGGCGATCGGCGCGGACACCGCGAACCAGGTCACCTCGATGCTGCAGGGCGTGGTGAGCGACCCGGGCGGCACCGGCTGGCGGGCGAAGGCGCTGGGCCGTCCGGTGGCGGGCAAGACCGGCACCACGGACGACCAGAAGTCGGTCTGGTTCGTCGGTTACACCCCCGAGCTGGTCACCTCGGTCGCGCTGTTCGGCCAGGACCCGGGCACCGGCGCCCAGGTCTCGCTCAGCGGCGTCGGCGGGATCGACGGCGCGGCGGGCGGCCAGTACCCGGCGCAGATCTGGACCAGTTACATGAAGGCCGCGCTCAAGGGCCAGCCGGTGAGCGACTTCCCGACCCCGGCCGACGACGCCGGCGACGCGGGCGCCACCGACCTGCCGACCGCGCCGAGCACGCCGACCGGCACCCCGTCCACCGGCCCGACCGGCGGCGCCACCACGCCGCCGAGCGACGGCACCGGCTGGGGCGGCAACGGCGGCACCACCGGCGGCGGAGCGACCACGGCCCCGACGACGCAGCCGACCAGCCGGCCCACCACCCGGCCCACCACCCGGCCGACCCCGACCGGCCAGCCGACGCCCCAGCCCACCACCCAGCCGACGACGCAGCCGACCACCCAGCCCACGGGCGGCACGGACGCGGGCACCGGCACCGGCACCGGCACGAACACGGGTGCCGCGGGCAACTAGGGCGCCATGGCGTGGTCACCGGCCGCCGGTGACCACGCCACTGCGGACAGTTCGGCGCAGGACCGAATGACGGAATGGCACCTTACCGAGGTGCCGGTACGACTGTCAGAATGCGTCGGTGCCCAGCTCAACCGCCTCAGCCGCCACGACGGCCCGCCCCTCGGGCCGCACCCTCGGCCTCACCCTCGCCCTGGTCTCCGCCTTCGCCTTCGGCGGCTCCGGCACCGCCGCCAAGCCGCTGATCGAGGCCGGCCTGTCCCCGCTGCACGTCGTGTGGCTGCGGGTCACCGGCGCCGCCGTCGCCCTGCTCCCGATCGCCTACCGGCACCGGGACGCCCTCCTGCGCCGCCCCGGCCTGCTGCTCGGCTTCGGCCTGCTCGCCGTGGCCGGCGTCCAGGCCTGCTACTTCGCGGCGATCTCCCGCATCCCGGTCGGCGTCGCGCTGCTCATCGAGTACCTCGGGCCGCCGCTGCTCATCGGCTACGTCAAGTTCGTCCAGCGCAAGCCGATCGGCCGGGGCTCGGCCATCGGCGCCGGCGTCGCGGTGGCCGGGCTGGCCTGCGTGGTGGAGGCGTGGAACGGTTTGAGCTTCGACGCGCTCGGCGTGCTCTTCGCCCTCGGCGCGGCCTGCTGCCAGGTCGGCTACTTCGTGCTCGCCGACGCCGGACGGCGCGGCGAACGCCCCGTCGACCCGCTGGCCGTCAGCGCGTTCGGGCTGCTCATCGGCGCCGTGCTGCTCACCGCCTTCACCCGGCCCTGGGAGGCCGACTGGAGCCCGCTCGGCGGGTCCGTGGTGATGAACGGGCACAGCCTGCCCGCGCTGCTCCCGGCCGCCTGGATGGTGCTGGTCGCGACCGTGCTCGCCTACCTGACCGGCGTCGTCTCGGTCGGCTACCTCTCGCCGCCGGTCGCCGGGGTGGTGGCCAACCTGGAGGCGGTGGTCGCCACCGTGCTGGCCTGGGTCCTGCTCGGGGAGCACCTGGGCCTGCCGCAGATCGCGGGCGGCCTGCTCGTGCTGGCCGGTGCCTTCGCCGCCCAGACCGGCAAGGCGCCGGAGGTACCCGCCCCGGAGCCGGAGCGGGAGCGGGCCACCGCGAAGGGCGTCTAGGACGCTTCCTAGCGCCCGTCCCAGCCGAACCAGTCGAAGTGGCCGACCGGCCAGACCACGGCCGCGACCGGGCCGACCACGTTGTCCACCGGCACGGCGCCGCCGCCCGGGCCGCGCTGGTGGTAGCGGGAGTCCGCCGAGTCGCTGCGGTGGTCGCCCTCGACCCAGATGTGGTCCGCCGGCACCGTCACCGGGCCGAAGTCCAGGCCCGCGCAGGAGTCGTCGCCGGGGTGCAGGTACGGCTCGTCGACCTTCTTCCCGTCGACGGTCAGCGCGCTGCCCGAGCACTGCACGGTCTGGCCGCCGGTCGCGATCACCCGCTTCACCAGGTAGTTGTCGTCCTTCGGCGGGACCAGCCCGACGAAGGAGAGCACCGAACTCGCCGCACCGGTCAGCGGGTTCGAGTCGGCGGGCTGCGGCGGCAGCCAGCCGCCCGGGTCCTTGAACACCACCGGCTGCCCCGGCTCCGGCTTCCAACCGGTCAGCGGGGCCAGCTTGTTCACCCCGACCCGGTCGCCGACCCGCAGGGTGTTCTCCATCGAGCCGGACGGGATGGTGAACACCTGGAACAGGCAGGTCTTGATCAGCAGCGCGACCGCCAGGCCCACCACCACCATCACCGGCAGCTCGACCCACCACGGCCGCGGCCGGCGCCCCGGCCGCCCGGCCCGGCGGCCGCGCAGGCCGCGGGCACGGCGCCGGGTCTCGGCCCGGCCACCGGGAGCGGGATGCCCGGCGGCCTCGGCGGCGACGCCCGGGGCCGGACCGGGGCCGGACTCGCTCGGCGTTTCGGGCAGGTTCACCGCCATCGTCGCTGCTCCACCTCTCCGGCTGGGGAAACCTGCACGCTACGCCAACCCCGGGGCGTGGAGAAATCGGGCGTTTAGCCGCCCCCGACATCCCGGGGGCGCGGGCCGGTCCGGCGCGGGCCGTCAGGCGCGGGCGATGGCCTCGTGGTGCCGGATCACCTCGGCGATGATGAAGTTGAGGAACTTCTCGGCGAAGACCGGGTCCAGCTTCGCCCCGGCGGCCAGCTCCCGCAGGCGCTTGATCTGGTCCCGCTCGCGCGCCGGGTCGGCCGGCGGCAGCTTGTGCTCGGCCTTGAGCCGGCCCACCCGCTGGGTCGCCTTGAACCGCTCGGCCAGCATGTGGACCACCGCGGCGTCGATGTTGTCGATGCTCTCGCGCAGGCCGGTCAGCTCCGCCAGCACGGCGTCGTCGATCCCCTCGGTCGGGCCGGCGGCGGGGGTCGTGGGGTGGTCCGTCATCGAGGCGGCTCCCGGTGTCTGGGTGGGGCGCCCGACCGTACGGCGGCCGGGCTCGGGCCCGGGCAAATCTAACAGGGCGGCCGCCCCCGGACCCCACGCCGGACGGCCCGGTTCCAGCATGCGGACACGTCGGTGGACCGGTGGTGCGGGCACGGCCCGTAGGCTGTTGCGCGCATGACCGGATGTGACGACTTCGCAGTCCTCGTACCAGCAGTCCCCCAGTGATGGAGGTACCGATCGTGGCAACCACCCGCACCGCGCACACCGAGTGGGAAGGCAACCTGCTCGACGGCAGTGGCCTGGTGACCTTCGACTCGTCCGGGATCGGCGAGTTCCCGGTCTCCTGGCCGGCCCGCGCCGAGCAGCCGAACGGGAAGACCAGCCCGGAGGAGCTGATCGCCGGCGCCCACTCCGCCTGCTTCTCGATGGCCCTCTCGAACGGTCTGAGCAGCGCCGGCAACCCGCCCACCAAGTTGCACACCAAGGCCGACGTGACCTTCCAGCCCGGCAAGGGCATCACCGGCGTCCACCTGACCGTCGTCGGCGAGGTGCCCGGCCTGGACGAGGCCGGCTTCGTCAAGGCCGCCGAGGACGCCAAGGCCAACTGCCCGGTCAGCCAGGCCCTGACCGGCACGACCATCACGCTGTCGGCCTCGCTGGCCTGACCCCCGGGGGCGCGGGCCCAAGGCGGGCGCGCCCGTCCGCTTCGGCCCGTTCCGGCGCGCGACCAGCGCCCGGGGGCGCGGGTTCGGCGCGTACGCTCCCGGCGCACGTCATGTGATGTGCACCGGGGGCGTCCGCGCGTACCGCCACACATGATCACAAAGGGGTCGAATCACCCTGGCGGCGGTCACCGCGCGTTGCCGCCGCGGCCTATGATCGGCCGCAGCGCCCTGTTCTTCACGCGGGTCTCCGCGCGACAGCGCCCCACGGCGGGCGCCCCGCCGGCGGACCGACTCCGAGGACCGCGACAGAGTGCGGAGCCGGCCGCCGGAGCCCCGTTCGGCCGGCCTGACCAGCATCGAGCGTCAGCAGCGGACGGGAGCATGCCGTGCCGGGCCAGAACGAGGGGGCCGACGCACACCACTCGGGCGTGCGGCACGAGGATCCGCCACGCCGCCGCCCCGGCCCGGCCGGCGCGGGCGCGGGGTGCGGCACGCTGGAGGAGCCGGGGGTGCTGCTCTGCCCCACCTGCTCGGCCCCGCTGGCCGGCGACGCGCACCTCGGCACCCCGGCGGGTGACTCCGACCCCTCCCTCGAGGCGGCCCCGCTCGCCGCGCTGCGCGCCAGCGAGTCCCGGTTCCGCGCCGCCTTCTGCGACGCCGTCATCGGGATGGCGCTGATCGGGCCGGACGACCGGATCATCGAGGTCAACCCCGCCTTCGCCGCCCTGGTCGGACGCAGCGTCGGCGAGCTGGTCCGCACCCACCTGCACGAGATCGTCGACCCGGAGGGCATGCCGAGCAGCCTGTTCCCGGAGCTCGTCGACGGCGGGCGGGAACGGTTCCGCGTGGAGAAGCAGCTCCGGCACCGGGCCGGCCACACGGTGTGGAGCAAGCTCACCGTCTCGCTGATCCGGGACGGCGCCGGCGAGCCGCTCTACACCCTCGCCCTGGTGGAGGACCTGACCGAGCAGCGCCGGCTCGGCGACCGGCTGGAGTACCAGGCCCTGCACGACCCGCTGACCCGGCTGCCCAACCGGACCTCCTTCTTCGAACGGCTCGACGCCGCCTGCCTCACCGCCGCGGCCCCGGGGGCCGAGGGGAGCGAGGGGACCGACGCCGCGGACGGGCGCCGGGTCGGCGTCTGCTACCTGGACCTCGACGGCTTCGCGGCGATCAACGAGACCCTCGGACACCACATCGGCGACCAGCTGCTGATCGCCGTCGCCGCCCGGCTGCGCAGCGGCTTCGCCGGCCCCGGCGCCCCGCTGGTGGCCCGGATGGGCGGCGACGAGTTCGCCCTCCTGGTCACCGACAGCCTCGGCCACGAGCAGCTGACCGAGCTGGCCGCCCGCGTCCTGGAGGTGCTGGAACGTCCCTTCGACGTCGCCGGGCACCGGCTGGTGATCACCGCCAGCGTCGGCGTGGTGGAGCGGTCCGTGCACGAGACCACCCCGACCGACCTGGTCAAGGACGCCGACGCCACGCTGTACTGGTCGAAGGCGGACGGCCGCGCCCGCTGGACGCTCTACGACCCGGACCGCGGCGCCCACCAGCTCACCCGCCAACTGCTCGCCACCGCGCTGCGGCCCGCCCTGGAGCGGGGCGAGTTCACCATCGAGTACCAGCCGCTGGTCGGCCTGGCGGACGGCACCGTGCACGGCGCCGAGGCCCTGGTCCGCTGGCGGCACCCCCGCTACGGGACGCTCTCGCCGGACCGTTTCATCCCGCTCGCCGAGGAGTCCGGCGCGATCGTGCCGCTCGGGAAGTGGGTGCTGGAGGAGTCCTGCCGGCAGGCGCGGCGGTGGCTCGCCGAGTTCCCCGAGACCGAGACCTTCGTCAGCGTCAACCTTGCCGCCCGGCAGATCTGGGACTCCGACGTGGTCGCCGACGTGGCCCGGGCGCTCGAACTGACCGGGCTGCCGGCCCGGCTGCTCCAGCTGGAGATCACCGAGAGCGCCCTGCTCGGCCCGGGCGGCCGGCCCTCGCAGGCCCTCCAGGCGCTCGCCGACATGGGCGTGCGGATCGCGATCGACGACTTCGGCACCGGCTACTCCAACCTGGCCTACCTGTCCCGGCTCCCGGTGCACGTGCTGAAGCTCGACGGCACCTTCATCAAGAGCTTCCGGGACCCGGCCCCGGCGGCCCGGCCGAACCTCCCCGAGCCGGGCACCCGGCGCAGCGACGCCGACGAGCAGATCGTCGGCGCCATGGTGCAGCTGGCCCACACCCTGGGCCTGACCGTCACCGCCGAGGGGATCGAGAGCGCCGCCCAGGCGGAGCGCCTCCGGCTCACCGGCTGCGACACCGCCCAGGGCTGGTACTTCGCCCGGCCCGGCGAGGCCGAGCTGGTCGCGGCCATACTGCGCGAGGGCCGCCCGGCCGCCGCGTCCTGAACGCTAAACGGCCCCGGTCAGGCCGTAGGCCTCGGCGATCAGGCCGTAGGAGCGGAGCCGGGCCTCGTGGCCGTGGACGTGCGAGGTGACCATCAGCTCGTCCGCGCCGGTGCGCTTGCGCAGCGCCTCCAGGCCGTCCGCGACGTGGCCGGGGGCGCCGAGCACCACGTTCGCGAACCAGTCGTCGACGAAGTCCGCCTCGGCCGGGCTGTACGGGTACTCCTCCGCCTCCTCCGGGGTGGGGATCGGGCCGGGGGTGCCGCGCCGCAGCCGGAGCATCGCGAGGGCCGCGGAGCGCGCCAGGCGGCGGGCGGCCGGCTCGTCGTCGGCGGCGACCGCCGTCACGCCGATCAGCGCGTACGGCTCGGAGAGCACCGCGGAGGGGCGGAAGGACGAGCGGTACAGGTCCAGCGCGGGGACGGTGTTGGCGCCGCTGAAGTGGTGGGCGAAGGCGAACGGGAGGCCGAGGCGGCCGGCCAGCTGGGCGCTGAAGCCGGAGGAGCCGAGCAGCCAGACCGGCGGGCGGCCGTCGCCCTTGGGGACGGCGGTCAGCCCGCGGTAGGGGTGGCCGGCCGGGAAGTCGCCGTCGAGGAAGTGGGTCAGCTCGGCGAGCTGCTGCGGGAACTCGTCCGGGCCGTCCGTCCGGCCGCGGCGCAGCGCCCGGGCGGTGGCCGGGTCGGTGCCGGGGGCGCGGCCGAGGCCGAGGTCGATCCGGCCGGGGTGCAGGGCCTCCAGCAGGCCGAACTGCTCGGCGACGGTCAGCGGGGCGTGATTGGGCAGCATGACGCCGCCCGACCCGAGCCGCAGCGTCGTGGTGCGGGCGCCGAGGTGGGCGAGCAGGACGGGCGGGGAGGAGCTGGCCACGCCGGGCATGCCGTGGTGCTCGGCGACCCAGAAGCGGTGGTAGCCCCAGCGCTCGGCCTCCTGGGCCAGCGTCGTGGTGGCGGCCAGGGCCTGGGCGGGGGTGTAGCCGGAGCCGACCGTGGCGAGGTCGAGGATCGAGAGCGGGGCGGGGGCGGTGCCGCGCGCGGTGCCCCGGATCGCGGTCTCTGCTCCCGGCCCTGTCACGTGCGTCTGCTGGTCCTCGCTGGTCATGCCGTCCGTCCTCCGGGCTCTCCTCGGGCCGGCCTCGCCGCCGGCTCCGTCGTCGGCGACCGCACGGGCTCGGGTGGCCCCGCGGTCGCTGCTGCCGACCGGGGTCAACCACCGCCGCGGGCC
Organism: Kitasatospora sp. NPDC094028; assembly: GCF_049543595.1. Taxonomy (NCBI): domain Bacteria; kingdom Bacillati; phylum Actinomycetota; class Actinomycetes; order Kitasatosporales; family Streptomycetaceae; genus Kitasatospora; species Kitasatospora sp. NPDC094028. The sequence continues at coordinate 162,429 of NZ_JBMVFA010000015.1, read as the reverse complement.
CGCTGTTCCCGCCGCCCGGCGTGTTCCGGGGCACCCTGCGGCCGGCCTCCCGCTCAGCGCAGAGTCAACGGACGGCTACGGGTGGCGACTTCACGCCAGGGTCGGAAGTCGCCAGGCCGGGTGCTCGCGATCGGCCGGCAGCGTCCGGCAGGCTGGGAGCCAGGAGCGGATCCGCGAGCGGGGTCCGGCTCCCACCTGCAAGGTCGTCGGGCCGGACCAGCGCCGAACGACCCCGGCGAGCCCTCGGCGCGGCACCCCGCCCCGGGGGCTCGTGCCGTTGCGGCGGGGGCTCGCAGGAACACCGCGCCGGGACCGTCCGTCCACGCATTGGCCGGGAACCGCGGCTTCCCCGGGGTGCTTCAGGGCATGAAAAGTCGAGACGCTAGCGTTGACCCAGCAGCCACCTGCTCCCTCGGGCGGCGGTGGAGGGAGTTAGGGCCTTGGACTTCGTGGCGGCGATCGGATCCTCGTGGATCTGCGCCCTGGCGCTGTGCGCCGTGCTCGGGGACGCCCTGCTGCCGTTCCTCCCCAGCGGGACGCTGGTGATCCTGGCCGTGCTCAAGACCGCGCGGATCGACGGCGCCCCGGTGCTGCTCGGCCTGGGCGTGGCGGTGGCCTCGTTCCTCGGCGACGTGCTGCTGCTCCACCTGGCCAGACGCGGCGCGCCGCTGCTGCAGCGCCGGCTCGCCCGCCGGCCGAAGCTGGCGGCGAGCGTGGCCCGGGTCCAGCAGGCGCTGGTCGAGCGCCCGCACGGCGGGGCCGCCGCGATGGTGGTGATCGCGCGGTTCGTCCCGGGCGGGCGGACGGTGCTGGACGTGGCCATCGGCCACTCCCCCGCCCATCCGCACCGGTTCCTGCGTTGGTCGGCGCTGGCGGCACTGGTCTGGGCCGCGTACATCGTGACGCTGGGCTGGCTGAACAGCCACTGGTTCGACACGGCCTGGCTGAGCATGGCGGTGTCCTGCGCCGCGGCCACCGCGATCAGCACCGCGATCGCCCGGATCGTGCGCCGCAACCGGCGGCTGGCAGCGCTCTGAGCGGACCGGCCGGAAGTCTGCCCGGACGGGCGACGGATCCTACCGGCCGCTGACGAACCCTGACCGATCCGGACGGACCGGCGGTACCGTACTGCCCTGGCGGTGTGGCGAGCGAAGCGTCACAGGACGGCAACAGACTGCCGGTCGCCGCAGCCCGGACCGGCCCTCCCGGCGTGTACACCGTCGTCGGAGCTCCACGACCTTGGTGGCGGCTCCGGCCACATGACATGCTTACGGCGGAATGTTCATCAATTGCCCGATTTGACCGGTGTGGCCCCCGCCACCTCACCCACCGGCGTCGGCGACCAGGGGAGACCATGACCAAGATCTCGCGCAGGACGGTGCTCAGTGCGACCGCCGCGACCGCCGCCCTCGGCGCGGTCGCGGCCTGTTCCAGCGGCGGGTCGGGTTCGGGCCAGGGCTCCTCCTCCGCACCCCCCGGCGGTGACGCGGGCACCCCCAAGGGCTCCACCGGCGACCCGACCAAGGCGCAGGTGCCCAAGGGCACCCCGATCGGCGACGGCTCCAACGCCGACACCGGCCCGCAGCCGAACCAGCCCAAGCCGGAGAAGCTCAAGCCGGGCGAGCGCCCGCCCCAGTTCGTGGTGTTCTCCTGGGACGGCGCGGGCGGCACCGACGACGGCCAGTTCCCCCGGTTCCTGAAGCTGGCGGAGCAGTACAAGGCCACCATGACCTTCTTTCTGTCCGGGATCTACGCCCTGCCGAAGGGCAAGTCCGAGCTGTACCACCCGCCGAAGCACTCGGTCGGCGCCTCGGACATCCCGTACCTGTCGGACGGCGCGGTCAAGAGCACCCTCAAGCTGATCAGCCAGGCCTGGCTGGCCGGGCACGAGATCGGCACCCACTTCAACGGGCACTTCTGCTCCAGCCGTCCGGACAAGAACGGGGTCAACATGTGGACCCCGGACGACTGGCAGAGCGAGATCGACCAGGCGATCGGCTTCGTCACCCAGTGGCGCACCAACACCGGCTTCACCGACGTCGACCCGCTGCCCTTCGACTACAGGAAGGAGCTGATCGGCGGCCGCACGCCGTGCCTGGAGGGCCAGAAGGCACTGCTGCCGACCATCGCCAAGCTCGGCTGGAAGTACGACGCCAGCTCGCCGGGCGGCCTGCAGATATGGCCGCAGAAGGTGCAGGACGGCAAGATCTGGGACTTCCCGCTGCAGGGCATCCCGTTCCCCGGGCACACCTTCCAGGTGCTGTCGATGGACTACAACATCCTGGCCAACCAGTCCGCCGGCAGCACCAAGGGCGACCCGTCGAAGTACAACGACTGGCGCACCCAGGCGACCAACTCGTACCTGGCGGGCTTCGACCGCGCCTACAACAGCAACCGGGCGCCGTTCTTCGTCGGCAACCACTTCGAGCAGTGGAACGGCGGCATCTACATGGACGCCGTCGAGGAGACCCTCAAGCAGATCGCGGGCAAGCCCGACGTGCGACTGGTCTCCTTCAAGCAGCTGGTCGAGTGGCTGGAGGTGCAGGACCAGTCGACGCTGCGCAAGCTGCGCTCGCTCGGGGTCGGCCAGGCCCCGGCCGGCGGCTGGGAGGCCTTCCTCGGCGCGGCGGGCTGACGTCGCGACGGGTGCGCAGCCGGGCGACCGGTGGTGGAGTCGAACTCCGCCACCGGCCGCACTCGTTCGGGGACGGACCCATCGGGCCGGGGGCCCGCGGCGGCCTTCGGAAATTCGTGCCGCTACCACCTTCGCGAGCCAAGTTGGCCTGGAACCATAGTATGTTCATGCCCAAGTGGTGATCATTCCTCGGATCGGTTGCGATCTCCCTTGCGTTCCCGCAGAGTTGAACGCGCCGAGGAACAGACGAATAACTGAACCCGCCGCACGATTCACGTGCTGGACCGCCCGGAAACTGCACTGGAGAGTGCAGTTCACCGGGCCGTTCTGTCTGGAACAGCGCCACGGCGGGGACTCGGTACGGCCCTCGAAGGCCGAGCGGAACCGCACGAAGAAGCACGTCGCAACACTCCGGGGGGAGCCATATGACCATGCCGTTCTCACGACGAGGGGACGTCGGAACGGCCCGGGAGAGCAGTGACGGGGAACGGTTCGACCACACCCTGGCCACCGTTCCCACGCCCGAAGCCCCGTACGACTACGTCCACTTCAGCCGCCTCGCCGGCCCCGCTACCGATCCGGACGACCCGGCCGGCCCGTTCGGCCACGGCGACCGCGACGACCATGACGACCTCGGCGGCGTCTACCGGCCCGACCCGGGCACCGCCGCGAAGGCCGCCCCGGCCACCCCGTACCGGGTCCGGTACCGCAGCCTGCTGCGCCGCGAGCCGCACCGCGTCAGGGCCGCCCTGCTGCTGGTGGCGGCCCCGCTGCTGGAGGCGGTGCTGCTGGTGTGGCTGCTGCTGCCGGAGCACTGGCCCGAACGCGCCGACGAGACCAACGTCCTGGTGCTGCTGGGCGACAAGGTGATGATCGGGATCATCGCCGTGGTCGAGGTGTTCCGGCTGGTCAACGTCATCTCCAACACCCACGCCACCCTCGTCGCCCGCGATCCGATACCCGTGACGCCCGAGGCCGGCACCCGGGTCGCCTTCCTGACCACCTGCGTCCCGGGCAAGGAACCGCCGGAGATGGTGCGGGCCACGCTGCTCGCGGCGCGCGGCGTCCGGCACGACGGCCCGTACGACGTCTGGCTGCTGGACGAGGGAAACGATCCTGCAATGCGGTCCCTGTGCACCGAGCTGGGCGTACGCCACTTCAGCCGCGTCGGCCGGCCGCACTGGAACCGGCCGAAGGGCCGGTTCCGCGCCGGGACCAAGCACGGCAACTACAACGCCTGGCTCCAGGCGCACGGCGACGACTACGACTTCTGGGTCTCCGTGGACACCGACCACGTGCCGCTCCCGGACTTCTGCGAACGCATGCTCGGCTACTTCCGCGACCCCGACGTGGCATTCGTGGTCGGCCCGCAGGTATACGGGAACTACCGCAGCTCGGGCTCGGCCGTGACCAAATTCTCCGAGAGCCAGCAGTACCTCTTCCACGCCCTCATCCAGCGCGCCGGAAACCGTTACGGCGCGCCGATGTTCGTCGGCACCAACAACGCCGTCAGAATCCGCGCCCTCCAGTCGATCGGCGGGTTGTCCGACTCGATCACCGAGGACATGGCGACCGGCCTGGAGTTCCACCGGCGCCGAAACCCGGAGACCGGGGAACGCTGGAAGTCCGTGTACACCCCGGACGTGCTCGCGGTCGGCGAGGGCCCGTCCTCCTGGACCGACTTCTTCTCCCAGCAACTGCGCTGGAGCCGCGGCACCTACGAGACCCTGCTCACCCAGTACTGGCGGGTCATGTGGCGGCTGTCGCCCGGCCGGCTGCTCAACTACACGCTGATGGTGGGCTTCTACCCGATGGCGGCGCTCACCTGGCTGCTCGGCGGCGTCTCCAGCGTGCTCTACCTGGGCTTCGGCTCCTCCGGCGTCCACGTCTCCTCGGAGATCTGGATGATGCTCTACAGCGACGCCGCCGCACTCCAACTGCTGCTCTACACCTGGAACCGCAAGCACAACGTGAGCCCGCACGAGCCGGCCGGCTCCTCCGGGGTCGCGGGCATGGTGATGTCGGCGCTCTGCGGCCCGGTGTACGCCGCCTCACTGCTCCAGGCGCTGGTGCGCCGGCGCAGCCGCTTCGTGGTCACCCCGAAGGGCCGCTCGGCCAGCGCCGACCGGCTCGGCACCTTCCGCTACCACCTGTTCTGGACGCTGGTGTTCGGCGGCGCCATCGCCGCGTCCTTCCACACCGGCTACGACCACGTCGCGATGCGCACCTGGGCCGCGATCGCGCTGGGCCTGACCCTGCTGCCGATCCTGGTGCTGGCCGCCGACGCCGTCCGGCGGCGCCGGACCAGGCCCACCGCCACCCTCACCGTCACCGGCGCCACCGCGGCCCCGAAGGTCGTCCTGGAGAAGCGCCGCCCGCGCCACGCCCGCGGCGCCGCCCCCGCGCCGCCGCCGACCGTGCCCGCCCAGGGCGGCCCGCTCGACAGCCCGACCGTCCCGCTGCGCCTGGTCGCGCCCGACCGCGCCGGCCGCGGGCCCCACTGAGCCGGCCCGCCCCACGCCCGGCACCCTGCCAGCCTCCTGAGGGGACCTCTGCACCGTGAAGATCCAGAAGATCCACAAGACCGGCCGGACCAAGCGCTTCGCCCTCGGCAGCACCGTCGCGCTGACCGTCGCCGGGATGAACGCCCCGGCCGTGCTCGGCTTCGCCAACGACCGGTACCACGACTACGTGATCAACCAGCCCGGCTACAAGGCGGAGTACGGCCACTGGCAGACCCTCGGCCTGCCCGCCCAGTTCCGCGTCAACGCCGTGCACGCCACCGTGCTGCGCACCGGCAAGGTGCTCATCGTGGCCGGCTCCGGCAACGACGAGAAGCAGTTCAACGCGGGCACCTTCAAGAGCCTGCTGTGGGACCCGGCCGCGAACACGTACAAGCTGATACCCACCCCCGCAGACATGTTCTGCGGCGGCCACACGTCCCTCCCGGACGGCCGGGTGCTGGTCGCCGGCGGCACCGCCCGGTACGAGAAGCTGGACGGCGCCGTGAAGAAGGCGGGCGGCGTGATGCGCGTGCGCAACGAGAGCCCGGAGCGCGCCCGGAGCTTCCCCAAGGGCACCGTCTTCGTCGCCCCGAACGGCCGCGAGTACGCCTCCACCGCGGACGTGACCGTCCCGGCCGCGACCAAGGCCGGCGCCGGCGCGCAGACCAAGGTCACCGCCGGCGAGACGCACGTCTTCGTCGAGGCCCTCGGCGAGGGCAAGGACTGGGTCTCCGGCGCGCCGGCCCAGTACCGGATCAAGGGCCTGGCCGGGGTCGACTCGCACAACCTGTACGGGCAGAGCGCCAGGATCACCCTGGACAAGCAGGAGTACCAGGGCATCCGCTCCGCCTTCGAGTTCAACCCGGACACCGAGCTGTACGAGCAGGTCACCGACATGGCCCACGCCCGCTGGTACCCGACCCTCACCGGGCTGGGCGACGGCCGGGTGGTCACCGTCTCCGGCCTCGACGACACCGGCGAGATCCTCAACGGCAACGACAACGAGATCTACGACCCGAAGACCAGGACCTGGGCGAAGGGCCCCGACCGCTACTTCCCGACCTACCCGTCGATCTTCCTGACGGCGAACGGGAAGCTCTTCTACTCCGGCTCCAACGCGGGCTACGGGCCCGCCGACAAGGGCCGCCAGCCCGGCCTGTGGAACCTCGCGGACAACAGCTTCCAGCCCGTCCCCGGCCTGCGCGACCAGAACCTGACCGAGACCTCCTCCTCGGTGCTGCTGCCGCCCGCGCAGGCGCAGAAGGTGATGCTGCTCGGCGGCGGCGGCGTCGGCGAGTCCCCGCTGTCCACCGCGCGCACCGACATCGCCGACCTCTCGGCCGCCAAGCCCGTCTTCACCCCGGGCCCGGACCTGCCGGCCGGCGGCACCCGCTACCTCAACAGCGTGATCCTCCCGGACGACACCGTGTTCACCACCGGCGGCTCCAGCGGCTACCGCGGCCGCGGCGACAGCGACCTGCTCAAGGCGCAGGTGTACCACCCGGATTCCAACACCTTCAAGAAGGCCGCCGAGCCCACGGTGGGCCGCAACTACCACTCCGAGGCGGTGCTGCTCCCGGACGGGCGGGTCGCCGTGCTCGGCTCCAACCCGCTGTTCGCGGACAAGGACGAGACCCAGCCGGGCGGCTTCGAGCAGCGGATCGAGATCTACACCCCGCCGTACCTGTACCACGGCGACCGCCCGCAGGTGACGGACGCGCCCGCGGCGGCGAAGCTCGGCGGCACCGTCCGGGTCGGCACCGCGCGGCCGGACGCGGTGGCCACCGCCAAGCTGATCCGGCCGAGTTCGGTCACCCACGTGACGGACGTCGAGCAGCGCTCGGTGGCCCTGGACATCACCGGGCGGACCGCGGACGGGGTCTCGCTCGCCCTGCCGGCCAACCCCGACCTGCTGCCGCCCGGCTGGTACATGCTGTTCCTGACGGACGGCCAGGGCACGCCCTCGGTGGCGCGCTGGGTCGAGGTGAAGGCCTGACCGTACGTCGGATCAGCGGGCGGCCCGGGCCAGCCCCAGGGCGTACGGCAGCCAGAACTCGCCCGCCCTGGGCTCGCCCCGGCCGCACTCGCCGTCCGACTCCCCCGGGTTCTTGACCCACAGGTAGGCGTCGACCCCGGGCCGCCCGGTGTCGGCGGTGGGCCGCTCGCCCAGCGCGCGCCCGGGCGGGTTGCACCAGGAGTCGCCGCCCAGCGGGCCGTTGCCGTTGCGGCTGGTGTCGATGACGAAGTGCTTCCCGCCCAGGGCGGTGGAGAGACCGTCGCCGTAGGCCGCGTTCCGGCCGGTGTCGTAGAAGTTGGCGACGTTGACGGCGAAGCCGTCCGCCGCGGCGATGCCCGACTTGCGCAGGGCGCCGGCGAGTTCGGCCGGGTCCTGCGCCCAGCCGGGGTTGCCCGCGTCCAGGTAGACCCGGACGTTCGGGCGCTTCTTCAGCTCCTGGACGGCGAAGGCCAGCAGGCCGTACCGCTCGGCGGCCTGGTCGCCCTTGACGCCGCAGCCGTCCAGGGTGTGCGGGACGGCGTCCGGCTCCAGCACCACCCAGGCCCGGCGGTCGGCGAGGGCCTCGGCGACGCCGGTGATCCAGGCGCGGTAGGCGGCGGCGTCGGCGGCGCCGCCGGCCGAGTAGAGGCCGCAGTCGCGGTGCGGGATGTTGTAGGCGACGAAGACCGCGGTGCGGTCCGCCTCGGTGGCCCGGCGGCTGACCTGGTCGGCGATCTCCCGGGCGCCCTGCTCGCCGAGCCACTGCGCGGAGGGCTGGGCGGCGATCTTCAGCAGGCTGTCGGCGTCGGCCGTCCGGCCCTGGCCGCGCAGCGCGGTGAGCTGCTGGGCGGCGTTGGTGCGGTCGGACACGTAGAAGGCCTGGCCGGGGAGCTGGGGCAGGGCGTCGGCTGCCGGGCCGGTGGTCGTGGCGGGCGGGGCCGCCGGGGGCGGCCCGCCGTTCGCGCCGCCGCCGTCCGAGCCGCCGCAGCCGGTCACCGCCAGCGCGAGTCCCGCGGCCGGAGCGGCCCACCGAAACGATCCTGCCCGTCGTCGCACGTGCACGTACCGCCCTTCCCCACCCAGCCCAGGGCCTGCCGGCACCAGCTAAGCACACCCGGGGTGGCCGTACGGCCCGCATCGGTGAACGCCGGGCGGCCGCGGGTGGACTTCCGTCCGCTCGCGGCCACCCGTGCCCCCCGGGGGCGGGCTCAGCCCTGCTTGAGGTCCGGCACCCGCCAGTCGATCGGCTCGCCGCCGAAGCCGTCCAGCGCCGAGTTGATCTGCGAGAACGGGCGGCTGCCGAAGAACAGCTTGGCGGACAGCGGCGACGGGTGCGCGCCCTGCACGACCACGTGCTTCTCGGTGTCGATCAGCGGCAGCTTCTTCTTCGCGTAGTTGCCCCACAGCACGAAGACCACCGGCTCCTCGCGCGCGCTCACCGCCTTGATCACGGCGTCGGTGAACTTCTCCCAGCCCTTCGCCTTGTGCGAGTTGGCCTCGTGCGCGCGGACCGTGAGCACCGCGTTGAGCAGCAGCACGCCCTGCTCGGCCCAGTGCATCAGGTAGCCGTTGTCCGGGGCCGGGACGCCCAGGTCGGCGTCCAGCTCCTTGAAGATGTTGCGCAGCGAGGGCGGCGTCTTCGTGCCGGGCAGCACCGAGAAGCTCATGCCGTGCGCCTGGCCGTCGTCGTGGTACGGGTCCTGGCCGAGGACGAGCACCCGGACCTTCTCGTACGGCGTGGCCTCCAGCGCGGCGAACTCCTGGCCGCTCGGCGGGAACACCTGGTGCTCCGCGCGCTCGGCCGCCACGAAGTCCGCCAGCTGCGCGAAGTACGGCTTCTCCGCCTCGGCGCCCAGCACCGCGCGCCAGGACTCGGGCAGCTCCAGCCCGCCGCCCGCGCCGGCCTCGACCGCGCCCGCCCCGACCGACTCGACCGTCTCCGTCACGACATCTACCTCCCACATCGCGGCTGTTGTGCCGCACGCCCGCTTTCACCCCGAACGCTACACAGGCCCACCGACAGCCCGGTCCGCCGGAGCGGTCACGGGCTCCGGCGGAGCCTCCCGGACACCGGTCTTCGCGGCGGCGGCCGCCCGCGCGATCGCCACGTGCTCCACCACGTTGAGGGCCACCAGCAGCACCGCCAGCGTCACCAGCACCACCAGCGCGGGCAGCCGCACCATCGCCGGCAGCAGCGCCAGCACTACCGCCGCGGCGGTGAGCCGGGTGACGGCGACCCGGCGGAACATCATCCAGCGGGTGTAGCCGAAGGTCAGCAGGTACAGCCCGCACCCGCCGTACAGCAGCGCCACCGAGCCGGGGCCGAGCGCCGCCCACGGGTCGGCGACCGTCTCCTCGAAGCCGACCGCCACCCCGATCACCCCGGCGGCCAGCGCCAGGTGGCCGTACTGGAAGATCCGCCGGACGACGTCCCGGCGCGAGTCGGCGGTCTCCACGGCGTGCCGCATCGCGTCCGCCGCGTGCACGAAGTACTGCCACCACAGGCCCACCGAGATGGTGAACGCGGCCGCGACGGCGGTGAGTTCGGCCGCGTCCAGCCGGGCGGCGGCGGCCGGGCCGCCGATCCCGACGACCGACTCGCCGAGCGCCACCAGCAGGAACAGCGCGAACCGCTCGGGCATGTGCGCCGGGTGGTAGGACACCGCGGCGAGCCGCCGCCGGAACACCAGCGGCGCCGCCAGGTCGCACAGCGCGGCCACCGACCACAGCGCCAGCCGTGGCCCGTCCGGCAGCAGCCCGCCCGCCACCAGCAGCGGCCCGCTGATCAGCACGGCCACCCCGTACGGGCCGCGCCAGACCCCCGGGAGGCGGGCCACCAGGAGCAGCAGCACCACCCGGGCCAGCCAGTACGCGACGCCGAGCAGCAGACCGCGCCGGCCGTACGCGCCCGGGATGGCGAGCGCCATGAACAGCCCGGCCAGGCCGACCAGCAGGATGCCCAGGCGGTCGCGCGGGTTGTCCACGTCCCGGATGTTGGCCTGCACGGTGGTGCCGACCCAGCACCAGTAGACCGGGACGAACACCACCAGCGCCTCGACCAGGCCGGTCAGGTCGTGGTGGTGGTGCAGCAGGGCCGAGACCTGGGTGATGGCGAAGACGAAGACCAGGTCGAAGTACAACTCGGCCCAGGTGACCCGCTTCTCCCCCGCCGACTCCGCCGGCTCCCCCTGCTCCCCCGGCCCCACCGACCCCACCGTTTCCCCGGTGACACTCATCTCCGCCCGGCCCTCCCCGCAGGTACGAGACGAGCCCCGCGCCGGCACTCGGCCGGAACGGGGCTCACGACAGCACCGCAGAGGCTAGACCAGCTCGACCAGGTCCGCGATCGACTTGACCACCCGGGTCGGCCGGTACGGGAACCGCTCGACGTCCTCGGCGGCGGTCAGGCCGGTGAGCACCAGGATGGTCTCCATCCCGGCCTCCATGCCGGCCACGATGTCGGTGTCCATCCGGTCGCCGATCATCACCGCGGTCTCCGAGTGGGCGCCGGCGGTGTTCAGGGCCTCCCGCATCATCAGCGGGTTCGGCTTGCCGACGAAGTACGGCTCCACGCCGGTGGCCTTGGTGATCAGCGCCGCGACCGAGCCGGTGGCCGGCAGCACGCCCTCGGTGGAGGGGCCGGTCTCGTCCGGGTTGGTGCAGATGAACCGGGCGCCCTGGTTGATCAGGCGGATCGCCTTGGTGAGCGCCTCGAAGGAGTAGGTCCGGGTCTCGCCGAGGACGACGAAATCGGGCTCGCTGTCGGTCAGCACGTACCCGGCGTCGTGCAGGGCCGTGGTGAGGCCGGCCTCGCCGATCACGTAGGCGGTACCGCCCGGGCGCTGCGTGCTGAGGAACTTGGCGGTGGCCAGCGCCGACGTCCAGATGTTCTCGGCGGGGATGTCGAGCCCCATCCGGGAGAGCCGGGCGTGCAGGTCGCGCTGGGTGTAGATGGAGTTGTTGGTCAGCACCAGGAACGGCTTGCCGGACTCCCGCAGCTTGCTGATGAACTCGGCGGCCCCCGGGATCGGCGTGCCCTCGTGGATGAGGACCCCGTCCATGTCGGTCAGCCACGACTCGATGGGCTTGCGCTCTGCCACGTAGGTGTCTCCCTCGGTCTTGCAACGGTTCTGAACGATTTCGCACATCGCTCCGGACCGGACACCCTCGGCCGGCCGGGCGCCACAGGCTGCCCCAACGCCGACCAGCGTAGTCGCCCGCCTGTGCGGCCCACAGGGCCCGGGCTCCCGGACCTCCGGGGAGGGTGTCCGGGAGGTCCGGGCGGCGCGGCCGCGGGCGGTGTCAGGCGAGGTTCTTGCGCAGCGCCGCGAGGTAGTTGGCCATGAAGTGGTCGCGCAGGCCCTCGCCGGTGGGCTCGAACGCGGCGGCGGACAGGCCCTTGGCGCGCTCGGTGAGCCCGGCCATCAGCGGGAGGCTGTCGTGCAGCTTTCCGGCGGTGTCGAGGTACCGCAGGGCGGCGACGTGGGTGAAGGCGGGCTCGGGCGGCAGCTGCGGCACGATGTCGTTGGCGTTGACGAAGCGGTAACTGCGTTCCTTCAGGCCCTTGTTGTACGCGGCGGCCAGGAGGCGGTCGCAGGTCCGCGGCTGGCCGAAGGTGTAGACGCCGTCCGCCCGGAGGGCGGGCTCCTCCAGCTCCAGCCGGGCGGCGGCGAGCATCGCGAGGGCGCCGCCGAGGCTGTGGCCGGTGAGCCACACGCTCTGGTCGTCGGTGCGCAGTTCGGCGATCGCCTTCCGGACGTCCGGGAAGATCGATTCGAGGGCCTGGGCGAAGCCGTAGTGGACGTATCCGGTGCCGGCCGGGCCCGGCCAGGGCGGGGTGGTGGCGTCGGAGAGCCAGTCGCGGATCTCCCTGGGCTCGGTGCCGCGGAAGGCGACCACGATCATCCGGTCGCTCGCCATCGTGTAGGCCTGGGTGTCCTCCAGCGGGAACGGCGGGGTGAAGCGCGTCTCGTGGTGGCGGGTCGCGGTGTAGCCCCAGTCGGCGGCCTGCCGGTCGATGACGGCGTCGTCCTTGTACGCCAGGTCGGAGGCGAGGGCGAGGCAGTACGCGTGCGCGAGGCTGTAGCCGGTGGCGTGGTGGTCGAAGGTGGTGGGCACGGCCATGGGGGAGGTCCTTTCCGGAGGCCGGGGGAGGCCGACGAGGTGTCGGTTCGGCCTCGAACTTGTTCCCCCACCTTCGTATCGGGCCCTCGCCCGCTTGTCGCCGTGGGAGCGCTCCGGCTTCGCCCGAACGGGAACCGCCCCCATCGGCCCGCACGGGGTGATACCGGGAGCGATCGGGCGGGGCGTGGTTGAGTGGGCGGCATGAGTTCCGAGAACCCTGGCCCGATCCGGGTCGGCCTGGTCGGGTACGGCCTGGCCGGCTCCGCGTTCCACGCCCCGCTGATCGCCACCACCCCGGGGCTGCGGCTGGCGGCCGTGGTCACCGCGAACGCCGAGCGCCGGGAACGGCTGGCGCGGGAGCATCCGGGAGCGCGGGCCGTGGACACGCCGGAGCAGTTGCTGGCCGATCCGGACGCGCTGGACCTGGTGGTCGTCGCCACCCCGAACCGCACCCACGCCCCGCTCGCCCGCGCCGCGCTGCGGGCCGGGCTGGCCACCGTGGTGGACAAGCCGCTGGCCGGCACGGCGGCCGAGGCGCTGGAGCTGTGCCGGCTCGCCGAGGCCCGGGGCGTCCTGCTGTCCGTGTTCCAGAACCGGCGCTGGGACGGGGACTTCCTCACCGCGAGCCGGCTGGTGCGCGGCGGCGCGCTGGGCCGGGTGCACCGCTTCGAGTCCCGGTTCGAGCGGTTCCGGCCCAAGCCGAAGCCGGGCTGGCGAGAGCTGGCCGATCCGGCCGAGGCCGGCGGCACGCTGTACGACCTGGGCAGCCACCTGGTCGACCAGGCGCTCACGCTGTTCGGCCCGGTCGACACGGTGTACGCGGAGATCGACGTGCGGCGCGACGGCGCGGTGGTGGACGACGACGCCTTCCTCGCCCTGACCCACGCCTCCGGCACCCGCTCGCACCTGTGGACCAGCGCCGTCGCCCCGCTGATCGGCCCCCGGCTGCGGGTGCTCGGCGACACCGCCGGGTACGTCAAGACCGGCATGGACCCGCAGGAGGCCGACCTGCGGGCGGGCCTGCGCCCGGACGGCGGCCGCCCGTGGGGCGCGGACCGGCCCGAGCGGTACGGCACCCTGGGCACCGACGAGTCGGCGATCTCGCTGCCCACCGACCCGGGCGACTACCCCGCCTTCTACGCGGGCGTCGCCGCAGCCCTGGCCACCCCGGGCACCCCGCCGCCGGTCGACCCGTACGACGCGGTGGCCGTCCTCGCGGTGCTGGAGGCCGCCCGCAGCTCGGCCGCCACGGGGACGACGGTCAGGGTGGGCTGATGCCGGGTCGGGGGGCAGACCTGCCTCCCGTTGATCTTCTAAGCTGATCGGATGGCTGATCAGCGAGGGTGGCGGGCCCCGGCCGACGCGGACGAGCGGCGGCAGCGCGAGCGGGAGTGGGCGGCCGCGCAGAAGCAGCGCGAGAAGGTCTGGAACGCCGAGTTCGCGCAGCGCGCGGCCGCAGGGGAGGCCGAGCTGCGCGAGCGGCAGCGGATCGAGAACACCGCCAGGGAGCGGGAGTCCTGGAGCGGGGGCAGGCGGACCGGCTCCATCGGCCACGTCGACACGACCGGGCCGGACGGGGAACCGGTCCGGATCGCCGTCGTGTGGCTCGGCCGGCTCCGGGCCACCGCCAGGCCGCTGCACGCCTACGACCCCATGCGCCACCTCAGCGGCAACGCCGGCGGCGAAGGGGTCCTGCTGCTGATCCCCATCGCCCTCCTGGTGGGCCTGAACTTCGGGGTCCGCTGGCTGCTCCTCGCCCTGCTCGGCCGCCCACGCTGGGCCGTCGCCGCCAAGGCGGGGAGCGAGCGGGCCAAGGGCGGCGGGAACACCGTCCTGCTGCGCACCCGGCGCCGGTCGGATGCCCTCCGGTACGCGGCCGCCCTGGCCGACCGGATCGAGCGGGACGGAGCCGTCGCCCTCCGGTCCCGCTGAGCGCCGCCCCGGGCCGGGTCAGATCCCGATGACCTCCACCGCCGAGCCCAGCCCGCGGAAGTCCGCCACGTTGCGGGTGTAGAGCGGCAGCCCGTGCGCGGAGGCGACGGCGGCGATCATCAGGTCGATCCGGCGCGGCCTCGGCTGCCGTCCGGCGGCGATGGTGAGCGTCACCAGCGTCCCGTAGCGGGCGGCGGCGGCCGCGTCGAAGGGCAGCGGGTCGAAGTCGGCCATCGCGGCGCCCAGCACCTCCAGCCGGGCGGCGCGGCTGGCCGGGTCGCGGGCCATCGACACGCCCTGCTGCAGCTCGGCGAAGGTGATCGCGGTCAGCTCGGGCACGGCCGGCAGGTCGGCCGGGTTGAGCAGCGCGAGGTCGATGTAGACGCAGGTGTCCAGCACCCCGGCCGGCCGGCGGCGGGGGGCGCGGCGGCGCTCAGCCACGCCGGCGCTCGAACGGGTCGTCGCCCTCGTCGCCGACCAGTTCCTCGGGGCCGAAGTACTCCTCGGCCTCCTTGCGCATCTGCTGGTAGTCCACCTTGGGCAGCTTCACGTGCCGGGCCACCAGCTCCTCGGCCGTGAGCCGGCGCCGCCCGGTGACCGGCCGCAGCTCGGCGACCTCGACCCCGTTCCGGGTGATGTGGAAGGTCTCCCCGGCCTCCACCGCGTCCATCACGGCGGCGGAGTTGTTCCGGAACTCCCGCTGGGTAATGGTCTTCATGTCCTCCACGGTAGCCCCGCGTAGCACCGGCGGCTACACCCCGCGCGACAACCGGTTACGACAGCCGGTTACGACAGCCGGTACGACGCCCCGGGGAGGGCGGGAACTCGGGGGGCCGTACGATCGTCCTGCTGGACGCGTGGACATCGGAACCGGGACAACACCGAGGGGGAATGCGCTGTGGGCGTCGTCGCGATGCTGCTCGGGCTGCTCCGGGTGCTGACCGGGGAGCTGGTGACCGAGGGCGGCGTGCTGACGTCCGTCGCCACCGTGGCGGCCCTGGCCCTGGTGGCCGGGGCGGTCGCCGGGACACTGGCCGGTGCCCGGCTGCTGGGCGCGCGGGCGCCCGCCGTGGTGCGCAGCGGAGTGCTGCGGCGCCGGGCCTTCCGTACCGCGTTCCTTCCGCAGCGTGATCCGGACGCCCGGGGCAGGCGACGTCCCAGGGCACCGGGTGCGGCCCCGGCGGCCGCGTAACCCCGCACGTTCGCACGCGTTCCGCGCGGCCGTCCTCCGTCGACCACTCATGTCCTGAGACCCCGGAGGGCTCGCTCCACCATGTCCGTTCTCGCCGTTCTCGACCCGGCCGTCACCGTCGCCCACGCCGCGGTCGCCGCTCTCGCCCACGTCCTGCCGACCGCACTCGCGATCGTCCTGTTCGTCCTCGTCGTCCGCCTGTCGCTGCACCCGCTGGCGCGGGCGGCGGCGCGCGGGGAGAAGGCCCGCTCGAAGCTCGCGCCGAAGGTCGCCGAGCTGAACAAGAAGCACAAGAACCAGCCGGAGAAGCTGCGGGAGGCGATGGCGGAGCTGTACCGGAAGGAGCAGGTCTCGCCGGTCGCCGGGTGCCTGCCGGTGCTGATCCAGATCCCGTTCTTCTCGGTGATGTACCGGCTGTTCACCACCCCGAACGACCTGCTGGACCACACCCTGTTCGGCGTCCCGCTCGGCCTGCACGCCGGGAACGCGCACGGCGCCGGGCAGGTCGCGGTGTTCGCGGTGCTGTACGCCGGGCTGGCGGCGGTGGGGTACGTCAACTACCGCCGGGCCCGGCGCGCGGCGGCGGCGCAGACCACCCCGCAGCCGGGGGCGGCGCTGCTGCCGTACCTGTCGTTCGGGTCGGTGTTCTTCGCGCTGCTGGTGCCGGTGGCCGCGGCGCTCTACCTGCTGACGACGAGCGTCTGGTCGGCCGCCGAGCGGGCCTGGCTGTACCGGGGGACGAGCCAGGCCCCGGTCGCCGCGCTCGCGATGTAGCTCGGCGGGACGACTCGGCGGTACGACGCGGCGGTGCGGCTCAGAAGTGGCGCAGCAGCTCCGGGAAGGCCGTGAGCTGCAGCGTCGCCTCGTCCGGGCCCAGCTCCTGGTGCTCCAGCACCCAGGTGTGCTCGTGCGGGATGAAGACCGTGCGCAGGCCGGCCCGGCGGGCGGGGGCGATGTCGGACTTCGGCGAGTTGCCGATCATCCAGCTGCGGGCGGGGTCGAGGCCGAGGTCGGCGGTGAACCGGTGGTAGGTGTCGGTCGACTTCTCGGCCACCACGTGGATGCCGCGGAAGTGGTGGTCGATGGCGGAGACCGCCACCTTCGCCAGCTGCTCCCGCCGGTCGCCCTTGGTGAGCAGCAGCAGGTGGTGGCGGCCGGCGAGTTCGGCGAGGGTGTCGGCGACGCCGGGGATCAGCTCGATCCCGTCGCGCCTGGTGAGCGGGGCGAGCAGGTCGTCGATCCGGGCCAGCTCGGCGGCGGTGGGGGTGCGGTCGCCGCGCAGTCGGCCGAGGCAGTCGGCGAGGCTCTGCCGGAAGGCACCGGCGCCGTAGCCGAGGACGGGGGTGTTGGCGGCCTCGATCTCGTTGAGGAGGGCGAGGGCGCCGTCCCGCTCGGCCGGGGCGGCGACCCAGTCCAGGAAGCCTTCGGTGACCCGCTCGAAGAGGACGTTGTTCTCCCAGAGGGTGTCGTCGGCGTCGAAGATGAGGATCTGGTCGGTGTGCATCGGGGGGTTCTCTCCGTCTGGACGGCGGGCGGGGGCAGCGGGCGAACGGGCGGGGGCGTCAGGCGAGCAGGCGGGCGGCGCGGTCCAGGGTCTCCCGCAGGTTCTCCTCGGTGGTCCGCTCCTTGGCCTCCTCGATGGTCAGCCATGCCAGCGGCGCGGCCGGGTTCTCCGGGCGGGCGTCGTCCGGGGTGTCGGTGGCCAGCAGGAAGCGCAGGTCGGCGTGCTCGTGGGCGGGCTCGACGGGCGAGGCGGGGACGGGCACCACGACCAGGTGGACGAGCGCCGCGTCGGGCCAGGGGGCGAGGTCGGCGAGGCCGGTCTCCTCGCGGCCCTCGCGCAGGGCGATGTCCAGCGGGCCGGTCTCCCCCGGGTCGCCGTGGCCGCCGACCTGCAGCCAGGCCTGCTGGCGGGCGTGCCAGCGCAGCAGGACCCGGCGGGTCGGCGGGTGGACGATCAGCGCCGAGGCGGTGAAGTGCAGCGGGGTGGCGCGCTCCCAGGCGTCCGGGGCGTCGGCCCGCGGGCGGACCCGGGCGTGGTCGGCGGTCTCGGCCGGGCCCTGCGGCCGGTGGCCGTCCAGGAGTCGGGCCAGTTCGGGGCTCTGCGGGGCGCCCGTGGTCACCATGGTGTGTGCTCCTCGTCATCCGCCCCGCGGCCGCGTCGGACCGCCTCAACCGGCTTGCGGGAGCGGGTGATCGGGCCCGGGGGCTCCGGTTCCGGCGAACCCGGGCAGCCTAGCCCGGGGGCCTTCGGCGGCCCACCGGTTTTCGGGGCCCGCCGGTCGGTCCGGCGGGCCGGCCGGAGGACTGGTCGGAGGGCTGGCCTGAGAGCTGGCCGGCGGGCTGGTCTGAGAGCTGGTCGGAGCACCCTCCCGCAGGCCTTAGCCTTCGTGGTGATCGTTTCGGGACAGGTGGAGGGAATTCGTCATGGTGGCTGCTCCGGCGCTCGCCGAACTGCGCGAGGTGTGCCAGCCGCAGGCCAAGCTGCAGAGCCGCAACGGTGAGCACTGGGCGGGCCGGCTGTACATGCGGGCCCTCTCGCTGCGCACCACCCGGCAGTTGGTGCGCACCTCGGTGTCGCCGAACACGCTCACCTGGGTGATGGTGGTGTGCGGGGTCGGCGGCGGCGCGGCACTGTTGATCCCCGGCCTGACCGGCGCGGTGCTGGCCGCCGTGCTGTTCCAGCTGTTCCTGCTGTTCGACTGCGTGGACGGCGAAGTGGCGCGCTGGAAGCGCCAGTTCAGCATGGCCGGGGTGTACGTGGACCGGCTCGGCGCCTACCTGGCGGACGCCGCGCTGATGATCGGCGCCGGCGTCCGGGCGGCCCGCGGCGGCTCGGACCTGTGGGTGTCGGCGGGCCTGGCGGCCGCGCTCGGCGTGGTGCTGCTGAAGGCCTCGACGGACCTGGTGGACGTGGCCCGGGCCCGCAGCGGGCAGGCGCCGGCGGACGAGGAGTCGACCCAGCCGCGCTCGCAGGGCATCGCGACGGCCCGCCGGCTCGCCTCGATCTTCAAGATCCACCGGGTGACGAACGGCATCGAGGCCTCCCTCGTCCTGCTGGCGGCGGCCGTGGTGGACGCGGGCCTGCACAACCTGGACGCGACGCGGTGGACGCTCGCCGGGATCACGGTGATCACCTGGGGGATGGTGGTGGCGCACCTGGCGTCGATCCTGTCCTCCTCGCGGCTGCGCTGAGGCCCGCCGCCCGCGCCGAACCCTTCGTATACCCCATGGCGGCGCTGAGCAGCCCGTCTTCCGGGTGGAGCCGGTCCTCCCCCACCGGGGGGAGGCGGCGGCGCGAAGCCCGTCGCAGGTCGGAGGCGGCGGCACCGGTTCCGGTGGGAGGCTGAGGACATGACAGCGGGCCAGTGCGCCGCCGTCACCGTCGAGGCCCCTCGACCACCGGACCGGGAGCCGGGCGCCAGCCCGCTCCCCCTTGACCGATGACCTCGGCCGCCACCCCCGTGCGGCCGGGGTCGTCGGCTTTCCGCGCCCGGCCCGACCCCGCCCCCGATGCGCTGACCGACCGTTCAGCCCTCGTCGTCCGCGCCCGCCGCATCCACCGGGCGGGCGTGGGCGGCGAGGACGCTGTCGAGCAGGCCGGGGAAGCGCTGCTCCAGGTCGACGATGCGCAGAGCGCTGAACCGGCGGTTGCCCTCCTCCCGCTGGCGGATCAGGCCGGCCTCGCGCAGCACCTTGAAGTGGTGGCTGAGCGTGGAGGGCGCGACGTTCACCGGGAAGGTGCCGCAGACGCGTTCCGGTTCGGCGCGCAGCACGCTGACGATGGTCATCCGGGTGGGGTCGGAGAGCGCGTGCAGGACGTCGAAGAGATCGATCTGCTCGGGCTCGGGGTGCGCGAGCGCCGGTCGGCGGCGGGTGCTTCGGGGCATCTGACGACCTCCCTGATCTGCGATGTTCGACAATCACCGAAAAGGAGTGGTACCACTGTCGCAACACCAAATTCGATGTTCGTAGAACATCGTAACGGAGGGGGTTTCGCCATGCGTGCACTGGTGATGACGGCGGCCGGCGGGAGCGAGAACTCGCAGGTCCGGGAGATCGACGCGCCGCGCCCCGGCCCCGGCGAGGTCGCGATCGACGTCGCCCACGCCGGACTCAACTTCGTCGACGTGATGGCCCGCCGGGGCGACGGCGGCTACACCGCCGCGTGGCCGCACCTGCCGGGCAAGGAAGTGGCCGGCACCGTCCGGGAACTCGGCGAGGGCGTCACCGGTCTGACGGTCGGCGACCGGGTGGTGGCCGCACCGGCCGGCGGCGGACTGGCCGAGGTCGCGCTCGCCCCGGCCGCACTCACCGTGCCCGTTCCGGACGGCGTGCCGCTGCGCGAGGCCGCCGCCGTCCCGCTCGGCCTGGCCACCGCGATGCTGCTGCTCGGCGACGCCGGCCGGTTCACCGCCGGGGACACCGTGCTGGTGCACTCGGCCGGCGGCGGGATCGGGAACGCGATCGCCCAGCTCGTCCCGCTGCTCGGCGGCGGCCGGCTGATCGGCACGGTGGGCCGGCCCGAGAAGGCCGCCGCGGCCGTCGACGCCGGTTACGACCACGCCTTCGCCCGGGACGCCGGCCTGCTCGACGCCGTCCGGGAGGCGACCGGCGGGCGGGGTGTCGACCTCGTGCTCGACCCACTCGGCACCGAGGCGCTGGACCTGGACCTCGACCTCGCCGTGCACGGCGGCCGGATCGTCCTGTTCGGCAACGCGGGCGGCGGCGCCCTCGACGCCCTGCCCCCGCTCGGCCGCCTGATGGCCCAGAACCTCACCGTCACCGGCTTCAGCCACCGCGCCATGGCCGCCGGCGACCCCGCGCGGCTGGGCCGGGCGATCCGCCGGGTCCTCGACCTGCTCGCAGGCGGCGGGCTCGGCCTGGCGGTCACCGAACTCGCCGGGCTGGAGGCCGTCCCGGCCGCGCACGACGCCATGCAGGAGCGGCGGGCGCTGGGCAAGTACGTGGTGCGCGTGGCCGGCTGAGCGGAGCGATCCCACTCCCCCAGACAGCCTTTATTTTATCACGAAAACAATGGAAAGTCATATTCGCGCGCGAATGGATAATTGATTTCCCGTTCGCTATGTTGGCGGCCATGACTTCACACACCGAGTTATTCGTCGGGTCCGGTGAATTGCGGCTGCGGACCGAACGGTTCGGCGCCCCGGACGCCCCGGCGGTCCTGCTGGTGATGGGCACGGCCGCGCCGGGCATCGGCTGGCCGGACGAGCTGGTGGACGCCCTGGCCGCCGGCGGCCGCCAGGTCATCCGCTACGACCACCGCGACACCGGCCGGTCCTCGTGCGTGGACTTCGCCGCCCGCCCGTACACGCTGGCGGACCTGGCCACCGACGCGACGGCGGTGCTCGACGGCCACGGCGTGGCCGCGGCGCACGTCGTCGGGGCGTCCCTGGGCGGTGCCATCGGCCAGTGGCTGGCCGTGCACCGCCCCGAACGCGTGCTGACCCTGACCGCGATGATGACCGGCCCGATGGGCCACAACCCCGGCCCGGCCTGGGCCCGCGCCCTGGCGGGGCAGGCCCCCGACCCCGGCGACCTGCCGCCGCCCTCGGCCCGCTTCCTGACGCACCTCGCCCAGCGGGCCGCCCGCCCCCAGGGCACCCGGGACGAGTACGTCGCGGCGAACGTGGAGACCTGGCGGGTGCTCCACGGCGACGCCCTCCCGTTCGACGAGCCCGCCGCCCGCCGCTTCGTGGCGGCCTCCTTCGACCTGACCGGCGACCCCACCGCGGCCCTCAACCACGACCTGGCCGGACGCGCCATGACCGAGGACCGTCTGGTCCCACTGTCCTCGATCGAGGCCCCGACCCTCGTCCTGCACGGCACCGAGGACCCGCTGCGCCCGCTCCCGCACGGCCGTGCCCTCGCCGGGGAGATCCCGCGTTCCCGGTTCCGGCCGATTCCGGGAATGGGGCACGCATTGTTCTCGCCCGGCCTTCCCCGGCAGATCGGCGAGATCATTCGGGAGCACATCGCCTAGCAGGGTGGAATATCGGGCCGAATTCCGATCTGCGGGCCGAGCCGGCAAACGGTGCCGCGGGGGGGGGGGGGGGGGGGGGGGGGCCCCCCGCCCCCGGGGGGGGGGGGGGGGGGGGGGGGGGGGGGGGGGGGGGGGGGGGGGGGGGGGGGGGGGGGTGGGGCGGGCCCCCCCG
>NZ_JBMVFA010000015.1:0-140862 GCF_049543595.1 Kitasatospora sp. NPDC094028 | reverse complement strand
GGTTTTTCTCTTTGTGCTCCCCGCCGCGTGGTGGTTTTTTTTGGGGCCCCCCGGGGGGGGGCCGGCCCCCCGGGGGGGGGGGGGGGGCGGGGGGCCGCCCCCCCCCCCCCCGCGCCAGGGGTGGTCAGTCGGTGGCGCCGGGCCAGGGGATGTCGGTGGCCACGGGGGCGGTGTAGTCGATGCCCGGCACCGAGAAGCCGTACAGGCGGCTGACCTCGGCGCGGAACCAGTCGAGGTCGGCCAGACCGGCGATGGAGTCGGTCGTCGCGGCGTCCCAGCGTTCGGCCACGGCCGCCTGGACGTCGTCGGTGAGCTCCCAGGTGTCGAGGCGCACGCGGCCCTCCTCGTCCAGGGCGAGCGGGGCGGCGCCGGTCAACTGGTCCCACAGGGAAGCGAGCTGGTGCACCGGCGGGACCAGGCGGTCGCCGAGGACGGCCCGCAGCAGGCCGAGGTACAGGGCGATGCCCGGGATGGCGGTGGAGGACTGGGTGACGGCGGCGCCGTTGACGGAGGTCACGGCCCGGCCGCCGACCGTCTTGTCCAGCCGGTCGTTCAGCGTGCGGGCGGTGGCCTCCAGGTGGGCCTTGGCCGCACCGATGGTGCCCTGGCGGTAGATCGCGGCGGTCAGCGGCGAGCCGATGTAGGAGAGCGCGGCGGTGGCGAAGCCCTCGCCGAGCAGACCGCGACAGGCCAGGTGGTCGATCCAGCGCTCCCAGTCCGCGCCGCCCATCACGGCCACGGTCTGCTCGACGTCGTCGCCCTCGGCCGGGCCGGTCTCGACCTCGCGCACCTCGGGGGCGCCCTCGCCGTCGAAGACCAGGGTCCGGGTGCGGTTGGCCGCGCCGATCGGCTTGAGGACGGAGGAGTAGGTGACGCCGGTGTCCGGGTCGGTGCGGCGGGGCGCGGCCACCGAGTAGATCAGGTAGTCCAGTCGGCCGCCGAAGCGCTGCTCGATGAGGTCGGCGACCTGGTCCTTCATGGCGTCGGAGAACGCGTCGCCGTTGAGGAAGACCAGGTCCCGCCCTGCGGCACGTGCGAGGTCGGCGGTGGCGGCGGTGCGGTACCAGCCGGCCGTACCGGTGCGGCGCTCGGTCGGGGCCTTCTCGAAGGAGACCATCACGCCACGGATGCCGGCCTTCTTGAGACCGGCGATGGTGGCGGCGAGGCCGTAGCCGGCCGAGGAGCCGATGATCAGTGCCACCGGGCCGTCACCCTCGGGGGTGTCGGCGGGGTCGGGGCAGGCCTGCCACATGTCGGCCACCAGCTGCGAGCAGCCCGCCGGGTGGGAGTCGAGGAAGAGGAAGCCCCGGTTGCGGGGGATGAGAACGCGCTCGCTCACGATTGCTGTCCTTGGTCTTTGGGCCACCATGTCCTGCCAGTCTGCGGGAGGGCGGAGGCAGGCCGTGGACGCGGCGGGGAACAAGGATCACGAGTCGATCTTGGAGTGTTCCGCCACCTCCGGGCGGCGTCGCGGGAGCGCTTGAACTCGCCCGGGAGCACGAGGAGGTCGATGAGGCCGGCCGGTGCTTCAATCGTCCCCATGCGGACAGCGCGTCACCAGGTGGCCCCCTCGCCCTTCTCCGACTTCGCCTACGAGATCGGGCGCCGAGTCCACTCCTACTCCCGGGCCGGCCTCGTCACCGACCGCGAGTGGGCCCTGATCTCCGAGGCCTTGCTCGACCACCTCGGTGCGCTCTCCGTCTCCGCCCCCGCCCTCGACTCCCCCGAGGCCAAGGCCGTCCTCGCCGACGCCGCCGAAGCAGCCGCCGCCTCGGTCTCCTTCTGCGCCTTCCACCCCCGCGAGCGCTTCCACGTCTTCCTCCCGTACGTGAACTTCGGGACGAGCTACGACCCCGGCGGCGGCGGATCCCCCGCCGCCGTCTCCGCCGACCGCTGGGTCGACGCCTTCTGCCTCGCGGTCCTCACCGACACCGTCTCCCGCCACGGCGAAGCCTTCGTCTTCACCTGGCAGTCGCTCTCCCCCGCCGACGACCTCGTCACCGGCCTCCTCGCCCTCCTCGTCACCGGCGTCGACCTCCCCGCCCCGACCCCCGACCCCGCCCTCCGGGCCGTCCACGCCCTGGCCGCCCGCGATCGCGAGGCCTTCGACGCCACCCTCCACACCCTGCTGAGCGGCCTCTCCGGCCCGCACCCCCGATCGCTCCTCCCCCTCCTCCCCCTCGCGCTCTCCGCCCTCGCGTACCGCCGGCACGGCTGGCTCCCCTCGCTCGACACCGACTACCTCCCCCTCGCCCTCGTCACGAACTTCGAGGCCCCCGGCCGCGACGCCGTGACCTGGCCGGTCCGACTCCCCCGCCCCACCCCGCCTTTCCCGCTCCACCCGGGTTACGCGGCCCGCTGCGAGGAGTCGATCCGGCGGGCGACGGCCCCCTCCACCGACAACCCCCGCGCCGTCGCCGACCTGGCCGACGCCCTGTCCGACCAGACCCGCCTCATCCGGGCCCGCGCCTCGCACTCCGCCGACGTCACCGACGCCCAACTCGCCGAGTACCGCCGCGCCTCGCAGATCGGCGCCGCCCTGTTCCGGCTCGCCCTCGCCGAGCCGGGCAGCACCGTGGACGTGACCATCGACGGCCGTACCGCCGCCTTTCCGGCCACCCGTGACGACAGTTCCCACCCGGGCCGCTGGCACGCCGCCGTCGACTTCGCCCTGATCAGCGGCGCCCCCGAGGACCTGGCCCCGCTCGTCCTGGCCGGCCCGGCCCTCACCCGGCACGACCGCTCCGCCCACGCCGCGTACCGCCGCGCCCTGCACGACCACCTCCGAGGCGCCGAACCGGACATCGAACCGGCGCTGCGCGAAGCGGAGTTCGCCGGCGAGCAGGGCTTCCCGCCGCCGCCCGCCGCGCTGCTCGCCCGACTGGTCGAGGGCGACGAGTCCGGCTTCAACCTCGCGCTCCTCGACGCCCTGGAGGCGCACCGCGACCACTACTCCGTCGCCGACCGACCAACCGGCCTCGACGCGACGATCGACCTCCGCGTCCTCGCCCTCGCCTGCCACGCCCGCCGCCGGGGCTGGGCGATCCGCGTCGAGTCCCCGTACCTGCCGGCCCGCCTGCTCCGGGAGGCCGGGTGCGGCTGAGGCGGGCCGCTGCCTCCCGGTTCGTCACATGTCCGCTGAGCTGGTAATCTTCTTCTTGTTGCGAGGGACACGATCCCTCGCCAGGCGTCAGCGGTGCTACCAGAGCACGTCCTACTTTCAGTAGGAAGAGTCCGTGCGACCCGGGCCTGGCGCTCCATCGGAAAGGTCCGATGCCTTCAAGGCATCGGACCTTTCCTCGTTCCCGGGCATAGATCGCCGGTTCCCCGTGTTGCGGCAGGCCATGGGAGACATTCTTGTCATCGGGGCGGGCGGAAGTGTCGGGCGGCACGTGGTGGCCGAACTCGCTCGAGGAGGCCACACCGTACGGGCCCTGGTCCGCGACCCAGACCGAACGATCGAGGGCGCCGAGTCCGTGGCGGGAGACCTTTCCGACCCCGCCGGCATCCGCGCCGCCCTGCCCGGGGTCGAGCGCGTCTACCTGATGTGGCCCGGCCTTCCCGGCATCGACCCCCGCCCGGTCGTCGAAGCGATCGCCGAGCACGCCGAGCGGGTCGTCTACCTCTCCACCGACGTCGCCGACCTCGCCGACGACGAACCACCCACGATCTTCCACCAGGAGATCGAGCGGCTGATCCGCAACTCCCCGCTCGACTGGACCTTCGTCCGGGCCATCGACTTCGCGGGCAACATGCTCGGTTGGGCCGACCAGATCCGTCAGGGCGTCGTCCGCTGGCCGTACGGCCAGGCCCGCCGCTCCCTGATCGACGAGCGCGACATCGCCGCCGTCGCCGTCCGCGCCCTCACCGAGGACGGCCACGCGGGCGCCAAGTACCTGATCACCGGCCCGGAATCGCTCTCGCACGCCGAACTCGCCCACATCATCGGCGAGGAGGCCGGCATCGAGGTCCGCTTCGAGGACCTGCCGCCCGAGGTCGCCCGCGAACAACTGACCGCCGCCTGGGGCAACGCGGCCTTCGTCGACTCCCGCCTGCGCGCCTGGGAGTCCTTCACCCACTCCCCCGAGCGCGTCACCGACACCGTCGAACGCGTCCTCGGCCGCCCGGCCCGCAGCTTCCGCACCTGGGCCCGGGACAACGCGGCCTCCTTCCGGTAACGGACTCGTGCCAGGATGCTGCCCATGCCTGAACGCGCCCTGAGCTTCGGAGCGGTGGCCGAAGCGTACGAACGCTACCGCCCCGGATACCCCACCGCGCTCTACGCGTTGGTGGCCTCCTACGCCGGTCGCCCGGTCCGGACCGCGCTCGAAATCGGCGCGGGCACCGGAAAGGCGACCCGCCTGTTCGCCGAGCACGGCGTCGCCGTCACCGCGACCGAGCCCGACCCGGCCATGCTCGCCGAACTGCGCCGCCATGCCCCGGCGAACGTCCGCGCCGAGCGGGCCACCTTCGAGGAGCTGCGCCCCGACCAGCCGTACGACCTGGTCTACGCGGCCGCCGCTCTGCACTGGACGTCCCCGGACGGCCGGTGGGAGCGGGTCGCCGCCCTGCTGGCGCCGGGTGGCGTCTTCGGCTCCTTCGGCGGGCCCGTCCAACTGGCCGACCCGGCCGCCCAGGAGGCCGTCAACACCGCCCGGGCGCCGTTCCTGGCCACCGACGAGATCCCGTCCCCGGACGGCACGCCCTGGGACGCCGCGATGCTGTGGCCCGGGACGGAACTCCAGCGGTCCGCCCGGTTCGACGACGTCCAACAGCATGTGATCAGGCGCCGGTTGACGATGTCCGCCCAGGACTACGTCGGGCACCTCTCCACCGTCTCCGCCTACCTGATGCTGCCGCCCGCCGAGCAGCGGCAGGTGTTCGAGCGGATCGCGCAGGCCCTGCCGGCCCAGGTCGAGGTGGCCGCCGACGTCATCGTCCACCTCGCCCGCCGCCGCGACGGCTGATCGGGAACGTCCCACCGCTGTCGCGGGGCCCGTCCTCCACCCGGCGGGTCTGCCCTCGTCCAGAAGAGGGAGAGGCGGCCGTTCGCCGGGAGGACGTGCCGCGGCGCCGCCCGGTGCGAGCCTCGGCGCATGACCACCTCCCGTACACGCCACCGCCTCGCCGCGCGGATCGCCGCCGCCGTCCTCGCCGCCGCCACCGTCGCCGGGGTCGCCCCGACCGCCGTGGCCGCACCCGCCGGCCCGGCCGCCGACCTGCAGCCCGAGCTGAACGCCCTGGTCGACCAGGGCGGCAGCACCGCCGCCCTCGCCGAGGTCCGCGACCACGGGCGCGTCGTCTGGCGCGGCGCGGCCGGCACCGCCGACCTGGCCACCGGCCGGCCCGCGCGCGCGGACGGCGTGTTCCGGATGGGCAGCGTCACCAAGACCTTGACCGCGACCGTCACCCTCCAGCTGGTCGGCGAGGGGAGGATCGGCCTCGACGACCCGATCGAGCAGTACCTGCCCGGCACCGTGCCGAACGGCCGGGCCGTCACCGTCCGCCAACTCCTCGACCACACCGCCGGATTGCACGACTACCTCGACAACCCGCAGGTCCTCTACCACGACGAGGCCGGCGCCCGGGCGTACCTCGCCACCGGCCGCTGGGTCGAGTACACCCCGCAGCGGCTCCTGGACCTCGCCGCCGCGATGCCGCCCTACTTCTCCCCCGGCCAGGGCTGGCACTACTCCAACACCGACTACGTGGTCGTCGGCATGCTCATCGAACAGGTCACCGGCCGCAGTTGGCGCACCGAGGTGGAGCAGCGGATCATCCAGCCGCTCGGGCTGCGGCACACCTCCCTGCCGACCGCCTCCACCGCGATCCCCGGCCCGCACGCGCACGGGTACCTGAAGTTCCCCGAAGGGCCGGCGGACGTCACCCGGCTCTCCCCGACCGTGGGGGACGCGGCCGGCGCCGGGATCTCCAGCACCGCCGACCTCGACCGCTTCCAGGCGGCCCTGTTCGGCGGCCGGCTGCTCGCCCCGGCGCAACTCGCCGAGATGACCGCCACCGTCCCCTCCCCCGGCCTCGGCGGCGAGTACGGGCTCGGCGTGATCCGCTACACCTTCTCCTGCGGCGACTTCTGGGGCCACCTCGGCGGGATCCCCGGCTACTCGACCGCCGTGCTCGGCTCGCGGGACGGCAGCCGCCAGTTCGCCCTCTCGTACAACGAGTACGACAAGAGCGACAAGCTGAAGACCGAGCGCCTCTACCAGGCCGTCGCCGAGAAGGCCCTCTGCGGCACCCCGGCCCCTTCCACCGGCTGACCCTTCCACCGGCCGACCCTGCCGGCCGACGCCCTGCCGGCCGCGCCCCCGTGACCGCCGATGGAAGACGCCCCGAGACGGTCGGACGAGCCCTCGGGGCGGCTCAGTCCGCGAGACGGACGATCATCTTGCCGGTGTTGGCGCCGCGCAGCATGCCGAGGAAGGCGTCGACCACGTGGTCGAAGCCGTCCACCACCGTCTCCTCCGCCACCACCGCACCCGAGCGCAGGTGCGGGACGAGGAAGTCGTAGAGCTCGGGGCGGGCGTCGAGGTGGTCGCGGACCAGGAAGCCTTCCAGGCGCAGGCTCTTGCCGACCACGTCGTACAGGTTGCGCGGCGCGGCGGGCGGGTCCTGGGGGCGGTCGTACTGGGCGACGGCGCCGCACCAGGCGATGCGGCCGCGGTCGCGCAGGGCGCCGATCGCGGCTTCCAGATGGTCGCCGCCGACGTTGTCGAAGTAGACGTGCAGGCCGTCCGGCGCGGCCTCGCGCAGGCGGTCGGCGAGCGGGGCGTCGTGGTAGTCGAAGGCGGCGTCGAAGCCGAGGTGGTCGACGAGCCGGGCGGCCTTGGCGGCGGAGCCGGCGCTGCCGACGATCCGCCCGGCGCCGAGCAGGCGGGCGAGCTGGCCGGCGGCGGTGCCGACACCGCCGCCGGCGGCCGAGACGAAGACGGTCTCGCCGGGCTGGAGCCGGGCGACCCTGGTCAGGCCGACCCACGCGGACAGGCCGGTGCCGCCGAGGACGGACAGGTGGTTGCTGAGCGGGACGCCGTCGAAGACGGGCAGCAGGTGGGCGCGCTCGGCGGTGACCACCGAGTGGGTGCGCCAGGCCTGGCGGTGGAAGACCAGTGCGCCGACCGGCAGGGCGTCGGCGCGGGACTCGACCACCCGCCCGAGCGTCCGGCCCTCCAGCGGGGCGTGCAGGCCCCAGCCGCCCTCGTCCATCTCCTCGCGCATGTACGGGTCGACGGACTGGTACAGGTTCTCGACCAGCGCCTCCCCGGCTTCCAGCGCGGGGATCCGCTCCTCGACGAAGGCGAAGTTCTCGGCGGTCGCCGCGCCGGTGGGGCGGGCGACGAGGTGGACGGCGCGGGCGGTGGGGCGGGACATCGGAGGCTCCGAACTGACGGTGGCTTGTTTGCGTGACCGTGCCCACGGTAGGAAGCGGGGACGTGGCGTTGCAGGGGTGCGCGTCGATGGAACGGCGGCTTCCATGAGCAGGATCGATGGATGCCGGTAGGGTCGGCGCATGACCGACACCGCCGCCGGCACTGCCGCCGACGCCGCCACCGACCTCGCCCCGCACGAACTGCGCGTTCTGGTCGCGGTCGAGGAGGAGGGCACCTTCACCGCCGCCGCGACCCGCCTGGGCACCACCCAGTCCGCCGTCTCGCACGCCGTGCGCGGCTGCGAGCGCAAGCTCGGCGCGGTGCTGTTCGAGCGCGGACGGCACGGCGCCCGCCCCACCGAGGCGGGCGCGCGGGCGGTCGGGTACGCCCGTCGCCTGCTGCGGCTGATGGCCGCGATGGGGCAGGAGGTCCGGGGCGCGGGCGCGGACGGGCCGCTCACCGGCACCCTGCGGATCGTCGCCTTCCGCAGCGCCGCCGCGCACCTGTTGCCGCCCGTCCTCGCCCGGCTCGCCGAGCGCCACCCGGGGCTCGGCGCGCGGGTGCGGATCGTCCGGGAGCTCGGACGCGGCGCCGCCGGTGAGGTCGCGGACGGCCGCGCCGACCTCGGGCTGGCCACGCTGGACGCGGAGGGCTCCGCCCCCGTCCCCGGCCTGGTCACGGCCCGGCTGTACGAGGAGGCGTACGCGCTGGCGCACCCGCAGGGCCACCCGGAGCCGCGCCGGCTGCCACTGGTCGACTGGGAGGAGAACTGCGGCTCCTACACCAGGCGGTGGTGGCGGGAGCAGGACTGGATTCCGCCCGCGACCGTCGACGTCGAGGACGACGCGGTGGCCGCCTCGATGGTCTCCCAAGGCCTCGGGATGGCCGTCATGCCCGCCACCGCCCTCCTCGGCGCCCCGCCCGGACTCGCCGTCACCCCGCTCGGCCCCAACCCGCCCACCCGTCTGGTGGGTTACGTCACCACCCCGGAGCTTGCCCCCACCCCGGCCGTCCGCGCCCTGATCCGCGAGCTGCGCGGCCTCCCGCTCCCGGAGGGCCTGACGCCCGCCCGGACCGGCGCCGCCCGCCGGCCGGCGCCGGACGACGCCTGAAGGCGCGCCACGGCCCGGGCGGCGGATGGGTTCCGCCGCCCGGGCCGTGGCGCATCCACCGGCCGTACCCCCGTCACCGCCGGTAGAAGACGCTCCGCGACCAGAAGAAGCCGACCAGCGTCAGCCCCGTGCACCAGCCGAGGGCGCTCCACGCACTGACGGCGCCGATCCCGGTGCCCATCAGCAGGCCGCGCAGGGTCTCGATGATCGGGGTGAAGGGCTGGTACTCGGCGAACCAGCGCAGCACGGTGGGCATCGAGTCCGGCGGGACGATCGCGCTGCCGAGGAACGGCAGGAAGGTCAGCGGCAGCGGGGTGTTGCTCGCGCTCTCCGGTGTCTTCGACACCAGCCCGATCCCCGCGGAGATCCAGGTCAGCGCCAGCGTCACGAACAGCAGCAGCCCCGCGGCCGCGAGCCACTCCACCGGGCCGGCGCTGGAGCGGAACCCCATCGCGAAGGCCGCGCCGGTCACCAGCACCAGGGCGATCACCGTCTGGATCACGCTGCCGACCACGTGCCCGGCCAGGAAGGCCGACCGGGATATCGCCATCGTCCGGAACCGGTTGACGATCCCCTCCGTCATGTCGACGCACACGCCCACCGCGGTGGCGACCGCTCCCGAGGTGGCCGTCATCAGCACGATGCCCGGCGTCACGTAGTCGATGTAGCTCCCGCCGCCGATGCCCGCCCCGAGCGCGCCCCCGAAGGCGTAGTTGAAGAGCGCCAGCATCATCACCGGCATGAGCACCACGGAGAAGGTCATCGCCGGATACCGCTGCGCGCGCCTGAGGTTGCGCCGCAGCAGGGTCAACGAGTCCCGGGCCGCGTAGTTCATCGTCAAAGTCATCGCCCACCCTCCCCGGTGAGTTGAAGGAACACGTCGTCCAGGTCGGCCGTCTCCACGACCAGCGATTCCGCCCGCACCGAGGCGTTGTCGAGCGCGTCCAGCACGGCCTTGACGGTGAGCACCGAGTTGTCGCCCGGTATGTCGAGCCGCAGGGCCTCCGCGTCGGCGGTGGCGTAGTCGAACAGCGCGGCGGCCGCGCCGAGTTGGGCGGCGTCGGCGAACTGGAGGCGGATCCGCCCGCCGGGGACGATCCGCTTCAGCTCCTCGGCCGTGCCCTCGGCGACGATCCGCCCGCCGTCCAGGACGGCGATCCGGTCGGCGAGTTCGTCGGCTTCGTCCAGGTACTGGGTGGTGAGGAAGATCGTCACCCCGTGGTCGGCGACCAGGCCCCGGATGATCTCCCACATGGTGCGCCGGCTGCGCGGGTCCAGCCCGGTGGTCGGCTCGTCGAGGAAGATCACCTTCGGGTCCCCGACCAGGGTCATCGCCAGGTCGAGCTTGCGCCGCATGCCGCCGGAGAAGGTGGTGGCAGGCGTGCGGGCGGCGTCGGCGAGGTCGAAGCGCCTCAGCAGGTCCTCGGTCCGCCTCCGCCCCTCCCGACGGGGGAGGTGGTGGAGGTCCGCCATCAGCATCAGGTTCTCCTCGGCGGTGAGGAGGTTGTCCACCGCCGAGAACTGGCCGGTCACCCCGATCGCCTTGCGCACCCCGTCCGCACCCCGGTCCAGGTCGTGCCCGGCCACCCGGGCCGAGCCGCCGTCCGCGGGGATCAGGGTGGAGAGGATCTGCACGGTGGTGGTCTTGCCCGCGCCGTTCGGCCCGAGCAGGGCGAACACGGTGCCGGCCGGGATGTCCAGGTCGATGCCCCTGAGCACCGGCTTGTCGCCGTAGGACTTGGTGAGTCCGACCGCCGAGATCGCCGGGGCGCTCGCGGTCGTGACCGCCGCCGTCGTCGGGTTCGTCGTCATCAGGCCCTCCGGACCACGATGCTGCCGACCTGGGTGCGGCCGTGGACCTCGACGGTCTCGCGGGCGTCGCCGGGGCCCTCCGCCGCGCCGAGGTCGCTGCGGACGGCGCCGAACTTGCTGTGCACGTCGAGGAAGGCCGCCGTGCCCTCGGCGATGCCGACCTCCACGTCCCCGACACCGGCCTGGAGGAAGACCTTGCCCCGGACCACCTGGCCGACCCGGATGTGACCGTTCGCCGACTTGGCGTCCACGCCCGCCTCGGCGAGGCCGACGTGGATCCGGCCGTTGGAGGCGTTGGCGGTCAGCTCGCCGCGCACCTCGTCGACCTCGGTGTCGCCGTTGCTGTTCTTGACCGTCAGCGTGCCGGCGACGGCGCCGATCTCGATCCGGCCGGCGCCGGTCACCTCGGCGTCCCCGGCGACCGTGCCGATCCGGATGTCGCCCATGTCGGCCTTGAGCCGGACGCTGTCGGCCCGGTCGACCTGGACCCGGCCCATGGACGTCTTCAGCCGGACGTCGCCGAGCGGGCCCTCGGTGACGACGTCCGCCATCGGGCTGTCGAGGTGGACCTCGGAACCGGCCGGCAGCTCGACCTGGAGGTCGATCGAGCCCTTCTTGCTGGAGAACACGGTGCGCTGCTTGGGGCCCTTGACGACGAGCCGGCCGCCGGTGAGGTCGACCTGGGTCAGCTGGGCGGCCTTGACGTCCGCCTCCTTGGAGTCGTTGGTGGGCCGGACCTCGACCACGGCGTCGGCGCGCTTGCCGGCGGTGATGCGGACCGTGCCGATCTCGAAGTCGAAGGTGACGGAGATCGGTCCGTTGGTCTCGTACGAAGGCATGGCTGTCCCGTCCTCTTGGCTCGTGTGGGTGTTCCCGCTGGTCGGGGCGGGGGTGACGTCGAAGGTGCGAGGGGTCTGGAAGGTGCGGGGGCTACGGAGGTGTCAGTGGACCCAGCCGGTGAAGCTCTGGCCGCCGATGCCGCGCGGCTGACGCATGCCGAGGTCGGCGGCCGGGCGCGCGGCCTGCCTGCCGCCGTCCAGCGCGCCGGACACGGCCCGGACCAGCCAGGCGTTGAGGGACAGACCCTCCCGCCCGGCGGCCTCCTCCGCCCTGGCCTTGAGGTTGGCCGGCAGGCGCAGGTTGATCCGGGCGGTGCCCGCCTCGTCCGACTCCGGCACCGCCTGCGACGCCATCGGCGGCGCCACCGGTGCCATGGATGGCACCACGGGAGCCGTCTGCGACGCCACCGGCGCCACGTCGCCGTGGAAGGCGTCCGAGCCGGGCGGCACGGTCACCACGAACTCGGGGTCGAGCCCTCGCAGCCGCACGTCCACCGAGCCCGGGGCGAGGTCGCGGGTGACCTCGCCCATGGCGGCCGAGAGCGCGTTGAGCAGGGTGAGCCGCGTGGCCGACTCCAGCGGAAGCGTCAGCCGCTCGGCCAGCGCGCGGGCTTCGTCCCCGCCGGCGGCGGCGGCCACCGCGAGCTCGTTCCGGAGGTTTTCGACGTACGGCGTGAGGTCCATGGCTCAAGCATGGCACGACCATGGTGCCACGGCCAGTCTTTTGTGGCGCCACAGTGGCACCATCACCCGAACGGGTGTGGCACCAACGACGGAGCCGCCCCGCCGACCGAGGTCGACGGGGCGGCTCATCAGCGGCTCATCAGCGGCCCGCCGAGGGCTCACCAGCCGCTCACCAGCGGAAACGTCAGCGCTGCCAGCCCGCGAGGTAGGTGTCGATCTCGCCGACCAGCCGCTTCTTGCCGGCCTCGTCCAGGAAGGAGGCCTCCACGGCGTTGCGCGCCAGCCCCGCCACCCCGGCCTCGTCCAGCTCCAGCAGCCGGGCCGCCACCGCGTACTCGGTGTTGAGGTCGGTGCCGAACATCGGCGGGTCGTCGCTGTTGATCGTGACGAGCAGCCCGGCGTCCACCATCTGCTTGATCGGGTGGTCCTCGATCCGCTCGACGACCCGGGTGGCGATGTTGGAGGTCGGGCAGACCTCCAGCGGGATCCGGTGCTCGCCGAGGTGGTCGAGCAGCGCCGGGTCCTTGACGGACTGGGTTCCGTGCCCGATGCGCTCGGCGCCGAGCTCGCGGATCGCGTCCCAGACGGTCTGCGGCCCGGTGGCCTCGCCGGCGTGCGGGACGGAGTGCAGGCCGACCGCCCGGGCCCGGTCGAAGTAGGGCTTGAACTGCGGCCGCGGCACGCCGACCTCCGGACCGCCCAGGCCGAAGCTGACCAGTCCCTCGGGGCCCAGCTCGGTGGCCAGGCGGGCGGTCACCTCGGCCGACTCCAGGCCGGCCTCGCCGGGGATGTCGAAGCACCAGCGCAGCACCACGCCGAGGTCCTTCTCGGCGCGCAGCCGGGCGTCCTCGATCGCCTCCATGAAGGCGACCTCGGGGATGCCACGCTTGACCGAGGAGTACGGGGTGATGGTGAGCTCCGCGTACCGGATGTTCTGGCGGGCCATGTCCTCGGCCACGCCGTAGGTGAGCGCGCGGACGTCCTCGGCGTCGCGGATCAGGTCCACGACGCTCAGGTAGACCTGGATGAAGTGGGCGAAGTCGGTGAAGGTGAAGTACTCGGCGAGCGCCGCTGGGTCGGTCGGCACCTTCGACCGCCCGGCGTGGCGGGCGGCGAGTTCGGCGACGACGCGCGGCGAGGCCGAGCCGACGTGGTGGACGTGCAGCTCCGCCTTCGGCATCCCGGCGATGAACGCCTCGATGCCGCTGCCGCTCCCGGTGCTGCCTGCGTTCCCGGTGTTCCCGGTGGGGTTTCCGATCCGACTTCCGTCCGGCTGGACCACGGTGGGGTTCCCTTCTTCCTTCTTCTCGGCTACGCGCGTGCCTGCGCGTCGCCAGCGTACGCTCAGCCGCCGAGCGCCACCGCGACGGTGTGGATCAGCAGCCCGGCCAGCGCGCCGACCACGGTGCCGTTGATCCGGATGAACTGCAGGTCGCGGCCCACGTTGGCCTCGATCTTGCGGGAGGCGTCGTCGGCGTCCCAGCTCGCGACCGTCTCGGAGATCAGCGAGGTGATCTCGGCGCGGTAGGTGTCGACCAGGTACTGGGCGGCGTCCTGCAGCCAGCCGTCCACCTTGGCCTGCAGCTTGGCGTCGGTGGCCAGGCGCTCGCCGAAGCGGCGCACGCCCTCGCGGATGCGCCGGCGCAGTTCGCTGTCCTCGTCCTCGGCGGCGCCCATCACCAGGGTGCGCACGGCCGCCCAGGTGGAGTTGATCAGGTCCCGCACCTCGGGGCGGGCCAGCAGGTCGCCCTTGGCCCGCTCGACCCGGGCGATGGTCTCCGGGTCGCTCTGCAGCTCGGTGGCGAAGTCGGCGAGGAAGTTGTCGACGGCGCCGCGGGCCGGGTGCTCCGGGTCGTCCCGGATGTCGGTGACGAAGCGCAGCAGTTCCTTGTAGACCCGCTCGCCGACCTGGTGGTCGAGGAACTTCGGCGTCCAGCCGGGGGTCTTCTGGGTGACCTTCAGGACCACGTCCTCGTGGTTGGCGGTCAGCCAGTCGTGCGCCCGCACGGCCACCAGGTCGACCACGCCGTGGTGCCCGCCGTCCGCGACCACCTTGCCCAGCATCCGGCCCATCGGCTCGGCCACCGAGGTGGCGGCGGCCCGCCGGGTGACGGCCTCGGCGACGACCGCCTGCACGTCGTCGTCGCGCAGCACCGCGAGCACGCCGCGCAGCGCGGCGGAGGCCTCCTTGGTGACGCGTTCGGCGCTGCCCGGCGCGGCCAGCCAGTCGCCCAGCCGGCGGGCGATGCCGAGCGAGGCGAGGCGGGTGCGCACCACGTGGCCGGCGAGGAAGTTCTCGCCGACGAAGTCGCCGAGCGAGCGCCCGAAGGCGTCCTTCTTGGTCGGGATGATCGCGGTGTGCGGGATCGGCAGGCCGAAGGGGCGGCGGAACAGGGCCGTCACGGCGAACCAGTCGGCCAGCGCGCCGACCATGCCGGCCTCGGCGGCGGCCGCCACGTACCCGGCCCAGGGGCCGGCGCCGGCCGCCTTGGCCCAGGTGGAGAGGGCGAAGACCAGGGTGGCGAAGGCCAGCAGGCCGGTCGCGATGGTCTTCATCCGGCGGACGCCGCGCCGCTTCAGCTCGTCGGCGGCGGTGAACCGGACCCCGGGGCCGGTTCTGCTGAAGGCTTCGTCAGTCACTCCGCCAGTCTGCCCGCTGCCCGGCGCGGACGGGGGCGCACCCGGCGATCACGCGCCGGGCGGCCTCGGCGCGCACCCCCGGGGGGATCCCTCCCGGCCGAGCCCCGGCTCACGCCCCTCCGAGCACGATCCGCCGCACCCCCGGCCCGGTCCACCGCGCCGGATCGGTGCAGCGCCGCCCGTCCAGCAGCACCCGCACCCCGGGCAGGTCGGCCGGCGCCAGCTCCCGGTACTCCGGGTGGTCCGCCTGCAGCACCGCCGCCACCACCGGCTCCCCGTCGTACGGGGGCAGCCCGAGCGCCGCCAGCTCCTGCGCCCGGTACAGCGGATCGGCGACGTACGGCCGCGCGCCCGCCGCCCGCAGCGCCCCGACCAGCGGGAACACCCCCGAGTACGCCGTCTCCTTGACCCCGCCCCGGTAGGCGGCGCCGAGCACCAGCACCCCCTGCCCGCGCAGGCCGCCGGGCACCGCGCCGGCCAGCACCCCGGCCGCGTACCCGGGCATCTCCAGGTTGGCCTCCCGGGCGGCGCGGACCACCGTCGCCGCCGGGTCGTTCCACAGGTACAGCCGCGGGTACACCGGGATGCAGTGTCCGCCGACCGCGATGCCGGGCCGGTGCAGGTGGCTGTACGGCTGCGAGTTGCAGGCGTCGGCGACCTCGGCGAAGTCCACCCCGACCTCGTCCGCGTACCGGGCGAACTGGTTGGCCAGCGCGATGTTGACGTCCCGGTACGTGGTCTCGGCGAGCTTGCCGAACTCGGCGGCCTCGGCCGAGGCCAGTTCCCACACCCCGTTGGGCCGGGCCAGGTCGGGGCGCGGGTCGAAGTCCAGCACCGCGCGGTAGAACTCGGCGCCGCGCCGGGTCGAGGGCCCGTCGAGGCCGCCGACCAGCTTGGGGTAGCGGCGCAGGTCGGCGAAGACCCGGCCGGTGCGGACCCGCTCCGGGCTGAACACCAGCGCGAAGTCCCGCCCGGCGGCGAGCCCGGAGCCGGCCGCCAGCCGGGGCGCCCAGCGCTCCCGGGTGGTGCCGACCGGCAGGGTGGTCTCGTAGCTGACCAGGGTGCCCCGGCGCAGCCCGGCCGCGACGGCGTCGGTGGCCGCGTCGAGCAGGGCGAAGTCGGGGGTGCCGTCCGCGCCGGTGACCAGCGGGACGACCAGCACGACGGCCTCCGAGGCCGACACCGCCGCGGCGGTGTCGGCGGTGGCGCGCAGCCGTCCCTCGGTGACCACCCGCTTCAGCGCCTCGTCCAGGCCCTCCTCCCGGGGGAACGGCGGCACGCCCAGGTTGACGCTGCGGACGACCTCGGGCGCGATGTCCGCCCCGGTCACCCGGTGGCCCTTGAGCGCGAACTGCACCGCCAGCGGCAGGCCCAGCTTGCCGAGGCCGACCACGCAGACGTCGAGGCTCCCGCCCGGGCTCATCCCCGGCCCCCGTTCACCGAGTTGGCGAGCCGCCGCCACACGGGGTGGCGGCGCAGCCCGCGCCGCAGCTGTTCGGGCACGAGGCCGCGCCACAGCTGCTGGGCCAGGTTGAGCGGCACGACGGCCACGGCGGGCGGCTCCTCGCGCAGCAGGAACAGCTCCTCCGGCAGGCCGAGCCGGGCGTCCCGGAACGCCGGGTAGCCCGCGTAGTACCGCCGCCCGTCGCGGACGGCCGGCGGTTCGCCGTGCGCGGCCTCGTAGCGGATCTGGTCGCGCAGTGCCCCCGGCCGCCCGGCGGCGGCGAGTTCGAGCCGCAGCCGGACGGCGACGGGCAGCCGGTCGTACACCTCGCGGGCGCCGAAGCGCTCGACCAGCCGGCCGACCTCGGCGCACACCCGGTCCTGCTCCGCGGCGTCCAGTAGCAGGAAGCCGTCGGCCAGCAGCCGGGGCACGTCCCAGGCGAAGCTGCGGGCCCGGATGGCGTCCAGTTCCCCGCCCGGCTCGGCCAGTTCGGCGGCGACCTGCTGGAGCGCGGCGATCCCGCGCAGCCGGTCCAGCACCCCGGCGCGTTCGGTGACGTTGCCGCGGTCCTCGCGCAGCACCAGGAAGTAGCAGTCGTAGTCGGCGAGGACGGACACCCGGGCGGCCCGCAGGCAGGCCTCCAGGGTGAACGGCTGGTCCGAGAAGACCTTCAACTCCTCGTTCCGGCGCAGCCCGTGGCGCCGCAGCAGGTCCAGCCGGAACAGCTTGGTGTCGGCCAGCGCCCAGGCCAGCGCCGAGTCGGTGAAGCCCACCGACTCGGCGTCGGCGTGGAAGATGCCCTGCGGCACCAGCCGGCCGTTCACCCCGACCTGCTTGGGCACCACGACGTCCGAGCCCCAGGCGTCGGCGGCCGCCACCAGCCGCTCCAGCGCCTCCTCGCCGAGCCAGTCGTCCGCGCCGAGGAACAGCACGTAGCGGCCGCGGGCGAGGTCCAGGGCGCGGTTGGTGGGGGCCGCCGGACCGCCCGAGTTGGGCTGGTGCACCACCCGGAACAGCCCGGGGTGGCGGGCGGCGTACTCGTCCAGCAGCTCCCCGCCGCCGTCCGTGGAGCCGTCGTCGACGGCCACCACCTCCAGCCGCCCCGGCCGCCGCGCCAGGGACTGGCCGACCAGCGAGTCCAGGCAGGCGGTGAGGTACGGCACGGTGTTGTAGACCGCGACCACCACGGTCACGTCGGGTACGGTCATCGGGCGGCGGGCCTCCGGTGCTGGTGCGGGCGGTGACGCACGGTCAACCAGTCGCGCCCGCACGGGGTCACGTCCGTCACCCGGATCGGTGACGGCGGCCGAACGCGCGCCCGACGAGCGGGCCCCGGGGTCAGCCGATCGCGACCTCCGCGTACATCCGGGCGATCACGTCCTCGATGGCCGGCTCGCGCACCGAGAGGTCCACCAGCGGGTACCGGGCGGCCACCGCGGCGACGATCGGCGCCGCGCTCTCCTGCGCCGGGAAGGCCAGCCACTGGCGCGGCCCCTCGACCTTGGCCACCCGGGCGCCGGGCACCTCGATCGGCGGCCGGGCCTCGGCGAGGTCGACGACCAGGGTCCGCTCGCTGCGCCCGGCGGCGTGCAGCCCGTCCAGCCCGCCGTCGTGGACCACCCGGCCGCGGTCGATCACCATCACCCGGTTGCAGAGCTGTTCGATGTCGGTCAGGTCGTGGGTGGTGAGCAGCACGGTGGTGCCCCGGTCGCGGTTGACCTCGCGCAGGAAGTCCCGCACCCGGCCCTTGCTGACCACGTCGAGGCCGATGGTCGGCTCGTCCAGGTAGAGCACCTGGGGGTCGTGCAGCAGTGCCGCCGCGAGGTCGCCGCGCATCCGCTGGCCGAGCGAGAGCTGGCGCACCGGGGTGTCCAGCAGGGCGCCGAGGTCGAGCAGGCCGACGCAGCGGTCGAGGTTGTCGCGGTACCGCTGGTCGGGGATCCGGTAGATCCGGCGGGCGAGTTCGAAGGAGTCGCGCAGCGGCAGGTCCCACCACAGGGTAGTGCGCTGCCCGAAGACGACGCCGATCCGGCGGGCCAGCGCGACGCGTTCGCGGGCCGGGTCGACGCCGGCGACGCGCAGCCGTCCGCTGCTGGGGACGAGGATGCCGGTGAGCATCTTGATGGTGGTGGACTTGCCGGCGCCGTTGGGCCCGATGTAGCCGACGCACTCACCGGCCTCGACGGTGAAGCTGAGCCCGTCCACGGCGCGCACCTCGCGCTTGGTCCGGCTGAACCGGCCGGTGCGGGCGCGCACGGTGAAGCTGCGGCGGACGTCCTGGAGTTCGATCAGTGCCACGGTGACTCCTCTGCGGGACAGGCGGGAAAGGCCCGGACGGGGGGGGTTCAGCTGCCGGTGCCGCGGTAGGCGCGCAGCCCGGCCCGCCAGGCGAGCCCGGCGGCGGTGACGCTGAGCACGGCGGCGACCGGCGAGGCGAACTGGAAGGCGGTGGGCAGGCCCAGCGGGTCGGGCCGGCCGAGGATGCGCAGGCTGGGCAGCCAGTTGACGAAGGCCAGCGGGACGCCGAAGACGACGCCGGCGACGAGTTCCTTGGCGAAGACGGTCGGCGGGTAGTGCAGCAGGGTGGCGCCGCCGTAGGTGAAGGAGTTCTGGATCTCCTTGGACTCGCCCCACCAGAACTGCACGGTGGCGCCGCCGACGAAGATCGCGCCGAAGATGGCGGTGCCGCAGACCAGCAGGACGGGCACCAGCAGCACCCGGTCCCAGGTCCAGTGGACGTCGAGGGCCGCCAGCGACCAGACGAGCACGATCGCGGCCTGCAGCGGGCGGCCGAGGCGG
Source organism: Kitasatospora sp. NPDC094028 (assembly GCF_049543595.1). Classification (NCBI taxonomy): domain Bacteria; kingdom Bacillati; phylum Actinomycetota; class Actinomycetes; order Kitasatosporales; family Streptomycetaceae; genus Kitasatospora; species Kitasatospora sp. NPDC094028. Next base: position 122,150 of record NZ_JBMVFA010000015.1, on the reverse strand, counting down.
CGCAGCGAGAAGCGTTCGGCGCACAGTTGGGAGAGCGCGGGCGCGGGCCGCACGAGCATGCTGTCCAGGGTGCCGGCGACGATCCGCTGGCCGAGCGCGTCCGCCGAGCCGACGAGCAGGTTGGCGACGCCGAGGGAGAAGGTGGCGGTGCCGTAGAGGAAGGCGATCTCCGGCAGGCTCCAGCCGCCGAGGGTGTCGGTGTGCAGGAACATGATCACCAGCACGACGAAGTCGAGCGCGTGGATGGCGATGCCAGCGAGCATGCCCAGGACGTAGGAGGCCCGGTAGGCCGCCATCGAGCGCATCCACATCCGGGCGCAGAGCCACCAGGAGCGGACGGCCCAGGCCGCGCGGGCGGCGGTGCCGTCCTCGACGATCAGCTGCTCAGCCACCCTGCACCACCACCTTGCGGGTGGCGAGCCACTGCGCGCCCCGGCCGGCGGCCAGCAGCACGGCGGCCCAGCCGAGCTGGAAGCCGAGCGCGCCGGCCAGCGGGCCGCCGGTGGCCCGTTCGAGGAAGACGTCGGTGGGCACCTTGACGAGCGAGGCCCAGGGCAGCACCTCGCCGAGCGTGCCGAGCCAGCCGGGGAAGAGGGCGATCGGCAGCAGCATCCCGGAGAAGAACATCGAGACCACCACCATCACCGAGCGGATGCCGTCCGAGTCGTGCAGCCAGAAGCCGGTGATCGAGACCAGGAACCGGATGCCGAAGCTGACCAGCAGCGCGAGCAGCACGGAGAGCAGGAAGAACAGCCAGGTCAGCGGCTGTTCGGGCATCCGGAGGCGGAACAGCAGCGCGCCGAACAGCAGCGGCACGGTGCCGCGCACCAGCGCCTGGAAGCCGGCCCGGCCGAGGTCGGTGGCCAGCCACCAGCCCTGGAAGTCGACGGGGCGGTAGAGGTCGACGGCGATGTCCCCGCTGCGGAAGCGGTCCTGGACCTCGTCCTGGAAGCCGCCGCCCCAGACGGCGACGGTGACCAGCATGGCCTGGCTGACCCAGATGTACGTGACGGCCTGGCTCTGGTCGTAGCCGCCGAGGTGCGGGCGGGCCTGCCAGAGGGCAAGGAAGGAGGAGGCGAGGATGACGCCGAAGACGGTGTTGGTGAAGGTGCCGGCCAGGGTGGCGGCCCGGTAGGTGGAATATCGGCGGAAGGCGCCGCGAGCCACGGCAGCGTAGAGCATATTGTCTCCTTATCGACAAATGTGGGCGCGGACAGGCGCGCCTCGACGGGCGGACGCCGGTGGGTGCCGGCTGGCACCGGCTGGTACCGACGACGTCCGCGCACGCCCCAACGGCTCCGACCAGCCGACCCCGGGGGTACCGGGCCGAACGGGCGGAGCTGCCGAAACGGGTTCGCTATGCGGTTTGCATCTTTCACCGTACCGCCGGGCACCCGGGCCCGCACCCGGTTTTCCCACGGCCGCCGACACCCCGCCCCCGCGGCGGCCCCACCCACCCCGACCCCGGCCCTGACCTCGACCCCCGCCCCCACCAGGCCCCACACTGACCGCACGTCAAATAGCACATAATCGCGGCATGAGCTTCGTGACCCGACGCCAGGCCAAACGAGCCGCCCGCCGCGCGGCCCGCCGCGCCCTCCCCCGCTGGCGCCGGCTGCTCCCCACCTGGCGGATCACCCTCGGCACCCTCGCCGGCCTGCTGCTGCTCGCGGTCGGCACCTTCGCCGTGCTCTACGTGATCGTCCCGGTACCCGACCCCAACGCCCACGCCGTCGCCCAGAACAACATCTACCTCTACGCCGACGGCACCACCGAGATCGCCCGCACCGGCGCCGTCAACCGCACCGACGTCGCCCTCGACCAGATCCCGCTGCAGACCCAGCAGGCCGTCGTCTCCGCCGAGGACCGCACCTTCTACCAGAACCGCGGCATCGACCTGAAGGGCATGCTCCGCGCCGGCTGGAACAGCCTCACCGGCAAGGGCATGCAGGGCGGCTCCACCATCACCCAGCAGTACGTCAAGAACTACTACCTGACCCAGGACCGCACCGTCGAACGCAAGGGCCGCGAACTCCTCATCGCCCTCAAGGTCGACCAGCAGCGCAGCAAGAACGAGATCCTGGCCGGCTACCTCAACAGCAGCTACTTCGGCCGCGGCGCCTACGGCATCCAGAGCGCCGCCCGCGCCTACTACGGCGTCGACGCCTCCCAGCTCACCCTCGGCCAGGGCGCCTACCTCACCTCCCTGCTCCAGGCCCCCAGCCTCTACGACGTCAAGAACGCCACCCCCGCGAACCGCGAGAAGGCCGTCGCCCGCTGGAACTACACCCTCGACGGCATGGTCCAGATGGGCTTCCTCAGCGCCGCCGACCGCGCCGCCACCACCTTCCCCGACCCCATCGACCCCCACCCCGCCACCGGCCTCTCCGGCCAGGCCGGCTACCTCGTCGGCGTCGCCGACGACTACCTCGTCTCCACCGGCACCATCGACGCCGCCACCCTCAAGGCCGGCGGCTGGCGCATCACCACCACCTTCGACAAGCCCAAGCAGGACGCCTTCGTCAAAGCCGTCCAGAACGAACTCACCGACGAGCTCGACCCCCAGAAGCGCCCCACCACCGACACCGACGTCCGCGTCGCCGGCGCCTCCGTCGAACCCGCCACCGGCCGCGTCGTCGCCGTCTACGGCGGCCCCGACTACGCCAAGCAGCCCTTCAACGACGCCCTGCGCCAGGACAACCAGATCGGCTCCACCTTCAAACCGATCGACCTCGCCGCCGGCCTGATCGCCCAGCACACCCTCGACGGCCGCCCGATCACCACCGAGAGCCGCTACGACGGCAGCAGCGAACGCGCCGTCACCGGCGGCCCCACCCCCTACGCCCCACCCAACGAGGACGGCGTCGACTACGGCAACATCACCCTGCGCTACGCCATGGTGAAGTCCGTCAACTCCGTCTACGCCCAGGAAGGCGTCGACGCCGGCCTCGCCCGCGTCCGCGACACCGCCGTCAAGCTCGGCATCCCCGACAGCGTCCGCGGCATGGACCCCGCCAACACCTCCATGACCCTCGGCACCGCCACCCCCAGCGCCCTCGACCTCGCCGGCGCCTACGCCACCCTCGCCAACCACGGCCAGGCGCACACCCCGTGGTCCGTCCTCAAGCTCGAACGCGTCAACACCGGCGGCGCCGTCGACGTCCCCAAGATGCCCGAGCACAAGGCCACCGACGCGGTCGGCCGCAACGTCGCCGACAACGTCACCGACGTCCTGCGCGACGTCGTCAGCCCCCGCGGCACCGGCGCCGCCGCCCTCGACCTCGGCCGCCCCGCCGCCGGCAAGACCGGCACCACCGACTCCAACCTCTCCGCCTGGTTCGCCGGCTACACCCCCGAACTCACCACCACCGTGGGCCTGTTCCGCGAGAACCCGAAGACCCACGCCAAGGAACCGCTCGCCGGCACCGCCGGCCTCACCCGGATCAACGGCGGCGCCTTCCCCACCAAGATCTGGACCGCCTACATGACCGCCGCCCTCGACGGCACCCCCACCCAGCAGTTCGACCTGCAGAACGGCCGCGGCAACCAGGACACCGGCAACTGGCCCACCACCACCGTCAGCAGCAGCCCCAGCGCCACCCCCAGCACCGGCCCCACCACCGCCGAGCCCGCCCCCACCCACGCCCCCGAACACACCCCCGACACCCCGGCCGCCCCCACCGCACCCGGCCCCGGCGCCCCCAGCCCGCAGAACCCGCAGCCCACCCCCAGCCCGGACCAGCCCACCCCCGCCCCCCGGCCCACCCCGACCCGGCCCGAGCGGCCCAGCAACCCGCCCACCGCCACCGGCGGCCCCACCGGGCCCGCCACCCCGGCGGCCGCGCCATAGCCACCCGACCAGCCACCGGACCGGCTACCGGACCAACTCCCGCTCCAGCGCGGTACGGAAACGCGGCGTCACCCGCACCTCCCCCAGCCAGCCAACCAACCGCGCCACCTCCGCCGCGACCGCCGCCCGCCCATCCGCCCCCACGTCCCGGAACAACCGCCACACCACCTCGCCGTCCGCCCGCTGCGCCCAGCCGCCCGCCACCTCACCGCACCACCACACCGTCGGCCCGGCGTTCCCCGCCCGGTCGAACAGCGCCGGCACGTCCTCCGGCCGCAGGTACCAGTCCCGGCCCCGCCAGCCCATCACCGCCGGATCCAGCGCCGGCAGCAGCGCCGCCCACGGCTCCGGCTCCTGCCCCGTCGCCCCGACGTCCCCCGGCAGCACCAGCGCCGCCGCGCCGTCCGCCAGCACCACGTCCTGCGCGCCGACGTCCGCCAGCGCCCGCCGGACGTCCCCCAACGTCCAGCCCGTCCACCACTTCACGTCCTCGACCGTCCCCGGCCCGTACGACGCCAGCCAGCGCCGCACCACCTCCGCCTTCGCCTCCCGCACCGGCACGTCCGGCCACTGCGGCACCGGCGCCCACGGATAGACGCTGCTCACCCACGAGCCGCGCGGACGGCACCGGCGCACATGCCCGTCCGAGGCCAGCAGCCGCAGCAGCCGACTGCCCACGCTCTGCTTCGCCTCGTACGCCTTGCCCGCCGACATCAGCATCGTCTCGCGCAACTGCGGGACGTCCTCGCCGAGTTCCTTCGTCGTCGCCTCGCCGCGCGCCGCCAGCGCCGCCAGCACCTCACGCTCCGTCGCCGCCAGCCGGGCCTCGTCCCAGCCCACCGCGTGCTCCCGCAGGTGCTTCAGCAGCGTCGCCCGCTCCTTCACCGCGATCGCCCGCGCCGCCCCCGAACTCACGTACGGCGCGAAGCCCTCCGTCACCGCGAAGAGCGTCCGCCGCATCGACAGCAGCTTCACCAACGAGACGTCCTCGTACAGCGCCCGCTCCACCTCCGCCGCCGAAGGCTCCGCCAGGCGCGCGCACGCCGACAGGTACACCGTGGCCGCGTCCGTCGCGTGCAGCCCGACCACCGCGTCCGCCACGGCCTCCACCCGCGCCGCCCGCACCCCGGGCTCCAGCAGCAGCCGCCGCCCCACCCGGGCCCGACGCTCGACCTCACCGATCACCGGCACAGCACCGTTCATGCCCGGACCCTAGCGCCCGCCTCCGACACTTCCCCCCGATCCGCGTACTCCCACGCCGCCAGCTCCACGAACTCGACGAGCAGCGGAGACGTCCGCCCCGCCGCCCAGGCCAGACACACCCGGTGCGGCGCGACGTCCGACACCGGCACGTGCACCACGTCCGAACGGGTGTAGAACGCCGCCATCGACCACGGCAGCACCACCATCCCCTCCCCCGCCGCCACGTACTCCAGCTTCTCCTCCACCGTGTCCGCCCGCGGCCGCGACCGCTCCGGCGCCCCCGCCACCCGCGGAAGATCCCGCCACTCCGGCACGAAATCCGGATCCTGCAACAGCAGCTCCCCGCCCAACTCGGCCATCGACACCGACACTTCACCCGCCAACCGATGCCCCGCCGGCAGCACCGCCACCCGCCGCTCCGCGAACAGCGGACGCACCACCAGCCCCTGCCCGTCCACCGGCAGCCGCACGAACGAGACGTCCACCCGGCCGTCCAGCACCACCCGCGCCTGATCGGCCCACGACGTCCGCAGCACGTCCACCGCCAGCCCCGGACGGCGCCCGCGCATCGCCCGCACCGCCGCCGTCACCGTCAGCCCCGGCATGAACCCCACCACGAACCGGGCCACCCCCTCACCCGACCGCCCCACCCGCCGGCGCAGAGCCTCCGCCGCCGCCAGCAACGGCGGCGCATCCTCCAGCAACTGCCGCCCCGCGTCCGTCAGTTCGGTCGACCGCCGGTCACGCCGGAACAACCGCGCCCCGAACTCCGCCTCCAACGCCCGGATCTGCCGCGACAACACCGGCTGCGCGATGTGCAGCCCCGCCGCCGCCCGACCGAAGTGCAACTCCCGCGCCACCGCCACGAAATACCGCAGCTTCCGCAGATCGACGTCCACCCGCCACCCCCGACCCAGCCGACTCCCCGCTGATACCCCGAGGGTATGACAGCCGGCCGAACAGGTCTTGGACACCGACACCCCACCCGGCGGAGGATCACCACAAGTCCCCGACCCCACAAGGAAAGGCACCACCATGCCCCTCGACCAGCAGCACGTCGCCGTCCTCGGCGGGACCTCCGGCATCGGCCTCGCCACCGCCACCCTCGCCGCCGAACGCGGCGCCCGCGTCACCGTCGTCTCCAGCCGGCCCGACAGCGCCCGACACGCCCTCGCCACCCTGCCCGCCGGCACCACCGCCGAGACCGCCGACCTCACCGACAGCCACCAGGTCACCGCCCTGTTCGACCGCCTCGGCCCGCTCGACCACCTCGTCTACACCGCCGGCGACCCGCTCGCCCTGCTCACCGTCGACGCCATGGACCTCGACGCCGCCCGCGACCTCTTCACCCTGCGCTACTTCGGCGCCCTCGACGCCGTCCGCGCCGCCACCCCACGGCTGCGCCCCGGCGGCTCGATCACCCTCACCTCGGGCACCGCCGGCCTGCGCCCCGTCCCCGGCTGGAGCGTCCCCGCGAGCATCTGCGGCGCGATCGAAGCCCTGGTCCGGGCACTCGCCGTGGAACTCGCCCCGATCCGGGTCAACGCCGTCCGCGCCGGGATGATCCGCACCCCGCTCTGGTCCGGCCTGCCCGAGGCCGACCGCGAACAGCTGTACGCGCAGACCGCCGCCGCCCTCCCGCTCGGGCGGATCGGCGCCCCCGAGGACACCGCCGAGGCCTACGCGTACCTGATGGAACAGCGCTTCGCCACCGGCACCGTGGTCACCGTCGACGGCGGCGGACTGCTCGCCTAGCCCGCCCGGCCCCGCCTACAGGTACAGGCCGGTCGAGCCCTCGGTGTCGCCGAAGCGGCCCGCCGCCACCGCGTGCAGGTCGCGCTCGCGCAGCAGCACGTAGGTGGCGCCGCGGACCTCGACCTCCAGCTTGTCCTCCGGGTCGTACAGCACGCGGTCGCCCGGCTCCACCGAGCGCACGCTCTGCCCCACCGCGACCGCCTCGGCCCAGGTACAGCGCTTGGACAGCTCCGCCGTCGCCGGGATCAGGATGCCGCCGGTGGAGCGGCGCTCGCCCTCGCTGCCCTCGGTGCGCACCAGCACGCGGTCGTGCAGCATCCGGATCGGCAGCTTCTCGCCCAGCCGGTCGTGCCGGGCGGGCTCGTGGTCGTGGTCGGAGGAGCGGGTCGGTTCGTCGTTCGTACTCACGGTCCCGAAGGTACCGCCCCCGGGCGCGGAGCGTGACGCCAGCCCGGCAGTCGACCCCGGCGACCGCGGGCACGCCGGACACGCGGAAGGCCGGGCGCAGCGCGCGCCCGGCCTCCGACGACTGCCCGCTCAGCCCTCGCGACGCCTGCGGCGGGAGGCCAGCAGCAGCACGATGCCGACGCCGACCACCGCGACCGGAAGGATCCGCTCCTTGCGGGGCTGCCCCTTCTCGTCCACGAAGTTCGCCCGCACCTGCTCCAGCAGGCCGCTCGCGGCCACGTACGCCTTGGCGGTCTTCTCCTCGACCACGGCCGACGCCTTGGCCTTCACCTGGGCGCTGATCGTGCTCGGGTGCACGCGCATGGCCAGCTCGTCCAGGGTCGACGCCAGCTGGGTGCGGGTCCGCTCGATGTCCGCCTCGATCTGGGCGGTCGTCCGCGCCGACTTGTCCTGCGTGCTCGCCTCGCCCACTCGGGCCACCCCATTCACTCGCCGTGGTCGTCCTGGTCGTCCAGCACGACCGACCCAGTCTCTCAGCTCGCGGACGGCGCCGCGCGGCCCCACCCACCAACGGAGGTAAGTTTGCCGTGGTACGACCGCCCGTCCCAGCCCCCAGGAGAGTACGACCGTGAGTGAGCGTCTCCAGCCCGGCGACACCGCACCCGCCTTCAGCCTGCCCGACGCCGACGGCAACCAGGTGTCGCTCGCCGACCACCTGGGCCGCAAGGTCATCGTCTACTTCTACCCGGCCGCGCTCACCCCCGGCTGCACCAAGCAGGCCTGCGACTTCACCGACAACCTGGACGTCCTGGCCGCCGCCGGCTACGACGTCATCGGCGTCTCCCCCGACAAGCCGGAGAAGCTCGGCAAGTTCCGCGACGCCGAGGACCTCAAGGTCACCCTGGTCTCCGACCCGGAGAAGAAGGTGCTGGAGGCGTACGGCGCCTTCGGCGAGAAGAAGCTGTACGGCAAGACCGTCACCGGCGTGATCCGCTCCACCGTGATCGTCGACGAGCAGGGCAAGGTCGAGCACGCGCTCTACAACGTGAAGGCCACCGGCCACGTCGCCAAGCTGCTGCGCGACCTCAAGGTCGAGGCCTGACGGAGCCGGACAGAACGGAGCGGTGGCGGCACACCCCCCGACCGGGTGCGCCGCCACCGCCGTTCCTCACCTCGTGGACCGCTGTCGGATCAGCAGGCCCCGAGGTCGCTCCAGACTCCCCACGCGCCACTGGCCGTGGGGTCGTCACCCTTGGTCCACCACTTGTTCTGGTAGTAGTGGCCCTTCCAGGACACCTTGGTGGGCGTCGCGTAGGTCGTGCCCGCGTCCCAGCCCGGCGCACCCGCACAGCCGGCCGGCGTCGTGGGAGGCGTGGTGGGCGGCGTGGTCGGCGGGGTCGTGGGAGGCGTCGGCGGCGTCGTGGGAGGCGTCGTGGGAGGCGTCGTCGGCGGAGTGGTCGGAGTCGGCGAGCCACCGTCCACCGCACCCCGGGTCAGGTCACCCTTGATCCCGTACAGCGTGCCGCCCACGTTCACCGTCCAGTTCGACGGCGTCGACACCGGCAGGTAGTAGACGAAATCCATGTCGATCGACGCGCCCGGCGCCAGCGACTGCCAGCCCGGCAGCTTGACCGACACCCGGTTGTACGTCCCCTTCAGACCGCCCGCGTTGCCCGGGCCCGGATTGTCCTGCCGGACCACCTGCAGACCGAAGCCCGACTGGTCCTTCGCATTGCCCGGCGCCGAGTTGCCGTAGTCGAACTGGAACTCGGTGCCGCCCGGCAGGGTCAGCGTCGAATTGTTGACGATGTGCAGCTTCGGGTTGATCGGATAGTTCGAGTCACCCAGCGCGAAGTTGGTGAACGACACGTCGACCGGCAAGGTCTGCGCCGGCAGCGGCACCGTCGAACGAACCGCGCCGTACGGGCTCGCCGCCTTGAACTTGTCGTACATCAGCGAGGTCAGCGTGTTGCCGGGCACGTACTCGCCCTTGCCGCCGTTGGCGGCAGCGTCCCACCTGTAGTCGCCCGCCAACTCCCAGACCATCGCGCCACCGGCACCCTGGTTGACGATGTAGTCCGCCTTCGCACCCACCGACTGCTCGTCCTCGGTGGACAGGAACACCTTCTTGGCGTCGTTCCACAGCCACGGCGCCACCAGGGTGTCGCTGAAATTGCGGACGTACGTGCCCTGCAACGCGGTGTCCGTCACGCCGTACTTGCCCAGGTAGTCGGGCAGGATGCCCTTCTCCAGGTTCTTCGCGTGCCACATCGGGTTCGACCCGGCCGGGGACTCCTTGCCCGCGTCGTCCTTGTCGTTCCAGATGTTGTCGATACCGACCGCACCGTCACCACAGGCCGTCAGACCCGAGCCGACCGGGCAGGCGGTCGCCGAGGCGGTGCCCCAGAGACCGTTGGCGCCACCCTGCACGTTCCTGAAACCGCGCGTGTAGTACGGCAGCCCGACGTTGATCCGGCCACCCGGCATCGCACCGCGGAAGTAGTGGTACGACCAGTCCGCGTTCAGATAGCCGATGCCGCCGTACTGCCCGGTGCCGTACACATTGGCGGCCGCCAGCTCGCCGTCCCTGCCGTCGTCGAACAGCGAGGCGTTCGGGCCGACGTACTTGTTCCAGGCGCCGTGCAGGTCGTACGACATGATGTTGACGTAGTCCAGGTACTGCGCCACCTGGAAGGTCTCCATGCCACGCAGCAGGTACCCGGACGACGGAGCCGCCACCGACAGCAGGTAGTGCCTGCCGTCCGCTGCGCCCGCCCGGTCCAGGTTCTCCCGCAGCGTCTTCATCAGCGCCGCGTAACCCTTGGCCAGCGAACCGCGCTTGGCGTTGGCCAGCTGCCAGTCCAGCGGGTTGCCGGCGTCCTTCATCGACGTCGGGTACTCGTAGTCGATGTCGACGCCGTTGAAGCCGTACTTGCGGATGAAGTCGACGGACGAGGCGGCGAAGGTGTCGATGCCCGCCTGGTTGACACTGCCGTCCGGGTTCACGGTCATCGAGTAGAAGCCGCCGGAGTCGACGCGCTTGCCGTCGTCCCCGAAGTAGCCGCCGGTCTCGGTCCAACCGCCCACCGAGATCAAGGTCTTGACGTTCGGGTACTGCTTCTTGAACTTCGTCAGCAGGTTGAAGTGACCCTTGTACGGCAGCGTCGGGTCCAGCTGGGCCGCAGGCACGCCCGGGAAGTCGATCCCGGTGGCCTCGTTCGTCGGACCGTCCGTACCCACCGACAGCTTGTTGTCACCGCCGACGTGCCCGAAGGCGTAGTTGAGGTGGGTCACCTTGTCCCAGGGGACGTCGCTGACCAGATACGGCTGGTCGCCCTTCTTGCCGGTGCGCCAGCCGGTGAAGTAGCCGATGATGCGGCGCTGGTGGTCCGCGCCCATCTTCTCGCGCCCGCCGGTGTCGTAGACCGAGCAGTACGGGACGTCCACGCCGGGAGTCTGGTACAGCCCGTCCGGCCGACACGCCGCGTTGTCGACGGCCGCCGACGCCTGCGACGGCGCCGCACCCAGCGTCGCCAACACCAGCCCGGCCAACGCGGCCGCCGCCAACGACGCCGCACCGGCCCTACGCCCAACGACGGTGGGACGCCGCTGCGCAGTACTTCTGATCAACACTCGGTCCTCCAGGAGAGAGTGTCTGCGCATGCCTGTGGGGCAGCACGCGCGTGGGGGATTGCAATTGGCGCCGAAGCTATGTGGTCTGAACCACAGCGGTCAATAGGTCTGTACCAATTGGCCATCACTTCCCCAAACCCCCGGGTCACCCCACCGACGACAACCAGTCACCCCGTGTCCGAAACCCGGCCACCCGTAACCGATCGCCGCACGGATCGTTCACACACCGGGGGACGGGCGCACAACTGCCCGATGGGGGATGGCCATGACGGTCAAGTACACCCGCGAACTGCTGGCCACACTCGCCGCAGCCGCAACTTCGCTGGACGAGATGCTGATCGCACTCCACCGCGAACCGAATCAGTACAACCGCTCGTACCTGCGACAGAGGATCAGGGCGTACGGCATCGACGCCTCACACTTCCCGACGCCTGGCACCATCTACACGAAGGAACTCCTGGAAGAAGCCGTTGCCGCCTCACAGAGTGTGGCCGGCGTGCTCCGCTACCTCAATAAACCTCAGGCAGGCGGCACCCAGGCCCATGTCGGGCGGCGGATCAAAGCCCTCGGGATAGACACATCCCACTTCACCGGGCAGGCCCACAACCGCGGCAAACCCTCGGCCCGGCGGCTACCGCCCGGAGAGGTTCTCGTTCAGCGTCCAGCAGAGGCCAAGCGCCTGCCCGGCTCGCGCATTCGCCGCGCCCTGGCGGAACTCGGCCGCCCAGAGGAGTGCCAGGATTGCGGCGTCGGGCCGGAGTGGCAAGGGCGCCCGATGACCCTGGAGGTCGACCACGTCAACGGCGACTGGTCGGACAACCGACCGGAGAACCTCCGGCTGCTCTGCCCAAACTGCCACGCCGTCACCGATACCTACTGCGGACGAAACAAGAACCGGACCACACCCGCACGTGATACCCGGTAGGCTGGTTCTGATATGCGCCCGTACCCCAGCTGGCGAGAGGGCTGCGGTTTAGGTCCGCAGGGTCGTGGGTTCGAGTCCCACCGGGCGTACCGAGTGAAATGGCCCGCTTCCCTTCGATTCGAAGGGAAGCGGGCCATCCTCGTTCCTGCCGGGCGTCAGCCCAGGAGCTCCTTGACCACCGGGGCCAGGGCCCTGAAGGCCTGGCCCCGGTGGCTGATGGCGTTCTTCTCGTCGGCGGTCAGCTCGGCGCACGTACGCGTCTCGCCGAGGGGCTGGAGGATCGGGTCGTAGCCGAAGCCGCCGGCGCCCGCCGGGGCGGTGCGCAGGGTGCCGAGGAGGCGGCCCTCGACGACGCGTTCGGTGCCGTCCGGCAGCGCCAGGGCGGCGGCGCAGAAGAAGTGGGCGCCGCGGTGCGGTTCGGCGATGTCGGAGAGCTGGGCGAGCAGCAGCTCCAGGTTGGCGCGGTCGTCGCCGTGCTTGCCGGCCCAGCGGGCCGAGAAGATGCCGGGCGCGCCGTTCAACACGTCCACGCAGAGGCCGGAGTCGTCGGCGACGGCGGGCAGGCCGGTGGCGCGGGCGAGGGCGTGGGCCTTGAGGAGGGCGTTCTCGGCGAAGGTGACGCCGGTCTCGGGGACGTCGGGGATCTCGGGGTAGGCGTCGGCGCCGACGAGTTCGACGTCGAGTCCGGCACCGGTGAGGATGGCCCGGAGTTCGGCGACCTTGTGCTGGTTGCGGGTGGCGAGGATGAGGCGGGTGGACATATCGCCCACCCTACCGAGCCCCGCCGGGGTGCGTCGGGCCGTCAGCTGCCGCAGGCGGAGGTGAGGTTGCCCGCGGCGTCGCCGAGGGGCTTGAGGTCGGGGGTCTCGCCCTTGTCCGCGGCCTGCTGCGCCTTGTCGGTCTGCTTGCGCAGGTCGGCGACGGCCTTGGCGACGTCGGTGTTCTTGGAGTTCTTGCCGACCTGGTCGAGGTCGGTCTTGAGCTTCTGGAGCGCCTTGCCGGCGGCCGCGGAGTCGTTGCTCGCGTTGTCGTAGGCCTTGGTGACGTCGGCGAGGTCGCCGGTGATCTTGACGGCGGTGTTGCCGCAGTCGAGGGCCTTCTGCGCGGCGGAGCAGCTCACGATGCTGAGCGGGAGGATCAGAATCAGGCCGGCCACGGCCAGTGCGGCGGGGCGGGCGATGCTCGACGGCATCCGGTCCATCCGGTCCTCCTGAGCGGGCGCGGGTTCCGTGGGTGGGACGCGCGCCCGGTGGTGCGCGGTTCCCGCAGCGGGAGTCGCTGCGGGAACCGTACGGCTCCGGGGCCCGGCGTGTACAGCGGCGGGGCGTGCGGGTGTCCGTTCCGGTCGACGGCCGGGCGGCGCGCGCCGGTTCAGCGCCGTGAACGGCAGGGCTCGGCGGATCGGCGGTTCAGCTTTCGAGGGCCTTGCGCTGGATCTGGTCGAGTTCGGCGCAGCCGAGGGTGCCGAGGTCGAGGAGTTGGTCGAGGAGGGCGCGGTCGAAGGGGGCGCCCTCGGCGGTGCCCTGGACCTCGACGAAGCGGCCGTCCGAGGTGCAGACGATGTTCATGTCGGTCTCGGCGCGGACGTCCTCCTCGTACGGGAGGTCGAGCATGGGGGTGCCGTCGATGATGCCGACGCTGACGGCGCTGACGCCGCCGGTGATGGGCTGGCCCTTGGCGCGCAGGAGCTTGCGCTCGCGGGCCCAGGAGACGGCGTCGACGAGGGCGACGTAGGCGCCGGTGATGGCGGCGGTGCGGGTGCCGCCGTCGGCCTGGAGGACGTCGCAGTCGAGGACGATGGTGTTCTCGGCGAGGGCGCGGTGGTCGACGACGGCGCGCAGGGAGCGGCCGATGAGGCGGCTGATCTCGTGGGTGCGTCCGCCGATGCGGCCCTTGACGGATTCGCGGTCGCCGCGGGTGTTGGTGGCGCGCGGGAGCATGGAGTACTCGGCGGTGACCCAGCCTTCGCCGCTGCCTTTGCGCCAGCGGGGGACGCCTTCGGTGACGCTGGCGGTGCACAGCACCTTGGTGTCGCCGTAGGAGATGAGGACGGAGCCTTCGGCGTGCTTGCTCCAGCCCCGTTCGATGGTGATGGGGCGGAGCTGGTCGGGGGTGCGGCCGTCGTTGCGTGACATAGCCACTGAGCGTAGCCGCTCCGGCTGTTGCTGCCGGATGTGCCTCGGCCCGCCGTTCCCGGGTGCGGGTCGGCGGGCCGGGTGGGGTGAGCCCGGTGGCTCAGCTCACATCATGTCTTCGATGTCGGCGGCGATCGGGTCGGCGTCGGTGCCGATGACGACCTGGATCGCGGTGCCCATCTTGACGACGCCGTGGGCGCCGGCGGCCTTGAGGGCGGCCTCGTCGACCAGGCTGGCGTCCTTGACCTCGGTGCGCAGGCGGGTGATGCAGCCCTCGACCTCTTCGATGTTGTCGATGCCGCCCAGACCGGCGACGATCTTCTCAGCCTTGCTGGCCATGTGGTTCTCTCCCTCTGTTTCCGGCCGGCCGGCGGCTCTGCCGGTGGCCGTCCTGCGCTGTGCTGGGTGTGTCCTCGGCCGGATGGGCGGCGAGGGGTGGGCCGGTGCTGACGCGGGTTCAGCGGTGGTCGTGCTGCCGGGCAGCGCGACCAGCATCGCCCGCGCTGGTCCGGTCTGCCACGTTAGTCCACTTTCGGCGCATTCCGGCGGGCATGCCTCCGGCTGCCGCCCGAGGATGGCGGAGCGGGGCTCGCCTCCCGGAGTTCGGCCTGCGTCCCAGAGTGGTCTACACCAATATATGTGTACTCCGGTGAACGCAGGAAGGCCCCCGGGTGTTCCCGAGCTCCGCCCGGGGTCCCGCGGGGCCCGCGGCCGGCAGCTGTCCCCGGAGGGCGAAGGATGAGTTCGGCAGGCGCCACGGCCCCGCAGACCACGTGGTGGCACACGGTCTACGGCGGGCTCCAGAAGATGGGCCGCTCGCTCCAGTTGCCGGTGGCGGTGCTGCCGGCGGCCGGCATCCTGAACCGGCTCGGCCAGCCGGACGTCTTCGGCAAGGACGGGCTCGGCTGGGACAACGTGGCCAAGGTCTTCGCCGCGGCCGGCGGCGCGCTGCTCGACTCCACGCTCGGCCTGCCGATGCTGTTCTGCATCGGGGTGGCGATCGGCATGGCCAAGAAGGCGGACGGCTCGACGGCGCTGGCCGCCGTGGTCGGCTTCCTCGTCTACTACAAGGTCCTGCACGCCTTCCCCGAGCACTGCAAGCCGCCGACGGTGCTGGTCAGCGACCAGTGCGTGGACTACTCCTCGGCGAAGTCGGCCAACGCGACGTTCCAGAACCCGGGGGTGTTGGGCGGCATCCTGATCGGCCTGATGTCGGCCTGGCTGTGGGTGCGCTTCCACCGCACCAAGCTGGTCGACTGGCTGGGCTTCTTCAACGGCCGCCGCCTGGTGCCGATGATCACCGCCCTGGTCGGCATGCTGACCGCCGTCCTCGCGGCGTGGGCGTGGCCGCCGATCGGCCGCGGCCTGAACGACTTCTCGCAGAACCTCGCCGATCTGGGCGCGGGCGGCGCGGGCATCTTCGGCGTGTTCAACCGCGCGCTGCTGCTGATCGGCATGCACCAGCTGCTGAACACCTTCGTCTGGTTCCAGTTCGGCGAGTTCACCAAGGCGGACGGCACGATCGTGCACGGCGACATTCCGCGTTTCCTGGCGCACGACCCGACCGCCGGCCAGTTCCAGTCCGGCTTCTTCCCGATCATGATGTTCGCGCTGCCGGCGGCGGCGCTGGCGATCGCGCACGCGGCCAAGCCGCACCGGCGCAAGGAGATCTACGGCCTGATGCTGTCGGTCGGTCTGACGTCCTTCGTCACGGGCGTCACCGAGCCGATCGAGTACTCCTTCGCGTACATCGCCCCGGCGCTGTACGGCGTGCACGCGCTGCTGACCGGCGCTTCGATGGCGGTGACGTGGGGGCTGGGGGTCCACGACGGCTTCAGTTTCTCGGCCGGCCTGATCGACTACGTGATCAACTGGAGCCTGGCGACGAAGCCTTGGCTGATCATCATCATCGGGCTCTGCTTCGCGGCGGTGTACTACACGCTCTTCCGGTTCATCATCGTCAAATTCGACCTGAAAACGCCTGGGCGCGAGGACGAGAGCGAGGTCGAGGACGTCACCAAGGCCTGAGCGCCTCCGAGCCCGCCCGGGCAGCCCCCGCAAG
Source organism: Kitasatospora sp. NPDC094028 (assembly GCF_049543595.1). NCBI lineage: Bacteria > Bacillati > Actinomycetota > Actinomycetes > Kitasatosporales > Streptomycetaceae > Kitasatospora > Kitasatospora sp. NPDC094028. The sequence goes on along the minus strand of NZ_JBMVFA010000015.1, from coordinate 106,179 downwards.
GCCCCTGGACCCGCCGGTCCGGGGGCTTTCGGCCTTTTCGAATGGGACCGAATACCCCGAGCGCCATTCGGCGGAAAGATAATTCGGTCACAACCGGGCGCGGCGCGATCCGGAGAAGTCCGTGGGGGAAAAAGTTCCGATCGTTATTCCCGCCACTCCCCCGGGGCCGTCCGACCCGCCCGTGGCGACCCTCCCCGCCCGGCTCCGGCACTGCTCCGACCCGGGGAGGGGGTCGGGGCGGCTCCCGGGCGGGGCCCGGCCCTTTTGTTGCGCAAATAGCCAAAATCCCAATCCCGTAGGGTAATCAAGATCGTCGTTCCGCGCGTAGGTTTCGATTTCATAGCGCTTCCCCGGGACCGCGCTTTCGAGGGTTCCGCACCTTCTCCACCCGTGCTACAAAACTGGTCTACACCACACGTGGTGTAGACCAGTTCGCGGTTCGGCTCCCGTGCCCGTCCCCCCGACCGACCCGCCATGCCGTTAGGAACCCACCCCCATGAGTCAGTCTGCGCAGGCACCGGCGCCCGCCACGGCTCCGGCCACGCCAAGCCCCGCCAAGAAGTTCGGCCAGAGCCTCCTCCAGGGCCTGCAGAAGATCGGCCGCAGCCTCCAGCTGCCCATCGCCGTGCTCCCCGCAGCCGGCCTGCTGCTGCGCCTGGGCCAGGACGACGTGTTCGGCAAGGACGGCCTCGGCTGGGACAAGGTGGCCTCGGTCTTCGCCACCGCCGGCGGCGGGGTCTTCGACGCCCTGCCGCTGCTCTTCGCGGTGGGCATCGCGATCGGCTTCGCGAAGAAGGCGGACGGCTCCACCGCCCTCGCCGCGCTGGTCGGCTACCTGGTGTACAAGAACGTGCTGACCGCGTTCCCGATCACCGAGTACAAGATCCTCCCGGGCAAGGACGAGCCCGCGACCTACCAGAACCCGGGCGTGCTCGGCGGCATCGTGATCGGCCTGCTGGCCGCGGTGCTCTGGCAGAAGTACCACCGCACCAAGCTGGTCGACTGGCTCGGCTTCTTCAACGGCCGCCGCCTGGTCCCGATCATCATGGCCTTCGTCGGCACCGCCGTCGGCGTCTTCTTCGGTCTGGCCTGGGGCCCGATCGGCGACGGCATCAAGAGCCTGAACGACACCCTGATCGGCGCCGGCGCGTTCGGCGCGGGTGCCTTCGGCCTGGTCAACCGCGGTCTGCTGCCGGTCGGCATGCACCAGTTCGTGAACTCCTTCGCCTGGTTCCAGACCGGTGACTTCACCAAGCCCGACGGCACCGTCGTGCACGGCGACCTGACCCGCTTCTTCGCCGGCGACCCGACCGCCGGACAGTTCATGTCGGGCTTCTACCCGATCATGATGTTCGCGCTGCCCGCCGCCGCGCTGGCCATCGCCCACGCTGCCAAGCCGCACCGCCGCAAGGCCGTCACCGGCATGATGGTGTCGCTGGCGCTGACCTCCTTCGTCACCGGTGTCACCGAGCCGATCGAGTTCTCCTTCGTCTTCATCGCCCCGCTGCTGTACGTCCTCCACGCGGTGCTGACCGCCGTCTCGATGGCCCTCACCTGGGCGCTCGGCGTGCACGACGGCTTCACCTTCTCCGGCGGCCTGATCGACTACGCGCTGGCCTGGAACAAGGCCACCGACCCGTGGATGATCATTCCGATCGGCCTGGTCTTCGCCGCGATCTACTACGCCGTGTTCCGCTTCGCGATCGCCAAGTTCAACCTCAAGACCCCCGGTCGCGAGGACGACGACGAGGTCGAGGCCGAGGACAAGGCCCCGGACGCCGTCAAGGCCTGACGCCCCCTCCCGCCCGCCCCGCAGGCCCCGCCCACCGCCGCTCCCCCGGCGGCCGGGCGGGGCCTGCGGCGTTTCCCGGGGCCGGGTCCGGACGGGTCCGCCGCCGTGGACGCCGGTTGACGAACCGGCGCGGGCCCTGGTCAACTGAGCGCGTGTACCCCTCGTGCCCGCTGGTGACCCGCAGCCACATCGACTTCGGTCGCGTGTGGTCCGCGGCGTGTCGCGGCTGAGCCGACCCCTTCCGCCGCCGCCCGGCTGAGTCCCCGCCCGGCGCCGGCCGTCCTCCCCTCCGCCCGCCGCGGGCTCCCCGCCCGCCCCGGGCCGTCACCGCGCACCCGCGCGCCGCCGCACCCCCGTTCCCGGACGGGGCCGCGGCCGTCCGCGCGCCTCCGCACGAGGAAAGCCAGGCACGCCATGACCCGTCCGTTGCACCTCTCCGCCGCCCTCGACAGCCCCGGCCGCCTCGACGCCGGGCACTACGCCGCGCTCGCCCGGCTCGCCGAGCGGGCCACCCTGGACTTCGTCACCCTCGACGACTCCTTCGCCGCCGCACCGCAGCGCCCCGACGCGCTCGCCACCCTGGCCCGGATCGCCCCGCTGACCGAGCGGATCGGGCTGGTGCCGACCGTCACCACCACCCACACCGAGCCGTTCCACACCTCGATCTCGCTGAACACCCTGGACTGGGTGAGCGAGGGCCGGGCCGGCTGGCTGGTCGGCGTCTCCACGACCGAGGCCGAGGCCCGGGCCTTCGGCCGCCGCCCGGTCGCGCCCGCCGACGAGCTGTGGGCCGAGGCCGCCGACGCCGCCGAGGTCGCCGCCCGGCTCTGGGACAGCTGGGAGGACGACGCCGAGATCCGCGACACCACCACCGGCCGGTTCGTCGACCGCGCCAAGCTGCACTACGTCGACTTCGAGGGCCGGTACTTCTCGGTCCGCGGCCCGTCCATCACCCCCCGCCCGCCGCAGGGCCGCCCAGTGGTCGCCGTACCGGTGGCCGCCGCCGACCTCGCCCCCGACGCCACCGCCGCCGGCCGCGCCCGGGTCGCCACCGCGATCCGCCACGCCGACGTCGTCCTGCTCGACGCCCCCGACCCGGCCACCCGGCTCACCGCCGCCACCGAGCTGCGGCTGCGCTCCGGCGAGCACCTGCGCATCCTCGCCCGGCTCGACGCCGCCCTGCCCGACCGGGCCGCCGAGGAGCGCCTGCTCGCCGAACTGACCGCCGCCGGCACCGGCGTGGACGGCTTCCACCTCGTCCCCGCCGAGCCCGAACGCGACCTCGCCGCCCTCGCCGAACGGACCGCCCCCGCCCTGCGCGCCGCCGGACTGCTGCGCGCCGACTACCCCGGCCGCACCCTGCGCGAGCACCTGGGCCTGGTCCGCCCGGCCAGCCGCTACGCCGCCGCGCCCGCCGCCGACTCCCGCCCCCTCGCCGAGGTGACCCGATGACGGACCGTCCGCTCAAGCAGATCCACCTCGCCGCGCACTTCCCCGGCGTCAACAACACCACGGTGTGGAGCGACCCGGCCTCCGGCAGCCACATCGCCTTCGACTCCTTCCGCCACCTCGCGCGGACCGCCGAACGCGGCAAGTTCGACTTCTTCTTCCTCGCCGAGGGCCTGCGGCTGCGCGAGACCAAGGGCCGCATCCACGACCTGGACGTGGTCGGCCGCCCCGAGTCGATCACCGTGCTGAACGCGCTGGCCGCCGTCACCGACCGGATCGGGCTCGCGGCCACCGTGAGCGCCACCTTCAACGAGCCGTACGAACTGGCCCGCCGCTTCGCCACCCTGGACCACCTCTCCGGCGGCCGCGCGGCCTGGAACGTGGTCACCACCTCGGACGCCTTCACCGGCGAGAACTTCCGCCGCGGCGGCTACCTCGACCACGCCGACCGCTACACCAGGGCCGCCGAATTCCTCGGCCTCGCACGGGAGTTCTGGGACGCCGGGGAGGACGGCGTGCGGCACGCCGGCCCGCAGTTCGAGGTCGAGGGCCGGCTCTCGCTGGCCCGCCCGCCCCAGGGCCACCCGGTGGTCATCCAGGCCGGGGACTCCGACGAGGGCCGGGAGTTCGCCGCCGCGCACGCCGACGTCATCTTCACCCGGCACTCCACCCTGGCCGCCGGCCAGGCCTTCCACGCGGACGTCAAGCGCCGCCTCGCCGCGTACGGGCGCGAGCCGGACGCGCTGAAGATCATGCCCGGGGCGACCTTCGTCCTCGCCGACACCGACGCCGAGGCGGTCGAACTCGCCGCCGAGGTCCGCCGGGCCCAGGTCGGGCCGCAGACCGCGATCGACTTCCTGGAGCAGGTCTGGGGCATCGACCTCTCCGACCACGACCCGGACGGGCCGCTGCCGGCCGTCGACCCCGTCCCGGCGAGCACGCTGGTGCAGGGCCGGGTCCGGCACGGCGACCCGCTCGCCACCGCCGCCCGCTGGCGCGAGGTCGCCGCCGAGAAGGGGCTCAGCAGCCGGGAGTTGGTGATCGAGCTGACCGGCCGGCAGTCCTTCATCGGCTCCCCCGCCACCGTCGCCGGGCAGATCGACGAGTTCGTGCAGAACGACGCGGCGGACGGCTTCATCCTCGTCCCGCACCTCACCCCGGGCGGCCTGGACGACTTCGTCGACCGGGTGGTGCCGCTGCTCCAGGAGCGCGGGGTGTTCCGCACCGAGTACACCGGCCCGACCCTGCGCGACCACCTCGGCCTGCCCGCGCCGGAGCACCGGCAGCCACCGGTCGGGGCGGCCACCGGCGCTCACGGCACGGCTGGTTGACGGATCGTCAGCGCATCGCGCGACGCCGGCGGACCACGGCGAGCGCCGCGCCGCCGACGCCGAGCAGCAGGGCGACGACCCCCGCCGTGCCCTCCCAGTGGAGGTCGGTGCCGGTGGCGGCGAGCTCGCCGTCCGCCGGCTTCACCGCGAACGGGGTCACACCGCCGTCCGCCGCGATCACGGGCTTGTCGTCCGCGTGCGCGGCGGGCACCGGGGTGACGTCGGCGGCCGGACGGGCGGGAGCGGGGGCACCGCTGCCCGCCTTCTGCGCGGCCGGAGCGCCCTGGTCGGCCGGGGTGGTCGGGGTGACGGGAGTGGTGGGAGTGGTGGGGGTGGTGGTCGGCGCCGAGGGGGCGATGACCTCCACGGACCTGCCCTGCGAGCAGTTGGTGGTGCCGCTGAACGGCAGGTCGACGCCCTCGTTGACGAAGACGCAGGGGTTCAGCTCGGTCCGACCGAGCGGCATGTCGGCGGGGTAGCTGATCCGGAGGGACGTGGTGTTCGTGCTGCCCGGCTCGGCGGAGATGCCGGGGCCGTTCAGGTAGAAGCCGGCCGGGTCGTCCGGGATGGTGGTGACGACCGGCTGCAGGGAGACCCAGCGGCCGTTCGCGCCGCGGGCCTCGACCTTGGCGTGCCGGTCGGTGAACAGCACGTTGCCGAGGTTGGTGTAGGCGGAGGGAGTCGGGTTCAGGAGCGCCACCTCGACCTCGATCGGGGCACCGCCGGCCACCGCCGTTCCCGGCGCCCCGACGATCGTGTTGGAGATCGAGCCGATGACGATCCGGTGCGTGTCGGTGAGGCCGCTCTGGCCGTGGACGGTGCTCCGGAGGCTGATCTCGGGGCCGATGCCGCCGTTGCTGGCCCCGTTGTGCGGCTCGCCCATGGGGGCGCCGATGCGCAGGCGCAGTTCCTTCCCGCCCGCCGGGACCGTGATCGTGCCGGTGGTGCCACTGGTCACGGTCCGGTCCGCCTCCATGCGGGCCGTCAGCGGCACGCTCTCCCAGACGCCCTGGTCGTTGACGTAGTCCAGGCTCAGGGCGTGCGGCGGCGTGCCGAGGGCGCTGTCGATGGAGAGGTCCAGTGTGACGGCGAGGTCCTGGGCCCCGGAGTTCCCGATGGCGTCGGTGAACTCGACGGGCCCGCCCGCGTCGCCGATCTCGTTCGGGGCGTGGACGGTGAGGCTGAGCGGCCCGGCGTCCGCGAAGGCCGGGACGGCGGTCACGGCGCCGCCGGCGAGCAGCGCGGCGGTGAGGGCGACGGCCGGCACGAGGCGGCGGGTCTGGCGCAGGGCACGGTTGGTCTGACGCATGGGAATCCCCCCTGGATTTCCGCATCCGGGCAGCACGAAGCAAGCCTGGTCGACGAGGTGCTGTGGCGGCCGCGCCCGAGTGGCCGGCCGGTGCGGGCGGGTTTCCCGCCGCTCACCCTTGAAGACGTGTGAGGGGCCCGGGGGTTGCAGGTGGGTTCCGAACTTTTCCCGGGAACTTCCGAGACCCGTTCCGACCTGGTCGGCTTCAGACCTCGTACACCGCGCCGGGCCGCGCCAGTTCGACCGGTCCGGAGTAGGCGGCCGCGGCGTCCCGGAGGTTGTGCTCGGCGTCCGTCCACGGCGGGATGTGGGTGAGGACGAGCCGGCGGGCGCCGGCGGCGGTGGCGTGCTCGCCGGCCTCCCGGCCGTTGAGGTGGACGGCCTGGTAGGTGTCGCGGCCGTCGAGGTAGGCGGCCTCGCACAGGAACAGGTCGGTGTCGCGGGCGAGTTCGACGAGTTCCGCGCTCTCCCCGGTGTCGCCGGAGTAGACCAGCGAGCGCCCGCCGTGCTCGATCCGGAAGGCGAAGGCGTCGACGGGGTGGTTCACCTGGGCGACGGCGATCCGGAACGGGCCGAGGTCGAAGGTGCCGGGGGTGAGGGTGCGGAACTCGAAGACCTCCTTCATCCCCGGGTTCTCCGGCATGTCGTAGGCGCGGGCGAGGCGCTCGGCGGTGCCGGTCGGGCCGTAGACGGGCAGCAGTTCGGGGCAGCCCTCGGCGCGGTAGTTGCGGGCGACCCAGTAGGCGCACAGGTCGACGCAGTGGTCGGCGTGCAGGTGGCTGAGCAGCACGGCGTCGACGTCGTACAGGCCGGTGTGCTGCTGCAGCGCGCCGAGGGCGCCGTTGCCGAGGTCGAGGACGACGCGGTAGCCGTCCGCCTCGACCAGGTAGCTGGAGCAGGCCGAGTCGGCGGACGGGAAGCTCCCCGAGCACCCCACCACGGTCAGTTTCATCCGAGCCCCTCCGCCCCGACACGTCCTGGCTGCTGGACTGCTTCCCGTGCGGTCGAATCGGCGTGGGAGCAGCATGGAAAACCGCAGGCCGGACGGTGAACCGGCCGGTAGCACTGCGTTGGTGTGTCGAGGGTAAGGGCGGCGGGGCACTTTGCCCCCGTCCCCGTGCCGGGCTGTGGCTGGAATCACCAGAAGGGTGGGGGCGGGCGCGGGCGGCGGGTCAGCGGTGCCGGGGGCGGTTGCGGGCCCAGGCGCGGACGGTCTCCGGGTACCAGCGGGGGTGGCCGTTGTGGTCGACGACGTCGGGGTCGGGCAGCAGGCCGTGCCGCCGGTAGTTGCGGACGGTCTCCGGCTGGACGTTGATGTGGCGGGCGATCTCCGCGTACGACCACAGGTCGGCTGTCACGGGGGCACCTCCGGGGGGCGGCGGGCGGTCGTGAGGCAGCCTTTCCGGACATGGCGGGGTGTTCGGCGCGGAACGGGCGCCGTGGCGGATCCGTGACGAACCGGGAGCAGCACCCGGACAAATGGCGAGGCGGCCGTCGTGGTGGTGGCGCGGGCCGCCGCCCCGGTAGGTTCGGCGGCATGAACGCGAGCACGGTGGCCCTGGTGGTGGCGGCCGCGGCCCTGGTGGCCGTGGTCCTGGCGGTGTTGCTGCGGCGCGGCCGGTCGGCCGGGGCGCCGCCCGGACCGGCCGCGCCGACCGGGCCGCGCCCGGTCGGCGGCACGAAGGCGGGGCCGCGGCCGCAGGAGATCTGGTGGGCCGAGGTGCCGTTCGAGGACGGCCCGGGCTCGAAGGACCGCCCGTGCCTGGTGCTGCGGGTGAACGGGCGGACGGCCACCGTCGCGAAGATCACGAGCAAGCACCACGCCGAGCGCCCGGGGGTGCTGGCGCTGCCGCCCGGTGCGGTGGGCGACCGGCAGGGCCGGGCCAGCTGGCTGGAGACCGACGAGCTGCGCGAGGTGCCGCTGCGGGACTTCCGGCGCCGGGCGGGCACGCTGGAGCGCCAGGTCTGGGCCCGTGCCCAGCGCGAGCTGCAGAACCGTTAGGGCGTCGGCCGGTCGGTCAGGCCCAGAGCTGGCCCTGCAGCGCCTCGACGGCGGCCTCGGTGCTCTCGGCGGTGTAGATGCCGGTGGAGAGGTACTTCCAGCCGCCGTCCGCGACCACGAAGACGATGTCCGCGCGTTCCCCGGCGGCGGCCGCCTTGCGGGCGACGCCGATCGCGGCGTGCAGGATGGCGCCGGTGGAGACGCCCGCGAAGATGCCCTCCTGCTGGAGGAGTTCGCGGGTGCGCCGGACGGCGTCGGCGGAGCCGACCGAGAAGCGGGTGGTGAGCACCTCGGCGTCGTACAGCTCGGGGACGAACCCCTCGTCGAGGTTGCGCAGCCCGTACACGAGGTCGTCGTAGCGCGGTTCGGCGGCGACGATCTTCACGCCGGGGGCCTTCTCGCGCAGGTAGCGGCCGACGCCCATGAGGGTGCCGGTGGTGCCGAGGCCGGCCACGAAGTGGGTGACGGTCGGCAGGTCGGCGAGGATCTCGGGGCCGGTGCCGGCGTAGTGGGCGCCGGCGTTGTCGGGGTTGCCGTACTGGTAGAGCATGACCCAGTCGGGGTGCTCGGCGGCGATCTCCTTGGCGATGCGGACGGCGGTGTTGGAGCCGCCGGCGGCCGGGGAGGGGATGATCTCGGCGCCCCACATGCGGAGCAGTTCGCGCCGTTCCTCGCTGGTGTTCTCGGGCATCACGCAGACCATCCGGTAGCCCTTGAGCTTGGCGGCCATGGCGAGCGAGATGCCGGTGTTGCCGCTGGTGGGCTCCAGGATGGTGCAGCCGGGGGTGAGCCGGCCGGTGGCCTCGGCGCGTTCGATCATGTGCAGTGCCGGGCGGTCCTTGATGGAGCCGGTGGGGTTGCGGTCCTCCAGCTTGGCCCAGAGGTTCACCAGCCCGTCGGTGTTGCCGGGGACGGCGGCGGACAGCCGGGGCAGGCGCACCAGCGGGGTGTTGCCGACCGCTTCGAGCGGACTGTCGTAACGCAAGGGGGGCCTCCGGCCACGGCGTCGGGGGTGAGGAGCGGGGCTCCGCCGTCCGGTCGGGCCGGTCGGGGGAGCCCCGGGAGGTCAGCGGGCACCGCCGGCCACGGCGGGCAGGATGGTGACGCTGTCGCCGTCGGCGAGGGCGGTGGAGATGCCCTCCAGGAAGCGCACGTCCTCGTCGTTCAGGTAGACGTTGACGAAGCGGCGCAGTTCGCCGCCGTCCACCAGGCGGGCGGCGATGCCCGGGTGGCGGGCGTCGAGGTCGGTGAAGAGCTCGCCGAGGTTGCTGCCGTTGCCCTCGACGGCCTTGGCGCCGTCGGTGTAGGTGCGGAGGATGGTCGGGATGCGGACCTCGATGGCCATGGGTGTGCGCTCCTGTGCGGGTCGTGACGTCAGGGTGAGGGCGGGCCGTGGTGGGCGCGGCGGGGCGGGCGGTGCCGGGGGCTCGGCGTCGCCGGCGGCGGGCCCGGGTGCGGGGCGGGTGGCTCAGCGCGAGTGCGCGGGCGTGCCGGGACAGATCGCGCCGGCGTGCCGGCACAGGTCGATGTGCAGGCGCGCCACGAGGCGGGTGCCCGGGGCCTGGTTGCTCACATCGACGGAACGCATGGGCTCATCGTATAGATTCCCGGGCCCGCTTGGGCATGCCCGTCTCGTGATGCGGATGTTCCCGTTTCCCGTACTGAGACGGCACGGGCCCGCCGACCGTTCGCGCGGGGTCGGCGGGCCTCGTCCAGGTGGGTGCTGGTCAGGCCTGGTAGGCCTCGACGACCTGGACGTCTTCCTCCGTGATCTCGCCGTCCACGATGCGGAACGAGCGGAACTGGCAGGGGTCGTCCTCGCCGGCGCCCTCGGCGGTGGAGACCAGGACGTAGTGGGCGAACGGCTCGGAGGCGTAGCTCACGTCGGTGCGGGAGGGGTAGGCCTCGGTGGCGGTGTGCGAGTGGTAGACGATCACCGGCTCCTCGTCGCGGTCGTCCATCTCGCGGTAGAGCTTGAGCAGGTCGCCCGAGTCGAACTCGTAGAAGGTGGGCGAGCGGGCGGCGTTGAGCATCGGGACGAACCGCTCGGGCCGGCCGGTGCCGGCCGGTCCGGCGACCACGCCGCAGGCCTCGTCCGGGTGGTCGGCGCGGGCGTGGGCCACGATCCGGTCGCGGAGTTCTCGGGTGATGGTCAGCATGGGGTCAGGATAAGCACGCCCCGGCGGGCCCGAGCCGGGGCGTCCGAGGCGTGATCAGCGGGCGTCCACGTTTGCGCCGGGCGCGGCCGCGCCCCCGGTGCGGGCGTGCAGGTGGTCATGGGCGGTGCCGTGGACGGCCTGCGGGTTGCGGCTCTTGAGCACCTGGTAGCCGATGACCAGCACCAGGGCCCAGGCCGGGAACACGTAGAGCGAGATCCGGTTGTCCGCGTCGAGTGCGATGAGGACGACGACCATGGCCAGGAAGGCGAGCGCGACCCAGCTGACCCAGGCGCCGCCGGGGGCCTTGAAGGAGGGCGCGGGCAGGTGGCCGCCCTTCCAGGCCTTCCGGTAGCGGATCTGGGAGATCAGGATCATCGCCCAGGTCCACAGGCCGCAGACCGTGGCGACGGAGGTGATGTACTCGAACGCCCGTGCCGGGACGAGGTAGTTGAGCACCACGCCGGCGCCCATCAGCAGGGAGGAGACGGTGATCGCGAAGGCCGGGGTGCGGCGGCTGTTGAGCTTGGTGAGCTGCCCGGGGGCCTGGCCGCGCAGGGCGAGGTCGCGCAGCATGCGGCCGGTGGAGTACATGCCGGAGTTGCAGGAGGAGAGCGCGGCGGTGAGCACCACGAAGTTGATGATGCCGGCTGCGGCCGGGATGCCGATCTTGCCGAAGGCGGCGACGAACGGGCTGACGCCGGGCTTGAATTCGGTCCACGGGACGAGCGCGAGGATGACCGTCAGGGCGCCGATGTAGAACAGGACGATGCGCCAGGGCAGGGTGTTGATGGCGCGCGGCAGGGTCTTCTCGGGGTTCTCGCTCTCGCCGGCGGTGACGCCGACGAGTTCGACGCCGAGGTAGGCGAACATGACGATCTGCAGGGTCATGACGGTGGCGCCGATGCCCTTGGGGAAGAAGCCGCCGTTCTCCCAGAGGTGGCTGATCGACGCGGTGTCACCGGCCTTGCTGAAGCCCAGGGTGAGCACGCCGATGCCGATCAGGATCATGCCGATGATGGCGGTGACCTTGACCATGGAGAACCAGAACTCGATCTCGCCGAACAGCTTCACCGAGATCAGGTTGGCCGCGTAGAGGATGACCAGGAAGGTCAGCGCGCTGAGCCACTGCGGGATGTCCGGGGCCCAGAACTTGACGTAGACGGCGGCGGCGGTGGTCTCGGCCATGCCGGTGACGACCCAGAACAGCCAGTACGTCCAGCCGGTGACGTAGCCGGCGAAGGGGCCGAGGAACTCGCGGGCGTACTCGGCGAAGCTGCCGGAGACCGGGCGGTAAGTGAGGAGTTCGCCGAGGGCCCGCATGATCACGAAGATCACCAGGCCGGCGACGGCGTAGGAGAGGATCAGGCTCGGGCCGGACTTGGAGATCGCGGTGCCGGCGCCGAGGAAGAGGCCGGTGCCGATGGCGCCGCCGATCGCGATCATCTGGATCTGACGACTGCCCAGCCCCCGCTCGTATCCCTCCTCGTCCGGGGTGGTGTCGACCACTTGGTCGTACGACTGCTCGGCCATGGTGCACCGTCCTGGGTGGTCTCGTGGGGTGGAGAAGTCGTACCACGCAGGGTTCGGACAACGGTGCGCATCTGAGCGATATTTGAGCATGACCTGATAGGGTTCGCCCGATTTGGACGGAAATGCCCCGGCCGGCCGTCCAGATGGTGGACGAACCGGCCGGGGCGTGCCCGCAATCGGGCAGGATCCTTCGGGCCGGGCGGGCGATCAGCCCGCGATCGCCTCCAGCAGCGACTCCTGGAGCGCCCCGAACCACACGTAGGCGATCACCAGCGGCTTGCGGTCGTCACTGTCCGGCAGCTGGTAGAGGCCCGTCCCGTCGTCCTCGGTGACCTCCAGCCGGGTGCCGAGCGCCAGCCGGAGGTCGTTCAGCGCGCCGAGCCAGCGCAGGCAGTCGGGGGCACCCAGTTCGAGCAGGCCGCCCCCGCCGAGGCCGTCCAGCGAGCGCACGACGGCCAGCGCGTCGTCCCGCTTGCGGGCCCGCAGGTCCGGCTCGGTGTAGCGGCGGAACTCGCCGGAGGCCTCCTCGGCCTCGGCGTCCGCCGGCTTCTCCGGATCGACGTAGGCGTCCGGGAACAGCCGGGCCAGCGCCGGGTCGGCGGGCGCCTCGGTCGGCCCCTCGGCGAACAGCGCGGCGAGCGGGTCGCCGCTGTCGTCACCGCCCGGGCCGGGGCCGATCAGCTCCAGCATCTGCACCTCGAAGGTGCGCAGGATGGCGGCCTCGACCTCGTCCAGCGCGAGCGCCGCGCCGCCGCCTCCGGTGCTCTCGAACAATGCGGCCATGTGTATCGGTCAGCCCGTTCTCGTCGTCTTCGGTCCTGCGGCCGCGCGCCGGGGCCGGCCGCGGCGGGTGCGCAGGTCGGGTCAGTCGTGCTGCAGCGTCGCCCAGAGGCCGTAGCCGTGCATCGCCTGCACGTCGCGCTCCATCTCCTCGCGGGAGCCGCTGGAGACCACCGCCCGACCCTTGGTGTGCACGTCCATCATCAGCTTCCGGGCCTTGTCCTTCGGGTAGCCGAAGTAGGCCTGGAAGACGTACTGGACGTAGCTCATCAGGTTGACCGGGTCGTTGTGCACGATGGTCACCCACGGCGTGTCCGGCTCCGTCACCGGCAGTCCTTCGACCTCCGGGCGCTCGATCTCCACGGGCGCGACACTCACCGCCGGGCCTCCTCGTTGCACACTCGTCCGCTCCCCCACACGCCCCATGCTGCCATCCGGGGGACGGCCGGGCGATTCCGCCCCGGCGCGCGTCGCGAGAAATCGTCACTTTGACGCTAAGTGGTAGTAGCATCATCCGCATGGACGCCACTTCCGTGCGCGCGGCCGGTTCGACCGCGCTGCTCACCGACCGCTACGAGCTCACCATGCTGCAGGCCGCCCTGCGCAGCGGGGCCGCGCACCGCCGCTCCGTCTTCGAGGTGTTCACCCGCCGCCTGCCGAGCGGCCGCCGCTACGGCGTGATGGCCGGCACCGGCCGGGTGCTCGACGCCGTCGAGGACTTCCGCTTCGACAGCGCCCAGCTGGACTGGCTCTCCGACCAGGGCGTGGTCGACGAGGACACCCTGCGCTACCTCGCCGACTACCGCTTCAGCGGCGACATCCACGGCTACCCCGAGGGCGAGGTCTACTTCCCCGGCTCGCCGCTGCTCACCGTCGAGGGCACCTTCGCCGAGGCGGTGATCCTGGAGACGGTCATCCTCTCGATCCTCAACCACGACTCAGCCATCGCGGCCGCCGCCTCCCGGATGACCGCCGCGGCCGGCAGCCGCCCGGTGATCGAGATGGGCGCCCGCCGGGCCCACGAGCAGGCCGCCGTCGCCGCCGCCCGGGCCGCCTACGTCGCCGGCTTCGCCGCCACCTCCGACCTGCAGGCCGGCTACACCCACGGCATCCCGACCACCGGCACCGCCGCGCACGCCTTCACCCTGGTGCACGACAGCGAGCGGGACGCGTTCCAGGCCCAGATCGCCTCCATGGGCAAGGGCACCACCCTGCTGGTCGACACCTTCGACCTGCGCGAGGCCGTCCGGACGGCCGTCGAGGTGGCCGGCCCCGAGCTGGGCGCCGTCCGGATCGACTCCGGCGACCTCACCCTGCTCGCCCACCGGGTCCGCCGGCAGCTGGACGAGCTGGGCGCCGGGCAGACCCGGATCATCGTCACCTCCGACCTCGACGAGTACGCGATCGCCGCCCTGGCCGCCGCACCGGTGGACGGCTACGGCGTCGGCACCAGCCTGGTCACCGGCAGCGGGCACCCGACCTGCGCGATGGTCTACAAGCTGGTCGCCCGCGCCGAGACCGAGGACGGCCCGCTGGTGCCGGTGGCCAAGCGCGCGGCCGGCGGCAAGACCAGCGTCGGCGGCCGCAAGTGGGCCGCCCGCCGGCCCGACGCCGAGGGCGTGGCCGAGGCCGAGGTGGTCGGCACCGGTCCGGTGCCCGCCGGGCTGGAGCCGCACCTGATGCAGGTTCCGCTGGTACGGGCCGGCGAGACGGTCGGCCGGGAGCCGCTGAGCGCCGCCCGCGAGCGGCACGTCCGCGCCCGGGCCGCGCTGCCGCTGTCGGCCACTCAGCTCTCCAAGGGCGACCCGGTCATCCCCACCGAGCTGATCGTCTGACCGCGACCGTCCGGAGGCGAACCGCCGCCCGGAGATCCCCCGCGCGGGCCGGCGGAAGGCCCTGGGCCGGTCGAAGCCCGGTCCCAAGCCTTCCGCCCCCGCGCGCCACTCCCTAGAGTCAGCCGTAGAGTTCCCCTGGAGTCCCCTCACGAGGGCCCCCACCGCCGGGGCACACCGCCCCCACATCCGAGGACGCGAACCATGCACCGGGCACTGATCGTCGTCGACGTGCAGAACGACTTCTGCGAGGGCGGCAGCCTGGCCGTCGCCGGCGGCGCCGAGGTGGCGGCCGCCATCACCGACCTGATCGCCGAGTCCTCCCCCGGCTACCACCACATCCTCGCCACCCGCGACCACCACATCGACCCGGGCGAGCACTTCTCCACCGAGCCCGACTACGTCACCAGCTGGCCCGTGCACTGCGTCGCCGGCACCGAGGGCGTCGGCTTCCACCCCAACTTCGCGCCCTCCGTGATCTCCGGCGCGGTCGAGGCCGTCTTCGACAAGGGCGCCTACTCGGCGGCGTACAGCGGCTTCGAGGGCCTGGACGAGAACAACCGCGGCCCGGTCGAGTGGCTGCGCGAGCGGCAGGTCGACGAGATCGACGTGGTCGGCATCGCCACCGACCACTGCGTCCGGGCGACCGCCCTGGACGCGGCGCGGGCCGGCTTCACCACCCGGGTGCTGCTCGACCTCACCGCCGGGGTCGCGCCGGAGACCACCGCCGCCGCGCTGGAGGAGCTGCGGGCGGCCGGGGTCGAGCTGGTCGGCACCCCGATGGTCCGCTCCTGACGCCGGTGCCCGCTCAGACCGCCAGCAGCTCCACCACGTCCGTGCCGCCGGCCCGGTAGGCCTCGCGCAGTTCCTCGCCGACCCCCTCCGGGTCCGCGGCCAGCCGGGCGCCGGACACGTACACCACCCGGATCCCCAGGTACTCCATCCGGTGCTGGCCGCCGCGCACCCAGGCCGCCTCGCCGTCGCTGACGCAGCGCAGCTCCGAGTCCACCTCGACCGCGACACCGCGCTCCGGCCAGTAGAGGTCCGGGACGGCGATGTAGGTGCCGCCGCGCATCCGCAGCTCGGGGCCGCGCAGCGCGGCGGGCAGCGGCCACCCGGACACCAGCCGGCCGAGCTCGGCGATGGTGAAGTCCCGCTCGGCGGCGAGCAGTTCGTCGAGCGCGGCGCGCACCCGGGGCTCGCCGGCCAGCCCGCACTCGGTCAGCTCGGCCACCAACTCCCGCACGGTGCAGCGGCTTTCGGGGCGGGACACGGCCTCCCGCAGCACCGCGCGCAGCGGCGCCGCGGCGCCCGGCCGCGCCGTCCACTCCAGCAGCGCGTCGGCGACCGCGCGGGCCACCGGCGCGCAGGCCAGGCCGTGCACCGAGCGGGCCTCCAACTCCCGTTCGGTGCGCCGGATCCGCACCTCGCCGGCGTCCTTGAGCCGGCGCTGACGGGGCACCAGGACGTCCACCCCGGTCACCGCGGGCAGCCGGGGCACGGCGGCGAAGCCGTACAGCGCCAGCGCGGCCGCCCCGGTGATCACCGCGCCCTCGCGGCGGCCCTCCTCGCGGCCGTTCTGCGCGGCGTACAGCAGCGCGGCCCACATCCGCTGCTCCGGCGTGGGCTCGCCGGTCTGCAGCAGGTAGACCCTGGGCAGCAGCCGCTGCCAGGGGCCGCCGCGGCGGCAGTGCTCGGTGACGATCCGGCCCGGCACGCCCCTGGCGCGCAGCTGGCTCGCGGTGACGACGTTCTGCTGACGCTTCGCCAGCTCCTCAAGAGACGGCGGCGGCGAGGGAATCCGGTAGCTCATGCCGACACCATCCCCAACGGCCCCGGCCCGCGACCGGCTGCCTGACGCACTGTTACTCAACCGTCGCGAAACCGGGATCGGCCTGCACTAAAGTCCTCATACCCTCACCCATTCGGAGTAATTGCCGCTCACGAGGTTGTCGAACCCGATCGAAAGCGATCAGCGACCTGGACCTCTGACCCAGAGTGATCAAAGGCATACGCCGAGGGACCCTCCGGACGTCAATCCCACCCCGGGGATTGCCTAGGCTTACGTCATGTCACGTGACGAGACCGCCGGCCTCCGCGCGGCCCAGCTCCGCCTCGGCCGTCTGCCCGGATACGTCCGCCGCCCGGACCCGGCCCGCCGCAGCGGCGAGAAGGGCCATACGTACAAGAAAGGCTGGGAGGTCCGCTTCACCGCCCGCAGCGAGGCGGAGATAGCGGAGATCCGCGACCTCGTGGTCGCCGCCGGGTTCGCGCCGGCCAGACCCTTCTTCAAGGGCCACCAACTCATCCAGCCGGTCTACGGCATGGCGGCCGTTCAGGCGTATCTGACGGCGAGACAGCTGGCCGAGGAGCACGCCGCCCGGGCCGCGCTCGGCCGGCAGCGGCGCACGGCGCACGAGGGCGCTGCCGGGCCCGCGGGCGAAGCCGGGCACGAGCGCGAAGCCGGACCCGGGCACGAGGCCGGCACGGCGCACCCGTGCGAGCGCGAGGAGGCCGCGGCCAGGCTCGCCCGACGGGCCGTCGAGTCCTTCCCCGCCCAGGTCGAGCGCGGCACCGCCGTCGACGACCTCGCCCCACCGGTCCCCGCCGAGCCGTCCGCCGCCCCGGCGAAGGCGCGCACCACCTCCTGACCCCCCGACCCCGACCGCTGCACCCCCGATCTCCTGTCATCCCGATCTCCTGTCACCCCGGGATCCCGACCTCCCGGGCCCCTGGCGTTCCGGTGCGCCGACGTCCGGCCGCCGCCCGCCGACCGTGACCGCGTCCGCCCTCCGGGTCCGGACCGCCGGGTCATGGTCGATGCGCACGGTGGCGGCCAGCAGGGCGAGTGCGCCGTCCGCCACCACGTCCGCCCCGGCGCGCGGCGAGTGCCCGATCCAGCGCATCCGCAGCGCGCCCACCCCGCGCACGCCCCCCTGCCCGCGGCGGTCCGCCGCCCGGCACCGGAGGCAACGCCGCCACGACCGCCTGCCCGGCCGCGGCCGGGGCCGTCCGGGTGCGGATGATGACACCCGCGGACGCGGGCGCGGTTGCGCGCGCGGTCGCGCGGACACGGCTTCGCGCCGTGGGCGTGGACGCCGGCCCCCGCAGGGCCTACGGTGGCACATCAACCGCCTTGCGGCCACCGCCGTTCCACACCCTCTGACCAGCTACGACGTGCTCGCAACAACGCCCCCGGAACCACTGCGCGACCCTCCCCCGCCCGACCCCCGACCCCGCCTCCCCGGCACCGCCCCGCGGCCCCGGCCGCGCACCGCCGCCGGCGCGCCGCAGCGGCCGCCACCGGAACCGGACGGGCGGCGGCGGGTTCCGGGCATTCCATCGGATTGGTCACCCAGTGCACCGAGGGCCTACCGTAGAGTGAGCACAGATGATCGACCGTCAGATACCCATCTCCGTTGCCGAGAAGACGAGATGACCAACCGTCACGCGAGTTCCGCCGGACCGGCCCCCGAGGCCGGCCCGGGCGAACCGGAGGACGTGCCGCTGGAGTTCGCCGCCTTCTGCGAACTCCACCGCCCCCGGTACCTCAGCTACGCCCGCGTGTGGCTGACCGAGCACAGCGCCGCGGCTGCCGCCGTCCAGCAGGCCTTCGCCGAAATCGCCGTGCACTGGCGCGAATTACTAGGCAGCTCCAACCCCACCGCACTCGCCTGGCAGATCCTGCGCGGCACCGTCGCCGAGCACACCCGGCACGAACCCGCCGAGCCGGACCGCCATCCGGCCGACGACGACCTCGCGATCCTGCACTACGTGGTCGGCCTCGCCGCCCCCGAGATCGCCGACGTGATCGGCACCGACACCGCCAGCGTGGCCGGCCGGCTCCGCCGCACCATGCTGCGCGAGGCCTCCGGCTGGTGACCTCCCCGGCGGCCTCCCTCAGACCCGCTCGCCGGTCACGTCGAAGAGGTGGTGGACCGGGTCGTGGATCAGGTAGCGGGCGAAGGACTCCACCGTGAAGCGCGCGCCGTCCGACCGGTCGCCGGTGCGGTGCCACTGCTCCCCCGCCACCGCCTCGAAGGCCGCGGCCAGCGTCTCCGCCGCCTCCGCCAGCTCCCCGGCCACCGTCCGCGGCAGCTGCTCGCCGTAGCGCTCGGCGACGGCCGTCTCGTCCTGCTCCCAGTTCGGGAACAGCGGGCCGTCCTGGTCGAGCATCAGGTTCAGCCGGACGTGGAACAGCCGGAAGACGTCCCGGACGTGGCAGGCGTACTCCAGCGACGACCAGGTCCCCGGCGCCGGGCGGCGGCGCAGCTCGGCCTCGTCGCCTTCCGCCAGCAGCTCCAGCCAGGCCCGCGCGTTCGCCCGGACCATCCCGGCCACGTCCTCCCGCACCACGGCCGGGGTGTCCAACCCGCAGTCGGCGCACGGGCGTTCCAGCACCCAGGTCCAGTCCTTGGTGTCCGGGGTGATCTCGTCGGCCGCGCCGGCGGCGTACTCAGAAGCGCTCATGGGCCCAGCATGGCCGCCCCGCCGGGCCTCCCACCAGCGGCATCGTCGCCAGCGGACACCGAAATACCGCCAGCGCCCGGGGGGGCGGCGCCCGGTGCCCGGTGCCGAACGGCACCGCTCAGTGCCCGGGGCCGGACGGCACCGCTCAGTGCTCGCGCTCGTGCTCCGCCCGGGCCGCCAGCAGACCGGCCAGGTTCTCCCGGCTCCACTCGCACATCGCGTCCATCGGCCCGAGCAGCGTCCGGCCCAGCGGCGTCAGCGCGTACTCGACCCGCGGCGGGTTCTCGTCGAACTCCGTCCGGACCAGCACGCCGTCCTGCTCCATCGACCGCAGCGACTCCGCCAGCACCTTGGCGGTGATGCCCGCCAGCGGCACCCGGAGCTCCGAGAACCGGCGCGGCCCGTCCTCCAGGCAGCGGATGATCCGCCAGGCCCACTTCCGGCTGCCCAGCACCGGAACCGCCGGCACCGGGCAGTCGGCGGGGAAGAGATCGGCCGGCAGCGGCGCGGGATCGGTCTGCGTCATGCCGTCGACCGTACCCCGGCCCCGACCGAACCGCCCCGGAGATCACCGCCGTTGGCCGCCGGTACCGTTGAAGTAACCGGCACCCCCCGGACTACCGTCCCGGCAGCGGCGGGCGACAGCGCCCCCGCACGAGCGGACGGGAGACCGCCATGACCAGCACCCACGGGGAGCCGCAGCACACCGACGTCATCGTCTACGGCGCGGGCGGCCAGGTCGGCCGGGCCGTCGTCGCACAGGCCCGGCGGCGCGGGCTCACCGTCACCGCCGCCGTCCGCGAGCCCGACCGGCACGCCGACCTCGCCGGGCCCGGCGTCCGGCTGCTGCGCTGCGACGTCACCGACCCGGCCGCCGTCGCGGCCGGCGCGCGCGGACACGCCGCCGCCGTCAGCTCCGTCTACACGCCGGACACCCCGTCCACCGAGTTCTACCGCGCCGCCACCACCGCCCTCGTCACCGGACTGCGGCAGGCCGGCGTCCCGCGCCTCGTGAGCGTCGGCGTGGCCACCACCCTGGAAACCGCGCCCGGCACCGCCGTCCACGACGACCCCGAGTTCCCCGAGGCGTACCGCGCCTTCTCACTCGGCCACGCCACCGCCCTCGACCTGCTCCACGACGCGCCCGCCGAGCTCGACTGGGTCGTCGTCACCCCGCCCATGGAGCTCGACCGCACCGACCCCGGCACCGGCCGCTACCGGGTCGGCGGACCGCAGGTCCTCGGGCCCCGGATCGCCCAGGCCGACCTCGCAGTCGCCATCGTCGACGAACTCACCGCGCCGGCCCACCACCGGGAACAGGTCGCCGTCGCCGAGTAGCCGTGGGGGACGGGAGGAGTGGCTCCGCGCTCACTGATGCGGCCCGGGGCCGGGGGCGCCGTACGGCGGCTGGGGCGGCAGCGGCGGTTGCGCGTACGGGTGCTGGGCTGCGTAGTACAGCTGCGCCGCCTCCTCCACGGCCGCGCGCCGCTCGCTCCGGCGGCGCGCCCGCACGGCCAGCGCCACGACCACGGCGATCCCGCCGACCACGACCACGGCTGCCACCGCCAGTACCACCCCGAACGGAAAGCCCGTGCCGTTCCCGCTATGGCTCGGCGTCACCGGCGGCACGGACGGCACCTCCGACCGGTCGTCCTCCGGCGGCGCCCCCTGCGACTCCTTCCGCTCGGCCAGCGGGTTCGTCCGGGGCCCGTCGTCCACCGCCGGATTCGCCTCCAGCGCCTTGGCCGGCGACACCAGCCCGTACCCGTAGCGGTCGTTCGGCAGCAATGAGCCGTCCGCGGGCCGGGTGGCGGACTTGATCATCCGCGTGATCACCTGCCCCGCCGACAGACCCGGGTACTTGGACCGGATCAGCGCCGCGGTGGCGGACACGTAGGCGGCGGAGTCGGACGTGCCGTCCGCCACCCCGTAGCTCGTGGTCGACTTCGCGGTGGCGCGGTAGATCTCCGCACCGGGCGCCACCAGGGTGGTCTCCGGCCCGGTCGTGGAGCCCGTCCACACCGTTCCCTTGGAATCGACCGCTCCCACGGCCACCACGCCGGGGAACGCCGCCGGGTAGCCGACCCGCGTCGTGCCGTCGTTGCCGGTGGCGGCGACCACCACGACGTCCCTCGACACGGCGTAGGCGACGGCCTTGCGGGCGTCGGAGTCGTACTGGTCCAGCCCGCCGAGGGACATGTTGATCACCTTGGCGCCGTGGTCCACCGCGAACCGGATCCCGTTCGGGACGGAGTTCTGCCCGAAGTCGAAGTTGTCGTCCGCCATCTTCAATTTCACCGGCAGGATCTTCGCCTTCGGGGCCAGGCCCATCACGCCCGACCGCGCGCCGTGTCCGTGCCCGGCGATCAGGCTGGCCATCCCGGTGCCGTGGCCGTCGCTGTCGGAACGGCCGTCCGCGCCCGCGCCGGAGAAGTCGGCCCCCGGCAGTACCTGCCCGGTCAGGTCCTGGTGGTCCTGGTTCACTCCGCTGTCGATCACGGCGACGACCACGCCCTCGCCCTGGCTGACCGGCCAGACCTTCGTCTCGGCCTCGAAGGTCTTCAGGGCCCACTGCTGGTCCCGGATCTGGTCGGCCGACGCCCCCGGCGCGGCGACGCCCCACAGCAGTGCCCCGGCGGCCAGGGCCGCCGTCCCTCGTGCCAACCGGCGGCGCGTCAAACCTGGTTCACCCCACTCAGCGAGGCATCCCACAGATCACCGATCTGCGGGATGCGGTCCGATCACCGTCCGTTGACGGACGGCCTCATTTCACCACGTTCGGGTTGGCGGGCTGGTCCGACGCCCAGGTCTCCTCGTCCTCGACGAGGTAGTCCGGCCGCTTGCCGTCCTTCCCCGCGCCCTTCCTCCGACGCTGTCCCTCACTCATCGGCATGCCGTGGGGCACACCGCCCGGCACGCCGACGCCGGGCGCACCGGCCGGTCGGTTCCGGGCGCCCAGCCCGGAACCGCCCTCCGTGAACGCCTGCTTGCCCCGCGGCTCACCGGGCCGCACCGGTTCGCCCACGACACCGCCCGGCCGTCCCGGCGGCCCGCCTCCCGGCTTGGCGGCAGCCGCGCCCCGACCACCGCCCCCGGTGCCCGTACCGCCGCCGACTGCTCGGCCCTCGCGCGGCCCGGTTCCCTCCACCGGCGGTGCGCCATCCGGCAGTTCCCTTCCGCCGGGGCCGACCACCTTGCCCTGCCCCGTGATCGGCACGACCGGCGAGACCGTCGTGGGCGCCGTGGGCGCCGTGGGCCGCACTTCCTGCCCGCCGCCACCGCCGAACGGCCCGGTGCCAGGTGTCACGGCCTGCGTGGTGCTCAGCACCGAGGTCTGGGTCCCCGCGGTGGCGGGGCTGGGCACGCTCCCGGTGGGCGTCGACACCGGGGTGCCGGAGATGCCGGCCGCCGGAACCCGGCTCCCCGAGCCGGACGGCTTCGGCGGAGCCTGCGCCGTGCCGCCCTTGATGCCCGAGTCGGTCGGCACGGACGCGCTCCTCGCCGCGACGGTCTTCGCCTTCGACGCCACGGGGGGCGTCGACCGCTGCGGCGCCGGGCTCCGCTCGGCACGCATCGGCGTGCCGGTCGCACCGGCCGAGGACACCACTGCCGCCGCCGCGGCCGCGGCTCCGCTCGGGTCGGCCTGGGATCCGGCGTCGCGGACGTCGTCGTACTTCCCCTGAGTCCCCAGCGGCGGCGGCACCTTCAACGCCGTGGTCGACACCCGGTAGTGCATCGCGAGCGTCTGCATGACCTCGACCGCCTCGGCCTTCTTCCGGTCGACGACGCGGATGTGGTCGTCGTCGGAGAAGAGGCCGCCCACGTCGTCCTTCCGCTGGTCCCACCAGCCCGGCTCCTCGGGCATGTCACGCTTGGCCTTGGCCATCGCCTCGGACATGTCGTGCAGCGCGTTCCCCGCGTCCTGGGCGTAGGCGGCGGCGGTGTTGATCTTGTTGGCCAGGTCGAGCATGCGGGCGTGGAAGGCGTCGCTGGTGGCACCCTCCCAGCTGTCGATCGCTTCGCCGCTGAAGCGGTTGAGGCGCTGGCGGATGTCCTTGAGGGCCGCCGCGGCCTTGTGCCAGGGGTCACCGGCCGCCATGACCGCGCCGGGGTCGAGGGCTTGGGCCATCTTGCGCAGGTCGGCGTGGCTGAAGTCATGGAAGTTGGTGTAGCCCATGAGTGATCTCCCCTCCGTTCGGGTGCGGGCCGGTGATCAGCTGACGGTCGTGTTGCGGCCCGCGGTCGGGTGGAGGTTGGTCCGGTAGGCGGCCTCCGCCGCGGCGGTGGGGTTGGCCGCGGACCAGCCGTCTCCGGCGAGCTTGAGGCTCTCGGCGGCGTGGTTCTCGTGCTCCTCGTAGCCGGTGGCGGTGAGTTCGGCGTTGTGCTGGGCCTCGTCGACGGCCTTCTCCAGCGCGTTGAGGATGTCCCGCAGCGCGTCACGCATGCCCTGGTAGCGGTCGTGCAGTTCGGTGGCCTCGACGAAGGTGCCGAAGGCGCTCCTGCCGACCGCGGTGCGCCCGTGGGTGGTGGTGCCGTTGGCGTCGTTCTGGAAGGTGCGGAGCATGACCCGGACGTGGCCCGCGAAGGTGCGGAGTTGTTCGACCTCGACGCGGTAGCCCTGTCCGGCTCCCCCGGTCGAGCCGGTTCCCGTTGACATTTCGGCGCCTCCCCCGTGCGTGCGTCCGTCCGTCCGTGCCGGGGGCCGCCCCGGTGCGACATGTCTAACACAGCGGGGTCGAATTCGGCCTGGGCCAGCGTCAGTTCGTGTCCGCCCTGGCACGCAGGGCGTCGGCGAGGGCACGGCGGCAGAGCGCGTCGGCGTGCCGGGTGGTCTCGGGGAGGCGGTACCGGCGGGCGAGGTCGAGGGTGGTGCGGACGGCGGTGTCGAGGCCGATGCGGTGGCCGACCGACACGTAGACGGGCTTGACCCCGGGCCTGGTCCGGACGGCGCGGCCGACCTCCTCGCCGGTGGCGGGGTCGGTGAGCGGGCTCCAGGAGCCGCGTTCGGAGCCGGGTTCGCGGTTCTCGAAGACGAAAGGGGTCTTGGCGACGCCGAGGGTGCGCAGCCCGGTGTGGACGCCGAGGTGGCTGGCGAGGCCGAGGCGGCGGGGGTGGGCGAGGCCGTAGCCGTCGCAGACGACGGTGTCGGGGGTGCGGCCGAGCGCGGCCAGGGCGTCGAGGACGGCGGGGAGTTCGCGGAAGGCGAGGAGTCCGGGGATGTAGGGGAAGGCGATCCGCCCGACCGCGGTGGCCTGTTCCACGACGTCGAGAGTGTCCCGGTCGAGCAGGACGGCGGCGGCCGCGACGAGGTCGTGCTCGTCGTCGTAGGCGACGTCGACGCCCGCGATCAGCCGGCCGGGAGCGCTCGGGCCGTCCTCTTCTTCGTCCCGGGCGAGGACGAGCGGCCGGAGCCGTTCCTGCTCGGCGAGCGCCTCGGTCTCGGTGGTGGGCCAGTCGGCAGGGATGGGCACGGACGGTTCCCCCGGTTCGCGGATCGACGGACACGAAAACGTCCTCACCGTACCGAGGCGGACGGACGACCCCGCGGTGAGCCCGTGCGCCCCCGTGTGCCCCCGGCTTGCGGGCCTACCCTGGAACCACCGAACTCCCGTGCCGGACAGGTGTCCTGGAGTCGGAACCGCTCCCGCCCGTTCCCCCCGACGTGCGAAGGACCTCAGTCATGCCGCGTCCGTCCGCCGGCCAGCTCTGCCTCGGCTCGTTCACCGTCGTCGCCGCCACGGTGGCCCTGTTGGCCGTCTCGGGCGCCACGGGCGTCCTGGCGGTCTCGGTGCTGGTGGGGTTCGCGCTGGCACTCGGTACCGCGGTGACGCTGTTGTCGCTGTCCGCCTCGGACCGGCGGCCCGGGTCGGCGGGCCGGGCCGAGCCCTTGTCCCCGGCGACCGGCCGCGCCCACGTCCGGCAGCACTGAGCCCGGCGGCGCCGGGACGCCACCGGGCTCGCCCCCCGGGCACCTGCCGGACCCTCAGACCTCCGTGGTGACCACGACGGTCTTCGCGGCCTTGTCGTGGATGCACTGCCGGTAGGGCTTGTCGAAGACGCCGAACACGCCGTCGACGATCCACCAGAGGCCGGCGCAGCAGAGCACGGCGGGCAGGATGAAGACGGCGGCGCGGGTCCAGGCGGCGGCCTGGGTGGGCGTGCTCCCGTCGACCAGCATGGCGGCGCGGATCTTCACCGCCTTCTTGCCGAGGGTCTGGCCGTCGTGGCTGAGCATCAGGGCCTCGTAGACGAGGTAGATGAGCGAGGCGAGCCAGAACGCGCTCGCCTCGCCGTTGCGGGTGCCGAGGTCGACGAAGGGCGCGACGATGGCCGCGCCGATGGCCTGCATGAGCAGGTAGTCGATCAGGCGGGCCAGGATGCGCCGGGGCCAGGTGCCGAGCGCCGGCATGCCGGGGACGGGTCCGGCGCCGGGCGTCCCGTACCCGGCGGGACCGGTCGGGGGCTGGTCGTACGGGTTCCGCCCGTACTGGTTTCCGTACTGGCCGTACGCCCCGGCCGGGGCCCCGCCGTAGGTGCCGCCGTACGCGCCGGGGCCGTCCGGTTCCCCGCCGGACGGGCTGCCGGACGGGCTGTCGGACGGACTGTCGGACGGGCCGCCGCCCGGCTGCGAGGGCTGCTTGTCGAAGGAGGGCTTGCCGCCCTTCTCCGGCTCAGGGTTCGAGGGGTCGTAGGTGCTCATCCCCCGAGTAGAACATCACGGATTCGCACGTTTAGGGACATTCAGTCCGTTTTGCCGCCCGCCCCGCGAGCGGGCGCCGGCCCCCGGGCCGGGCCGGACGGCGCCCTCAGCCACGCACCACCCGGGTCCGGGCGGCCCGGTCCTGCCAGCCGCGGCGGGCCGGGCGGTCCAGCAGCGGCCAGACCAGGCCGAGCAGCAGCACCGCCCCGAGCTGCCTGACGACCCATCGCAGCAGCGAGCGGCCGAGGCTCAGCCGGGTGCGGCCGGCGGGGGCCCGGTCGCCGCGCGTGGCGTCCACCACCCGGATGCGGGCCAGCCGCTTGCCGAAGGTCTGGCCGGTACGGGCGGTCGGCAGCACCTCGTAGAGCAGCCCGACGAACAGCAGGATGCCGAGCAGCACGGCGGCCTTCCCCACCACGACGCCGTCCACCAGCCAGACCTGGACCTGGCGGTGGGTGAGGGCGCTGGCCATCTTGGCCTGGTCGAACTTCTGCTGGAGGTGGTCGGACACCGAGCGGCCGAGCGGGATGCCGGCGGCCGCGGCGACGGCCAGCAGGACGAGGGTGTCGACGGTCCGGGCGGCCAGCCGGCGCCCGAGCCCGGCCGGCACCGGCGGAGCGGGGCGGCGCCGGACGGCGGCGTCCCGGGCCGGCCGGGCGGCGGGCAGCACGGCGGTGGCGGCCGCCCGTCCGGGCGAGGGCGTGGGCGCGGGGTCAGGGTCAGGCGCAGAGGCAGGCGCAGAGGCAGGTGCGAGGGCCTCGGCAGGCTCGGCGCGCTCCCCCGAAGCAACGGACCCGCCGCGCTCCACGACCGGCGCCGCCGCCTCCCGCGCCGATTCCCGCACCGCCTCCCGCACCGCCACCGCCATGGCCGGCGCGACGGCGGCGGCCACCTCCACGGGAACCGGAGCACGCTCGTCCTCCGCACGCCCCTCCTCCGCCTCGGGCGCCCCCGGGAGCACCCCCCAGGAGACCCAGCGCGGCGCACCCCCGGTCTCCAGCAGTCCGCGCTGGGTCCGCGGGTCGGCCTGCCACCCGGAGGTCTCCGAGGCCGGACCGGCCCCGACCGCACCGGCCCTCGGGCCCCCCTCCGCGAGCTCCGCTCCCGGCGCGTCGACCGTCCGGAACACCGGTCCGCCGACCACCTCCGCCGCCCGCGGCCCGAGGACGAAGGACGCCCCGCCCGTGGTCTGGTCGAGGTACACCGGCCCGGTGTCCCCGGAGCCGTCCCGCGCCGCCCCGGGCCGCGCCGCCACCCCGGGCAAGGGCGAGGGCGACGACGGCCCTGACGACGGCACCGGCAACGGCACCGGCTCCTCGGGCACCACCACCGGCACCACCGGCGGCGGCACCGCCCGCGCCCCGGCCGCGACCCCGCCCGGCGCGGGCCGCCGGGTGGCGAAGCGGGGCGGTTCCAGCACCTCGCCCTCGGCGGGCGCGAGACGGCTGGTGCCGGGCACCCAGGCCGAGCCGCCCCAGTACCGGACGAAGCCGGGGATGGACGGGTCCGGGTAGTACCCCGGCTCGGGTGCGACGGCCGGGTCGCCGTCGGCGGCGATGGGGCGGTCCGTCATGGGGGTCTTCTTCCTGGCAGGTCCCGGCGGGGGCCGGGGGTGTCCGGTGCGGCCGGGCGGCCGTCGAGAGTGGGCGGGGGCGGCATGCGCCCGCGTGCGCCTGGCGCCCGGCGCCCGGCGCGCGGCGCGCGGCGCGCGTGGGGGCGCCACCGGTGGGCGGACAGTCGCCGGGCAGTCACAAAGGGTAGTACCTCGCCGGGGCGGCGGCGGGAGCTTGGCGAATCCCCGGACAGCCGGGGGCCGCGCGGGGTATGGGCGGCCCCCGGCTCCTGGGCGCGCGACGGCCGCCCGCGCGCCCCGCGCCCGGCCGTTCACCACCTCCCGCCGAACTTCTCGAAGAAATTCGGGAAACGCGTGTAAGAGCCCGCGCCGACCCCCCTCTCAAAGGTCACAGGGCCCGGAAGCGGGCACGACCGAAGGCCGCCGAGCGGCGGTCGGAGGTCGCGGAGCAGAGAGGAAGACGGTCATGGAACGTCCCGTCAGCGTCGTCGAGCACGAGCTGGAACTGAACCTGGTGCTCTCCCCGGAGCACAGCGTCCCCGTCCCGGCCCGGCTGTCGTACGGCAGCCACGACCCGTACGCCGTCTACGTCACCTTCCACCTGGACACCGGCAACCCGGTGACCTGGGTGTTCGCCCGCGAGCTGCTGGTCGAGGGCACCTTCCGCCCCTGCGGCCAGGGCGACGTGCGGATCTGGCCGACCCGCTCGGGCCGGCGCAGCGTGCTGTGCCTGGCGCTCAGCTCCCCGGCCGGGGACGCGCTGCTGGAGGCCCCGCTGCCGGCCGTGGCGGCCTGGCTGGAGCGGGCGCACCGGCTGGTCCCGCCGGGCAGCGAGATGTCCACGCTCGACATGGACGGCTCGCTCGCCGAGCTGCTCGCCTAGGCCGTGCGCCGCAGCGTGCACTGGCACGTGCAGACGCAGCAGCAGGCCCTGGCCCGGGACGCGGCCGACCGGACGCCGACCGGCCGGACGCCGACCGGCCGGCCGGCCGACGACGGGCGCGGCACCCCCGCCGGCTCAGCGGGCCGCGGGGGCCTGCTGACGGCCGCGGGCGGCATCCGGGCCGCCGTCGCCGCCGCGCTGGCCGGGGAGCCGGACGAGCGGGGCACCGGCGGAGCGGCGCCGGGCCCTTGTCCGGATCGCGGCGGCGAGCAGGAAGCAGAGCCCGACCCACGGATAGACGGAGGTCGGCAGCTGGCGCAGCGGTGACATGTGGAGGACGGCCGGGCCGAGGGGCTTGGCGGCCCACATGGCGAAGGACAGGAAGGCGACCAGGGTGGCCCAGAACACGACCCGCCAGCGCGGCCGGCGCACGGCGGCCGGTCGGGCGTGCTCGGCGGAGGCCTCGGCGGCGAGCAGGACGAGGAGCGGCACGCACCAGACCCAGTGGTGGGTCCAGCTGATCGGGGAGATGAGCACGGCGGTGACGGCCGCGCAGCAGACGCCCCAGGCCTCGGCGCGCGGCAGCCAGCGGCTGCTGCGTACGGCCCAGGCGGCGACGGCGAGGCCGGCCAGCGCGACCAGGCCGGCCCCGAGGGTGGCGACGGTGCCGGGCTCGGCGGTGTGCAGCAGCCGGGCGAAGGCGCCGCGCAGCGACTGGTTGTCGACGATCTCGGTCTTGCCGACCCGGGAGGAGTCGTAGAGGTACTTGGTCCAGAAGCCCCAGGTGGCGTCGGGCAGGACGAGCGCGCCGAGCAGGAAGGTGGCGAGGAAGGTGCCGGCGGCGACGAACGCGGCCCGGACGCGGCCGGTGACCAGCAGGTAGACGGCGAACAGCCCGGGGGTGAGCTTGATGCCGGCCGCGATGCCGATCGCCACGCCCTTGCTGCGGCGGCCGTCCGGGCGGGTGAGGTCCCAGAGGATCAGGCAGGCGAGCGCGAGGTTGATCTGGCCGTAGCGGAGCGTGGTGAAGACCGGTTCGAGCCAGACGCCGAGGCCGGTGACCAGCACGACGCCGATCGGCCGCAGCTCGCGGCGCGGCCAGCCGACCAGCTTGAACGACAGGTGGGTGAGCAGCGCGAGCAGCCCGAGGTTGCCGAGAGTGATCGCCACCCGGAGGACAGGGACCGGGAACCAGGTGGTCGGGACGAACAGCATCGCCGCGAACGGCGGGTACGTCGCGGGCAGGTTCCACTCGGTGACGCGCAGTGCGTACAGGTCGGTGCCGTTCGCGACGGCGGCGCCCTCCGCGCGGTAGACGATCATGTCCACCATCGAGGTGTGGACGAAGTGGCGGACCACCGCGTACACCAGCAGGGACAGCAGCGCCACGGCCGAGGCGGCCAGCAGCGGGCGGCGCGGGGCCTCGCGCAGCGCGAGCACGGGGGCTCCGACTGCGCGTCGCAGCCGGTCGGAACGGGGGGCGGGCGAGGGGTCGGGTGCGGTCCGCACCTGGCTGCGCTCGTCTTGCACCGCTGTCACCGCTCACTCCGTCCGCCGCTCGGCCAACCAGCGACGATACCGGATGCCGCCGTGGCGGGCCCGGGCACGTTCGACTACGTACGGTGATGATGGTGCCCCGGCCGCCCGTGCTCGGCTGCGGTGGGAGCACGGGCGGCCGGGGCCGTCAGGGGGGGGCGGACCGGGCCGCCGGAGAGGCCTCAGCCGGTGTAGGCGCCGAGGGCCCGGGTGAAGTCCAGCGGCTGCTGGACGATGCTGCTGCAGCTCGCGTCGGCGGTGGCCTTGGCGCCGCCGTCGCAGGCCTTGTCCCGGGTGCCGGACCACATGGCCAGCCAGGCGAGGTGCTTGGTCGCCGCGAAGTCGGCGAGCTGCTTGGCGTCGGCCACGGTGAAGACCTCGCTGGCCACGTCGTTGACGCCGATCATCGGGGTGACCGCGACCTTGCGCCAGGCGGCCGCGTCGTCCAGCCCGAGCACGCTCCTCACCTGGGCCTGGGTGGCGGTGGCCGCGGCGATCGCGTAGCCGCCCATCCGGCCCTGCGGGTCGGGGGCGACGCCGTCGCCGAAGTCCATCGCCATGATGTTGACGGCACCGATGGCGACGCCGTTGGCCTTCGCGCCGGCGAGCAGGTCGACGCCGTCCTGGGTTAGCCCGGAGGGCAGCGCGGGCAGGGTGAAGGAGACGTCGAGCGCCTTGCCCTTGGCGGCGGCGTCCTGCTGCAGCTGGGCGACGGCCTGGGCACGCCGGGTGTTGGCGGCGGCGTCGGCGATCGCGCCGCCCTCGACGTCGAAGTCCAGCTTGGTGGCGCCGTACGCGTCCACGACCTTCCGGTACGCGGCCGTGAGGTCGGCGGTGGAGCCGCAGGCCAGGGCCAGTTCGCTGCCGTTGGCGCCGCCGAAGGAGATCCGGACGTCGCCGCCGACCGCCCGCAGCGCGCCGATCTGGGCGGCCACCGCGTCGGCGGAGAGGTCGCTGACGCCGCCCCACTTGGGCTGGCAGCCGCCGCCGGAGACCACGAACGCGAGGTTGTAGGTCTTCACGCCGGTGGCCCTGGCGGTGGCGACCAGGTCGTAGGGCGGATAGAGCGAGGTGTCGACGTACGGGGCGAAGCCGGCCCCGGCACCGGCCGGCGGTACGGGCGCACCGGTCGCCGTGGGGGTGGCGGTCGGGGTGGGGGCCGGCGCCGGGGTGGTCGGCTTCGCCGTGGCCGTGGCGCTCGGCGAAGCGGATCCGGAAGCGGAGGCGGAGGCGGACGCGGTCGGGGCGGCGGTGGGCGTACCGGTCGGCCGGCCCGAGGGGGTCGGCACGGTGCCGTCGCCGGCCTTGCAGGAGGCCTTGTTGATCAGGCAGTTGGCGGGCTCGGCCTGCGCCGCGCCGGCCGCCTGGGCGACGAAGCCGACCACCACGCTGCGGCCCGGCTCCAGCCGCTTGTTCCAGGACTCCGGCTTGACGGTCACGTGCTGCCCGTCCGCGGTGAAGGTCGCGTTCCAGAGCGAGCCGATCGTCGCCCCGGCGGGCAGGTCGAAGCTGAGCGTCCAGTCGTCGATGGCCTCGCCGTCCGGGTTGGTGACCAGGTACTGGCCGGTGTAGCCGGAGTCCCAGCTGCTGGTGCGGCTGTAGACGGCGCCGAGCGAGGCGGCGCTGGCGGAGGTCGCGAGCGCGACGACCCCGCCCGTGACCAGGGCGGCGGCGACCGCGGAGGCCCCGAGGATCGCGCCCGTGCGGCTGCGCCGACGGTGGCCGGAACGGCGGGCGGGTCGGGTGGTCATGGCGCGTTACCTCCGCGGTGGCTGCGGTCGGCCGCCCTCCGGGCGCGGGTGCGCACGGGGTCCGCCGTCCGGGCACGGGCGTGCTCGGACGGCCTGGGCGGCCGGCCCGGCCGGTCGGGTGACCGGGCGTGACCGACGCTAGCGGCGGCGGCCGGGCCGAACCGGCGGGCTGAGCCAGCGGTACACCTCCCTTAGGCCGTTGTTAAGGAAGACCCCTCAGCGGGCCACTTCCGGCCCCGCTCCTCATTCCTGATCCCGCCTCGCTTCCGGCCCCGCTCCGCACTCCTGCCCCCGCCTCGCTTCCGGCCCCGCTCCGCACTCCCGCCCCGCCTCGCTTCCGGCCCCGCTCACTTCTGGAAGAGCACGCCCCGGCTCCGCCGCCGCCCGGCCCGCACCGGCGCCCCGTCCGGGCGGGTGCGCAGCCGCAGCCGGATCTCGGCGCCGCCGAGCACGGCGGAGCGGCCGAGGGCGAGGTCGCCGCCGGTGGCCTCGGCGAGCTTGCGGACGATGTCCAGGCCGAGCCCGGTGGAGCCCTCGCCGCCGTCCCCCTCGCCCCGTTTGAGGGCGGCGGCCGGGTCGCTGAAGCCCGGTCCGGCATCGCCGACCAGCACGATCACCGAGGCGTCGGTGGCCAGGACGTCGACCGAGAAGGCGGTGCCGACCGCGGTGTGCCGGAACACGTTGCCGAGCAGGGCGTCGACGGCGGCGGCCAGGTCGCCGCGCTGGACGGACACGGGCGCGGCCCGTTCGGCGCCGGCCAGTTGCCAGCGCCGGCCCTCGTCCTCGGCGAGCGCGGACCAGAAGCCGACCCGTTCGCGGATCACCTCGGCGGCGTCGCAGCCGACCGCGACGGCGGGCGCGTCCTCGGGGTCGCGGCGGGCGGAGCGGATGATCTGGTCGACCTCGCGCTCCAGTTGGGCGACGGCGTGCCGGGTGGCGTCGGCCGCGTCGCCGTCGCCGAGCGAGGCGGCGTTGAGCCGCAGCACGGTCAGCGGGGTGCGCAGCCGGTGCGACAGGTCGGCGGCCAACTCGCGTTCTGCGGCCAGCAGTTGGACGACCCGGTCGGCCATGGTGTTGAACGCGTGGGCGGCCTCGCGCAGTTCCTCGGGGCTGTCGGCGGCCTGCCGGCCGTCCGGCGGGACGCGCACCGCGAGGTCCCCGGCGCCCAGCGCGCGGGCGGCGGCGGCGAGCCGGCGGGCGGAGCCGACGATCCGGGTGCCCATCCGGTCGGCGACCAGCACCGAGATGGCGACCAGTCCGAGCGCGACGGCGGAGAGCACCAGCCAGGCGGTGGCGACGCCCCGGGTGAGGTCGCTCTCGGCGACGAACACCTCGACCACGGCCGTCCGCCCGGTGTCGACCGCGACGGGCTGCAGCAGCGCGTAGCCGCCGGGCACCGCGACGGTGAAGGAACGTCCCTGCACGCCCGCGGTGACGACCTCGGCGTCCGCCGCCCGGGCCACGCCGATCGTCGGACCGCCCGGGCCGGCCCCCGCGGACGGCCCCGGCAGTACGGCCGGCCCGGCCGGCACCGGCAGGTGGACGGCCATCCGGCCCTGTCCGCCCGCGTCGGTGCTGGCCAGGGCGCGGTCGATGGCCTCCTGGTCGGTGGTGATGGCCAGCGCCGGGCCGAGCGCGGCGGCCTGGCGCTCGGCGGCGGTGAAGGCGCGGTCGCGCGCGGTCTGCTGGACCATCAGGCCGAGCGGGATGAGGAAGGCCAGCGCGACCATGGTCGTGCCGGCGATCGCGGCCTTGACCAGCGCCCAGCGCAGCGAGCGCCTGAACCGCCTCACGCCCGGTGCTCCCCGGGGCCGCCGACGGCCTCCAGCCGGACCCCGACGCCCCGGACGGTGTGCAGGTAGCGGGGGTTGGAGGCGGTCTCGCCGAGCTTGCGGCGCAGCCAGGACAGGTGCACGTCGATGGTCTGGTCGCCGCCGTAGGTCTGCTGCCAGACCTCGGCGAGGATCTCCTTGCGCGGGACGACCACGCCGGGCCGCCGGGCGAGGAAGGCGAGCAGGTCGAACTCGCGGCGGGTGAGGTCGAGCGGGCGGCCGTCCAGGACGGCCTCGCGGCGCTGCAGGTCGACGGCGAGCCCGCCGACCCGCAGCACCTGGCTGACGGGGGCGGCGCCGTTGCCGAGCCGGCGCAGCACGGCGGCCATCCGGGCGCTCAGGTGCTCACCGGAGAAAGGTTTCACCAGATAGTCGTCGGCGCCGTCGTTGAGCAGCCGGACGATCTCGGCCTCGTCGTCCCGCGCGGTGCAGATGATCACCGGCACGTCGGTCAGGCCCCGGATCATCTTCAGCACCTCGCTGCCGTCCAGGTCGGGCAGGCCCAGGTCCAGGATCACCAGGTCGCAGCCCACCTGGGCGACCTCCCGCAGCGCTTCCAGGGCGGTGCCCACGCTGCGCACGGCGTGGCCGGTGTCGGTCAGGTGGCGGATGAGGGCGGAGCGTACGAAGGGGTCGTCCTCGACCACGAGCACTGTTGCCATGGCCCTGCACGGTACGCCATCGACGGTCAGTGGTCTGTACCTCGGGTCGGCTCCGGGCACTGTTCAACTCCCCTGACCGATACGGGGGTACCGGTCGGCCCGGGCCCGAGGATGCGGCAGGATGTGCGCACGATGCGGAACGGACTGGTACAGCTCGGCGCCTGGGTGGCGGCCACCGGGGCGGCGGTGGTGCTGTCCTGGCTCGGGGTGCACGCGGTGCTGACCGGCGCCGCGTTCGAGCGGCCCACGGCGCTGCCGCTGCCCTCCCCGAAGGCCACCGTCGTCCCGCGCGGCGCGAGCGCCACCCCCGACCGGGCCCGCCCGGCCGACCAGCCCGAGCCCTCCGCACCGGCCGCGGCCCCGTCCGCCTCCCCGGCCACCCGCGCCCCGGCGCCGACCACCCCGCCGCCGAGCCGCCGGCCGACGCCCACCGCCACCGCGACGTCCACGGTGCGGAGCTACCCGATCCCGGGCGGCCGGGTCGCGCTGGACCTCCGCCCGGACAAGGCCTCGCTGGTCTCCGCCACCCCGGACCCGGGCTGGCAGATGCAGGTGTGGAACGGCGAGGGCTGGCTGCGGGTGGACTTCACCAAGGACGACAAGGCCAACTCGGTGTTCGTGGCCTGGAACGGCCACCCGCCCACGGTGGAGACCGCGATCCGCTGAGCGGCCCTCCCGCCCGGCCCCCGCGTCACCAGTCCTGGAACGGCACGTACCCCGGCAGGTACGGCCCGGCGTACCCGGACCGGTCGACCAGCGTGTGCCTGGTCCCGCCGGGCACCCCGATGGTGGCCAGCACCACCGTCCCGAACCGGTCCCGCGCCTCGTACGGCTCGGCCAGCGACAGCGCGCCCCGGTCGACGGCGTAGTCGTACGCGTAGTGGACGTCCGGCACGCCCACCGCGAGGTCCAGGACGCCGTCCCCGTGCCGGGCCAGGTGCGCGGCCAGCTCCCGGCCGCGCGGGCCGATCACCTGCACCGGCGAGGTGAGCACGATCCGGGTGCCGGGCGCGGCCAGCACGTACGAGACGGTCTCCGGCTCGCCGGTCTCGGGCCCGGCGTACGCGGCGGGGCGCAGGCCGAGGGCGGCGCAGTAGCGGCGGGCGGCCCGCTCGGCGTCGCCGACGACGAGGACCACCGCGTCGGCCCGGCCCACCGGCAGTACGTCGGGCTCCCCCGGCGCCGGGGCGGGGCCCCCGGCGCGGCCCGGGCCGGCGCCCGCGGCGCGCGGGACGGGTTCGGCGGCGGTGTCGGTCATGACGGCCCTCCCGGTTGGCGTACCGACCACAGCTGGCGGCCCCGCACGCCGGGGTGGGGCCCGGGCACGGGGTCGTGGCTGGAGGGTGGCGCCGGGTCGACCTGCGCGCAACTGTTCCGTTTCATCCTGGTCAAGCTGTGCGTCCGGGCGGGAGAATCGGCCGCGCCGCTGTACAGAATGCCCACCGGAGGACGGAGCCTCGATGCCCCCCGCCCACTCCCCGAGCCCGCCGGGCTCCCCCAACTCCCCCGCCCCGCAAGGGCCTTCCCCCGCCCCGGCCGGCGGGAACGACGCCATCGACGCGCTGGACGGCCGGCTGATCCGGCTGCTCGCCGAGGAGCCCCGGATCGGCGTGCTGGAGTGCTCGCGCCGGCTGCAGGTCGCCCGCGGCACCGTGCAGGCCCGGCTGGACCGGCTGCAGACCAAGGGGGTCATCGGCGGCTTCGGCCCGGAGGTGGACCCGGCCGCCCTCGGCTACCCGGTGACGGCCTTCGCCACCCTGGAGATCTCCCAGGGCCAGGGCGCGGTCGTCCGGGAGCACCTGGCGAGCGTGCCGGAGGTGCTGGAGCTGCACACCATCACCGGGGCCGGGGACATGATGGTGCGGATCGTCGCCCGCTCGAACGCCGATCTGCAGCGGGTGATCGACCGGGTGGTGGGCTTCGAGGGGATCGTCCGCTCGTCCACCGCGATCGCGCTGGAGAACCCGGTGCCGTACCGCATCCTGCCGCTGGTGGACCAGGCCGCCGCCGAGTAGCGGCCGGCGGCCCACCCGGCTCGGCGGCCCACCCGGCTCGGCGGCCCACCCGGTTCGACGACTGGGGTTCAGCGGCCGGGGTTCAGCAGCCGGGGACGGCCCCGCCGGTGCGCAGCGCCTCCAGCGCCGCGATCGACTCGTCGAGGGTGCCGACCGGCACCAGCCGCAGCCCCTTCGGCGTGTTGACCTTGGCGTCCGAGCACTCGTCCTTGGGCAGCAGGAACACCGTCGCACCGTCCCGGGCGGCCGCCTGGGTCTTCAGCGGGACGCCGCCGACCGGGCCGACCCTGCCGTCCTTGTCGATGGTGCCGGTGCCCGCGATCTTCAGGCCGCCGGTGAGGTCGCCGCCCTTGCCGTCGCCGGCCAGCTTGTCGACGATGCCGAGCGCCAGCATCTGGCCGGCGCTCGGGCCGCCGACGTCCCCGAGGTCGACCTTGACCTTCACCTGGTCCGGCGAGAGGTGGAGGTGGTTCAGCGCGGCCGCGGTCGCGCTGTCCTGCGACTCGGTCATCTGCTTGGCCGTCTCCTCCTCGGCCTTGGCGGGGTCGCCCTGCGGGTAGACCGTCTCGGTGGGCCGCACCGCCTCGTCCGGGTCGAACCAGGCCCGCAGCGCCCGCCAGAACGTGGTCCGCTCGCCCGGGTTGGTGGCGGAGATGGTGACCATCCGCAGCTCGCCCTCGGTGGTGCGCAGCGGCGCCCCGGTGATGGTGATCACCGGCCGGTCCTGGTACGCGCCCAGGGTGTCCGCGGTCAGCCCCGGCCAGGTGACGGTGTACGGCAGCGGGACGAAGGCCGCCACGCCGAACAGCGCGGTGACCAGCACTCCGCACAGCGCGAGCGTGCGGGTCCGCGGGGAGGTCAGGGCCTGGGGCAACTTGGTGTCGGACACAGAGGGAATCCAAACACACCCGACACCCCCGGTGAGTACTACCGCAGGGCGTCGGCCACCTCGGTCGCCGCCTCCACGACCCGCGGCCCGACCCGTTCGGGCACCATCCCGTTCAGCATCACCACGCCGACGCTGCCCTCGATGCCGCTCAGCCCGATCAGCGCGGCGGCGGCGCCGCTGGCGCCGGACTGCTCCTCCGCGCGGGTGATGACGAAGCCCTGTTCGGGTCGGCGCTGGCTGGGGAAGCCGCGGGCCTCCAGGATCGCCCGGCCGGCGGCGCTCTCGGCGAGCGGGTGGCGCAGGCCGGTCCGGTAGGCGACGTGGAAGTCGGTCCAGCTCGGTTCGACGACGGCGACGGCCAGCGCCTCGTTGCCGTCCACCAGGGTGAGGTGGGCGGTGGCGCCGAGGTCCTCGGCGAGGCTGCGCAGGGCGGGCAGCGCGGCCTCGCGCAGCAGCGGGTGCACCCGGTGGGCGAGCCGCAGCACGCCGAGGCCGACCCGGGCGCGGCCGCCGATGTCCCGGCGGACGAGGCCGTGCTGCTCCAGGGTGGCGAGCAGCCGGTAGACGACGGTGCGGTTGACGGCCAGCCGGGCGGCCAGCTCGGTGACGGTCAACCCGCGCTCGGAGTCGGCGAGGAGCTTGAGCACCCGGACGCCACGGTCCAGGGTCTGGGAGGTCTCGGCAGTCACGACGGCAGTCCTTTCCGCGGCGCGCGCGGGGCGTGCGGCGCCGGGGCCGAAGGTTCGGTGTCGCGCGCAGGCGGGTGGGTGCGCTGGAGCCGCGCGGGTGTCGTCCTTGACGCCCGGCGGCCCTGCGGCCCGTCCCGCGGGGATCGCCCGGCGGAAGAGCGTGGGGGAAAGCTAGTGAAGGAAATGTCGCGGCGGAAGTGCTTGTCCAAAATTCGGGCGTGATCGTCACCAACGGCGCCGGAGAATCCGGACGAACCGCAACGAATCACCGGCCCGACCGGCCTGCCGATCCGGTCGGGGTCCGAAAACCGGACGCACCGGGGCAGAGGGGTCCACCCCGGTGCGACTGCCGGACCGTTACTTCGCCCACTCCCGGATGCGCGCGATCCGCGCCTTCAGCTGGTTGGCGGTGGCCTGCGCGGTGAGCGGCCCGCCGCACTGGCGGCGCAGCTCGTTGTG
Organism: Kitasatospora sp. NPDC094028; assembly: GCF_049543595.1. Lineage (NCBI taxonomy): Bacteria > Bacillati > Actinomycetota > Actinomycetes > Kitasatosporales > Streptomycetaceae > Kitasatospora > Kitasatospora sp. NPDC094028. The sequence goes on along the minus strand of NZ_JBMVFA010000015.1, from coordinate 68,536 downwards.
GACGGTGCCGTGCGGCTGGTTGGTGCGGTGGTGCCAGGCGGCGACCAGCGCGTTCAGCTCCTTGCGCAGGTCGCGCAGTTCCTGGTGGGTGACGACCGGCCGCTGCTCGGCGGGCAGCTCCAGCAGGTCGGCCTCCTCGGCGGGCTTGGTCTTGCTGCGCTGGATCTGCCGGTGCTGGCGCTTCTGCAGCAGCATCTGCACCTGGTCGGGTTCCAGCAGGCCCGGGATGCCGAGGTAGTCCTCCTCCTCCTCGCTGCCCGGGTGGGCCTGCATGCCGAACTCCATGGCGTTGTACAGGACCCGGTCGAAGACCGCCTCGGAGCCCAGCGCCTCGTAGGAGAACTCGTCGCCGCCGGCGCCGTCCGGCCCGTCGTTGGCCCGTTCGGCCTCGGCGAGCAGCCGGTCCTCCTCGTCGAAGAGGCCGTCGCCCTCCTTCTTCGGCCGGTCCAGCACGTGGTCGCGCTGGAGCTCCATCTCGTTGGCGAAGCCGAGCAGCATCGGGATGGTGGGCAGGAACACCGAGGCGGTCTCGCCGCGCTTGCGGGCGCGCACGAAGCGGCCCACGGCCTGGGCGAAGAACAGCGGGGTGGAGATCGAGGTGGCGTACACGCCGACGCACAGCCGGGGCACGTCGACGCCCTCGGACACCATGCGGACGGCGACCATCCAGCGGGAGGTGCCGGCCGCGTAGTCGGAGATCCGCTGCGAGGCCTCGGCCTCGTCGGAGAGCACCAGGGTGACCTTCTCGCCGCTGATCTCGCGCAGCATCTTGGCGTACGCGCGGGCGACGTTCTGGTCGGTGGCGATCACCAGTCCGCCGGCGTCCGGGATGGCCTTGCGGACCTCGGTCAGCCGCCGGTCGGCGGCCTGCAGCACGGACGGGATCCACTCGCCCTGCGGGGACAGCGCGGTGCGCCAGGCCTGGGCGATCAGGTCCTTGGTCATCGGCTCGCCGAGCCGGGCCTCCAGCTCGTCGCCGGCCTTGGTGCGCCAGCGCATGTTGCCGCTGTAGCTGAGGAAGATCACCGGGCGGACGACGTGGTCGGCGAGCGCGTGCCCGTAGCCGTAGGTGTAGTCGGCGACGGACTTGCGGATGCCGTCGCTGCCCGCGTCGTAGGCCACGAACGGGATCGGGTTGGTGTCCGAGCGGAACGGCGTCCCGGTCAGCGCCAGCCGGCGGGCGGCCGGCTCGAAGGCCTCGAAGCAGGCCTCGCCCCAGGACTTGGAGTCACCGGCGTGGTGGATCTCGTCCATGATCACGAGGGTCTTGCGGGCCTCGGTCCGGTTGCGGTGCAGCATCGGGTTGACCCCGACGCCCGCGTAGGTGACCACGATGCCGTGGTACTCGCGGGACAGCGGCCCGGAGGAGTACGCCGGGTCGAGCTTGATGCCTATCCGCGCGGCGGCCTCGGCCCACTGCTTCTTCAGGTGCTCGGTCGGCGCGACGACCGTCACCTGCTGCACCAGGTGGTTGTGCAGCAGGTACGAGGCGAGGGTGAGCGCGAAGGTGGTCTTCCCGGCGCCCGGGGTGGCGACGGCGAGGAAGTCGCGCGGCTGGGTCTCGATGTACTTGTCCAGCGCACCCTGCTGCCAGGCCCGCAGCTTGCCGGCGGTGCCCCAGGGGGCGCGGCCGGGGAAGGCCGGGGACAGGTGGTGCGAGGCGGTGGGCGCGGCGTGGCCGACGGCCCGGACGGACTCCTGCGCCGGCGGCGCGTCGGAGAACAGCGGCATCGAGGAAGCGGCGGCGGTACTCACGGGCTCCGAGGGGGATCATCGCAGGTCAGAGGCGGTTTTTCGGCCCCGTCCCGCGGTCGGGCGGCGATCGGACAACCCGCCCAGCCTACCGGCCCGGCGCCGTTCGGGCCTCCAGCCGAGGGCTCGCGCCGGGGCCGGCGGCCGGAAAGCGATGTGACGCGGATCACAGTGAATCCGCCCCGGAACCGGGTAATCGCGGTAATCCCTGGGACTCTCACCAGGGTGAGTCCGCCCCGACCCTCCCTGCTGTCGCGGCCTCGCCCAGAACCGAAGGGACCGCCCCGTGCACACCTCCGCCGAAGAGACCGTCCAGGCCCGGCTGATCCTGTCGCCGCACCGCTCCGCCCTCCTGCGGGTGGTCCTGACCTACCTCCCCGAGGACCCGCTGGCCGTCCGGATGGCCTTCCCCGCCGAGTTCTCGCTGGACGACGCCACCGAGGGCCCGGGCGGCGACGACATCGTCTGGGTGTTCGGCCGCCAGCTGCTCTCGGCCGGGCTGGAGCTGCCGTCCGGGGCCGGCGACGTCCACGTCCGGCCGGCGGTCGGCCGCCGCACCCTGGTCGAGCTGCGGGCCCCGGAGGGCACCGCGCTGGTCCAGTTCGACACCGCCGACCTGCGGCGCTTCCTGTGGCGCAGCCGGCTGCTCGTCCCGGAGGGCGAGGAGCACCTGCACCTGGACGCCGACCGCGCGCTCGCCGAACTGCTCGGCTGACGGCGGTACGGCGTCCGGGGGCTCCCCCGAGCTCCCGGACGGCGCCGCGTCCGCCGACGCCCGGGTCCGGGGCCCGGGCCGACCGCTGTTCGCCGCCCGCTCAGCCCGACAGCCGGCGCATCAGCCGGACGCCCTGCGCCGCCGTGAGGTGCGGCAGGTAGGCCTTGCCGATCGCCCGGGTGATCGCGGGCAGCGCCGCCGGGTCGGGGTAGCTCATGTACATCGGCCGGTACTCGGGCTGGAACTTCGCCTTGAACGCCAGCAGCGAGCGGAAGCCGTACACCGGCTCCAGCACCCGGCCCATCCAGTCCAGCATGCGCTGCAGCCCGGTGGGCTCCTCCTCCTGCCCGGTGCGGGCCAGCGGGGCGCCGGAGAGGGACAGGAAGCGTGCGCCCTCCTCCTTGAAGCCGAGCGCCGCGGAGGCGATCAGGAACTCGCTGACGCCGCGGAAGCCCTCCGAGCGCCGGCGCATGAAGTCCAGCGTCCAGCCGACCGGCACGCCGTCCTCGTAGACCGGCATCCAGCTGGTCAGCCCGTGCACCGTGCGCTGCTCGTCGACCGCGACCAGCACCCGCACGTCCGGGTCGTCCAGCTCCTCCAGGCCGCCGAGGGTGAAGCCCATCTCGGGCAGGCCCTTCTCCGAGACCCACTCCTCGGAGATCGCCCGGATCTGGTCCTTCAGCGCCAGCGGCGCCTCGTGGTACGCCCACCACTCGGCGGTGATGCCCTGCTTGCCGGCCTTGTTGAGCGCGGTGCGGATGTCCTGCCACTTCTTGCCGGTGAAGGCCAGCTCGGGCAGCGCGACCACGGTGTCCTCGGCGACCTGCACCGAGCGCCAGCCCAGCTGCCCGGCGGCGTCCCTGGTCTGCGGGGAGACGCTGTAGAAGCACGGCGTCCAGCCGCGCGCGTCGCAGTACCGGGCGAAGCCGAGCACCGCCCCGGCGCGGTCCGCCGGGGCGCCGAACGGGTCGCCGGTGGTGAGCGCGACGGTGCCGAGCACCCGGTAGGCGACGGCCGCCCGGCCGGACTCGTCGAACCAGTAGTGGTTGCCGTCCCAGGTGGTGATGAAGGACAGCGTGCCGCCGCCGTGTTCGGCGAGCAGCGCCCGGGCCCGGGCGGCCGCGTCGGCGTCGGTGTGCAGCACCGGCCGCCGGAAGGCGGACAGCAGCGCGCCGAGCGCGACCACCCAGAACGCCAGCCCGCAGTACGTCTCCAGGAACTGCGCCACCGGGCCGACCGCGATCGGGTAGTCCGGCAGCAGGTCGTTGTAGGCGGGCGGCAGGAACTGCGCGGGCAGCCCGTCGATCAGCCCGGTCACGCCCGCGCCGGGCTCGAACTGGCCGGCCACGGCCCGCCCGAGGCCGACGTACGCGGCGGCGGAGGCCAGCGCGGCACCGCCGACCAGCAGGCCGAGCCGGCGCACCGACCGGCCGGGCAGCCGCAGCCGGAACCGCTGCCGGGTGGCCAGCAGCAGCGCGGTGGTCAGCAGCGGCAGCAGCATCGCCTCGACGAAGTACTGCACCACGTCCCGGTCGACCGGCCCGGCGTCCAGGTACAGCCAGCCCAGCAGCGCCACCCACAGCAGCTCGGTGGCGACGGTGATCCGCCAGGCGAACCGCAGCCCCCGGCGCAGCCCCTCGGCGAGCACCAGCAGCAGCCCCGGGAACAGTGCGGCCATCAGCCGGCCGGGGGTGTCGAAGATCCGTTCGACGGCGTGCGCGCGGGCGCAGTCGTGCGCCGACATGGCGCAGAAGTCGGCCACCTCGTCCGGGCCGAGCCGGTGCGAGAAGTACAGCTCGGAGAAGGTGTTGAACGGCCCGCTGGCGTTGTCGTACAGCGAGGCGATCAGCGGCCCGAAGGCGGCGGCGACCAAGCAGAGCGCGACCAGCACCCGGGTCTCGGTGTGCGAGGAGCGGCGGCCGGTCAGGTTCGGGCAGCCGCGGTTGAGCAGCGCGCCCGCGCCGAGCCCGACGAGCGCGGCGGCGCACCGCTGGACGCTCTGCAGGTGGCCCACGTACAGGGTCATGACCAGCGGGAGGAGCAGCACCAGCAGGTGCAGCCGGCGACGCCACAGCACGGTGAGCCGGTAGCCGAGCACCCCGGCCAGCGCGAACAGGCCGACGCCGGGCCCGACCGAGGTCTGGTCGGCCACCGAGGCCGTCCACTGCTCGCCCGCCGCCGAGCCGGCCGCGACCAGCGCGGTGCCGGCCAGCGTGCCGACGACCTGCCCGCCGGCCAGCACCGCGAGGGTGCGCAGCCGGCCGAGCCGCCGCTCGGCGGTCGGCCCGACCAGGAGCAGCAGCAGGCTGCTGAAGACGTACGAGCCGATGCCGGAGCACCACAGCAGCGAGCTGAGCGGGGTCCACCAGCGGCCGTCCGCGAGGGTGTCCACGCCGACGCCGGTCCGGGCGAGCAGCCGCTCGGACGGGCCGTGGGCGAGGCTGTGGGTGGCCGCGCCGAGCGCCCACAGCCCGACCAGCAGGGCGAGCGTCAGCGGCGCCGCGCGCAGCCGGGAGCCGAGCGCCCGGGCGGCCTTGCGGGCCCGCTGCGGGCGCGGTTCCGGGGTCCGGGTGACGGGCGCGGGGTCGGCGTCGGCCTCGCGCGGGGTCGGTACGCGCTCCGCGTGCCCGGGGCGCTCGGCGGCCGGCGCCGTACGGAGCCCGATCACCTGGCCAGCCCGGTCTGCTGGGCCAGCCACGGTATCTGCCGGGCGATGCCGGGGCGGAACACGACCCAGCCGTGACCGCCCGGCATCAGCTCGAACCTGGTCCTCATCCCGGCCTCCCGTGCGGCCTTGTAGACCTTCTCCATCTGCGGCCGGAACTCCCCGTCGCCCTCGCCGACCACGAAGGCGACGGACGTGTCGGGGAACTTCCGCCGGGCCATCAGCTGCAGCGGGTCGACCGCGTCGAACCGCTTCCCGTCGCCGCCGAACGCGGCCTTGACGGTGTCCGCCCGGGTGCCCAGGGTGGGCTCCTCCTGGCCGGACATGTCGAGGACGGTGCCGTACACGTCGGGCGCGTTGACACCGAGCTGGAGCGCGCAGGTGCCGCCCATCGAGGCGCCGCCGACCGCCCAGGCGCCCCGCCCCTCGGCGGTCTGCAGGTTGTGCCGGACCCACTCGGGCACGTCCACCGACAGGTAGGTCTGGGTCCGGGCGATCTTCGAGTCCAGGCAGAGCGTGTTGTTCCAGGTGGAGCCCAGCTGATCGGGCATCACCACGATCGGGGCGAGGCCGTGGTGCTCGGCGGCGTAGGCGTCCAGCGCCTCGTTCACCTGGCCGGCCAGCACCCAGTCCCCGGGCGTGCCGGGCTGACCGGTGATCAGCACCACCACGGGCAGCAGCGGCCGCGGGGTGGCCTGGTACGCGGGCGGGAGGTAGACGTACGCGGGGCGGGGGTTGAAGCCCGACCGGAGGCCGGGGATCGGCACCACCGAGACGGTGCCCTTCGCGGGCAGGTCCGCCGGGGCCTGCCAGACCTCGTCCAGCACCTTGCCCGGCGGGGCGGCGACGGTCTGCCCGACCTTCGGGGTGAGCGGCTCACTGGTGTCGGTGAGCCAGGGCGCGAGGATCACCCGGCCGCTCGGGTACTGCCCGAAGCCGATGTTGACCTCGGAGGCGGCCATCAGCAGCACCAGCAGGCCCGCGCCGATCGCGAGCCCCCGGCCGCGCCAGCGCAGCCGCCCCATCCGGAAGCCTGCCAGGCACAGGCCCAGGAGGGCGGTGGCTATCCACCAGGTGACGTACCGGGGCGTGCCCTCGGGGAAGGGGTGCCACCAGCCGTCCACCACGACGTCGAGCAGCAGGCTGAGCGCGGCCGCGGTGAACAGCGCTGCGGGCAGGCGGACCCGCCACCAGGAGCGGTCGCGGCCGATGGCGAGGGCGATCAGCGCCAGCCAGCCGGCGGCGTACACGGCGTGCGGGATCGGGCCGTGGGTGAGCGGCCAGTCGATCGGGTTCCAGCGCGTGGCGAGGGTGAGCGTGGTCATGCCGCTTTGCCCGGTCGGGTGGTGTCGGCCAGGAACCCGTAGGCGACGACGTTGCCCTCGTAGCCGTGTTCCTCGCTGTACGCGCCGCCACAGGTGATCACCCGCAGCTGAGCGTCGGCGGCCTGACGGTAGACCCGATCGTCCGGGAAGTCCTTTCGGTCGTGCACTTCGATGGCGTACAGCTGGTAGACGGCGGTGGCGCCGTCCGCCCGGGCGATCTCGATCCGGTCCCCCCGCCGGAGCGCGCCCAGATGATAGAAGACGGCCGGGCCGGTCTTGTTGTCGACATGGCCCGCCAGGATCGCGGTGCCGCGCTGGCCGGGGCTGGCGCCGCCCCGGAACCAGCCCGCGAGGTTGCGGTCCTCGGCGGGCGGGGCCTGCAGGTGGCCGTCCGGGTCGAGGCCGAGCGCGGTGACCGGGGCGTCCAGCTTGACGGCCGGGATGCGGATGCGGGTCGGGGCGGACGGGCCGAGCGGCGGGACGATCGAGACCGGGGCGAAGCCGGACAGCGACTGCCCCGCGCCCGGGGCGGGCGGCAGGGCCGCCGAGCCGCCGTCGTGCAGCAGCCAGGCACCGAGCACCAGCGCGGCGCCCGCCGCCAGGGTGCCCGGCCAGGGACCCCTGCTCTGCTGGCCGCCCACGGGCGCTCCCCTCTGTCGAACCTGCTGCCGGCACCTGCCGTCGAACCACCGTGGAACCCCCGGCGAACGCCGGTCGGACCAGGAGTCCGCTTCCTGGGAATTTCCTGAGAACCCATTCAATCGGATCGAACCGTAAGGCACGTCCGCACTACGGTCGTACCGGCACCCCCCGTTCGGCAGGGGCCGACCCCCCGTCGACACGGTGAGTGGACGCCCGGAAGCGCAGGGTGAGGCCCCCGAGCGGCGCCCGCCCCGCGCGGGAGCGACCCCGCACGAGCATCGACGGCCGATCGGCCCGTTCGGTTGCGTCAATCGAGCGATCGAATCCGAACGGCCGACGAGCCGCGACCCCCGCCGCCACCCGCGTGCCATGCTGACCCGGTCACGGGTTCTATCACCCCACTTGTCCGACCGGACTTTCGCACGCCCGCACGCCTGCCGAACGCCTCATGAACGGAGTGACCATGGACGCACTCTCGCGCCGCACCCTGCTGGCCGCCGGCGCGGCGACGGCCGCCACCCTGGCGGCCGGCTGCGGCAAGGGCGGCGGCAACGGCGGGGAGCACGCGGCGGGGTCCACCGCCGCGGCCGCGGCCGCGGCCGCCGAGCAGACCACCACCCCGGCCCCGGCGCCACAGCCGCAGACCGTCCTGATCGGCGACGGCTCCACCGCCGACACCGGCGCCCAGCCGCACCAGCCCGTCCCGGACCGGCTCCGGCCCGGCCAGCGCCCGCCGCAGTTCGTGGTCTTCTCCTGGGACGGCGCCGGCGAGCTCGACAACGGCCTGTTCGCCCGCTTCCGCAGGCTGGCGCAGGACCACGACGCCAAGATGACCTTCTTCCTCAGCGGCCTCTACCTGCTGCCCGAGTCCAAGAAGGACCTGTACCGCCCGCCGCAGCACAAGGCCGGCGCCTCGGACATCGGCTACCTGAGCGACCAGCACATCCGCGACACCCTGGAGAACGTGCACGCGGCCTGGCTGGAGGGCCACGAGATCGGCACCCACTTCAACGGCCACTTCTGCGGCGCCACCGGCGTCGGCAAGTGGTCCCCGGAGGAGTGGGACAGCGAGATCCAGCAGGCGATGGACTTCGTGATGAACTGGCGCACCAACACCGGGTTCACCGACCTGCCGCCGCTGCCCTTCGACTACCGCAAGGAGCTGATCGGCAGCCGTACCCCCTGTCTGGAGGGCCAGCGCAACCTGCTGCCCACCGCGGTCAAGCGCGGCTGGCGCTACGACAGCAGCGGCAACGGCACCCAGGTATGGCCGCAGAAGATCCAGGGCGGGGCGCTCTGGGACCTCCCGCTGCAGTCCATCCCCTTCCCCGGGCACACCTTCCAGGTGCTGTCGATGGACTACAACATCATGTACAACCAGTGCGGCCCGAACACCAAGGCCGACCCGGCCCTCCACCCGGGCTTCCAGACCCAGGCCCGGGACTCCTACCTGATGGGCTTCGACCGCACCTACAACAGCAACCGGGCGCCCTACGTCATCGGCAACCACTTCGAGGAGTGGAACGGCGGCATCTACATGAACGCGGTCGAGGACGTGATCAAGGCGATCGCGGGCAAGCCCGAGGTCCGGCTGGTCTCCTTCCGCCAGCTGGTGGACTGGCTGGACGCCCAGGACCCGGCGGTGCTGCGCAAGCTGCAGGGCCTCGCCCCCGGCCAGTCCCCGGCCGGCGGCTGGGAGGCCTTCCTCGGCACCCCGGCGACGGCGGCGGCCGGCGCGAGCGCCCTCGCCACGGCCGCCGCCGGCTGACCGCCGGCCCGGCCCTCAGGAACGCGTCCGGACCCGGCCGGAGAGCAGTGCCCCGATCAGCGCGACCCCGGACATGGTCAGCAGGATCACCGCGAAGGCGCCGGCCGAGCCGGCGCCTTCGGCGCCCTCCTGGCCGACCGCGAGCGAACCGCCGCCCAGCGCCGCGAACAGCACCCCGGCGAGACCGGTGAGCAGCACGTTGCCCAGCGCGTCGCTCATCTGCAGCGCGGCCGAGTTGGCCCCGGCGTCCTCCGGCGCGGAGAGCTTCATCATCAGCACGCTGACGCTCGCCACCGTCAGCCCCATCCCGATCCCGCCGACGCCCCAGGCCACCGCCGCCGCCCAGGCCGGCACCGCCGGGACGAGCACCAGCGCCGCGCCGGCGATCGCCACCGACGTCCCCAGGAAGCCGCCCCGGATCATCACCGCCCGGTACCGCTCGGCCCCGGGCCGCCCCTGCAGCCAGGAGCCCAGCGCCCAGGAGAGACCGCCACTGGTCAGGGTGAGCCCGGCCAGCGTCGGCGACAGGCCCCGCTGGGTGACCATCATCAGCGGCACGAACGCCTCGGCCGCGAAGAACGCCCCGGCCGCCAGCCCGCGCAGCAGGATCACCGCGGGCAGCCCGCGCCCGGCCCGCAGCGTCCGCTTCGGCAGCAGCCCCAGGACGGCCGGCGCCAGCAGCGCCACCCCGGCCAGGCCGGGGACCAGCCCGATCGGGTCGAGCCGCTGGCCCGCGTACTGCAGCAGGCCGGCGCCGAGCGCCGCCATCGCGGCCAGCAGGGTGCGCCGGCGGTCGAAGTCGGCGCCCCTGAGCACCGGGTGCTCGCGCTCCGAGCGGGCCAGTGCCGGGCCCATCACGGCCAGCGGCAGCAGGATCAGCGCCGGCACCGCCAGGAACACCCAGCGCCAGCCCAGGTGCTGGGTGACGGCACCGGCGACCAGCGGGCCGACGATCGAGGGCAGCACCCAGGCCGAGGAGAAGGCCGCGAAGACCGACGGGCGCAGCCGCTCCGGGTAGGCCCGGCCGACCACCACGTACAGCGCGACGATCACCAGCCCGCCGCCCAGGCCCTGGATCGCCCGCCCGGCAACGAACACCCACATGCCGGGCGCCGTCCCGGCCACCACCAGGCCGGCGCCGAACACCGTGATGCCGGTGAACAGCGGCTGCAGCGGCCCGCGCCGGTCGCACCACTGGCCGGAGACGACCAGCGCGAACAGCGTGGTGGTGAAGTAGCCGGAGAACGCGAAGGCGTACAGCCCGAGGCCGTCCAACTGCCGGGCGGCGATCGGCATCGCGGTGTTGACGGCGGTCGCCTCGAAGGCGATCACGAGGACGACCGAGACGATCCCCAGCGTCAGCGCCCGGTAGCGGCCGCTGAGCACCCCGCCGCCGGGGTCGGTCTCGGAGGGTATCGGGACGGAGTCGACCGAGGTGGGCGAGGCAGTGGTCATGGATGCCATGGTAAGAGCCGATCACCCCGATGACTCCTGACCGGAGTCGGTGATCGCCTCGGTCCCTGGACGTAGGACCCGGGCCCGGAGCGGGCCCGCGGGAGCCGCTAGTGCAGCACCTTGAGCCCCACCACGCCGGAGACGATCAGCAGCAGGCAGCCGATCCGGGCCGCGGTCACCGCGTCCCCCAGGACGGCCATGCCGTAGAGCGCGGTGCCGACCGCGCCGATCCCCACCCAGACCGCGTAGCCGGTGCCGATCGGAATGGTGCGCATCGCGTACGCCAGCCCGCCCATGCTCAGCAGCAGGGCGACGCCGAAGACGATGCCGGGAACGAGGCGGGAGAAGCCCTTGGACGATTCCAGAGCCACCGCCCAGACGGTCTCCAGGAGACCCGAGACGAGCAGAACGAGCCAGGCCATGACGAGCCGTACCTCCGCAGTCCACAGCGGCCGGATCGCCGCTGAACTGCGCCGTCTTGTCGTCACCGGGTACGACGCGCTCGTCCGGGGCGGCCGGCCCGGGAACGGGAACGGCCACCTGTCTTCGACCGTAGCACAGGGCCGGGAGAGGAATTCACACAGCGCAATACGGAATTCACGGAGGGTCATTGACCCCGTTCCGGGGGTGCGCCATTCTTATTCCACTGGCCGTGTGCCCGAGTGGTTGAGGGGACCGCCTGCAAAGCGGTGCACGCGGGTTCGATTCCCGCCATGGCCTCGGAAACGGAATTCGCCGGTCGGCTCACCAGCCGACCGGCGAATTCCGTTTCTCCCGCTCTTTCCGTCAGGCCGTGACGGCGTCCTCCGGCCGGATCGGCAGCCGGCCGACCGGCAGCCCGGTGGCGGCCCGGACGGCGGCGGCGACGGCCGCCGGGGCGACCACCGCGGGCACCGCGCTGACCGCCTTGGCGCCGAACGTGGCCACCACGTCCCGCTCCTCCAGCAGCGCGGCGATCCGCACGTCCGGGGTGTCCAGGGCGGTCGGCAGCCGGTAGCCGGTGAGCGAGGGGTTGAGCAGCACGCCGCCCGCGGTCCGCAGGTCCTCCAGCAGCGCCAGGCCCACGCCCTGGGCCACGCCCGCCTCGATCCGGTCCTCGATCTGCCGGGGGTTCAGCGCCCGGCCGACGTCCTGGGCGACGGCCATCTCGACCACCCGGACGGCGCCCAGCTCGATGTCCACGTCCACCACCGCGCGCATCGCGCAGAACGAGATGGACACGAAGGCGTCACCGTGCCCGGCGTCGTCCAGCGGCTCGGTCGGGTGCGGGCGGCACTGCGCGGTCGCCCACAGCTCCTTGCCCTCCAGCGCCTCGGCGACCGGCATGCCGAGCACCCCGTCGTAGGAGGTGATCTTGCCGTCCGCGATCTGCAGCAGCTCCACCGACATCCCGAAGTTGGCCGCGATCGGCTGCAGCAGCTGGTGGCGGACCATCAGCGCGGCCCGCTCGATCGCCCCGCCGGAGACCCAGGTGTGCCGGCCCCGGCCGGACGGGCCGGCCACCGACTGGTCACTGTCGGCCGGTGCGATGTAGACCTCGCTGACGCCCAGCACGGTCTGCACGATCTGCCGGGCCAGCGTGGCGAAGCCCTGCCCGGCGTCGACCGCCGCGCAGATCACCGTGGCGTGGTCGCCGCTGACCCGCACCGTGGCGGTGGACACCTCGTCCTCGCCCTCGGCGCCGAGCATGTGCACCATGCCGACCGCGTAGCCGATGCCGCGCCGCACCGCCCCCGGGTCCCCGGCACCGCCGGGCCCGCCGGGCAGCAGCCACTCGGCGTCCGGGTCGTCCACCGGCAGGGCCGGCAGCGGCTCGGCCGCCACCGCGTCCAGCAGCGCCTTCACCGGCGCCGGGCAGGTCACGGCCTGCCCGGTGGGCAGCGGGTCGCCGGTGGCCATCGCGTTGCGCCGGCGGATCTCCACCGGGTCCACGCCGACCCGGGCGGCCAGCTGGTCCAGCTGCGCCTCGTACGCGAAACAGGCCTGCAGCGCGCCCTCGCCGCGCATCCGCCCGGCCGGCGGGTTGTTGGTGCGCACCGCCCAGGCGTCCACGAAGACGTTCGGGCAGTTGTACGGGCCGACCGAGAAGGCCGTCGCGGAGGCCAGCGCCTCGGCCGAGACGTCCGCGTAGGCACCGCCGTCCAGCAGGATCTGCGCCTCGACCTTGACCAGCACGCCCTCGGCGTCGGCGTGGTGGCGGTAGCGCAGCAGCGCGGGGTGGCGCGAGGTGTGGGTGTGGAAGGACTCCTCGCGGGTGAGGGTCATCTTCACCGGGCGGCCGGTGCGCAGCGCCAGCAGTGCCAGGGTGACCTGGAAGGACAGGTCCTCGCGGTCGGTGGTGGCACCGGGCACGCCGGTGGCGACCAGCCGGACCCGGTCCGGCTCCAGGCCGAGGCAGGCGGCGGTGCGGTCGCGGTCGCCGTGCGGGTCGGTGGAGGACAGGTGCAGCTCGACGCCGCCGTCCGGGCGGGGCACGGCCAGCCCGGCCTCGGCGCCGAGCGGCGCCGGGTCCTGCCGGCCGACCTGGTACAGGCCCTCGACGACGATCTCGCCGGCCGCGTCCGGGTCCCCGGTGCGCAGCGGCAGGTGGCGGAACAGGTTGCCGTCCGGGTGCAGCGCCGGGGCGGTGAAGGCCTGCTCGGGGTCGGTGACGGCCTCCATCGGCTCGTAGTCCACCGCGATCAGGCCGACCGCCAGCCGGGCGGTGTCCGGGTGGTCGGCGGCCACCGCCGCGACGGGCTCGCCGTGGTGGCGCACCACGCCGACCGCCAGCACCGGCCGGTCGGCGACGATCGGCCCGGACGGCGCGCCGTCCGGGGTGCCGTCCGGGCCGGGCGGCAGGTCGGCGGCGGTGACCACGGCGTGCACGCCGGGCAGGGCCAGCGCGGCCGAGGTGTCGATGCCGCGGATCCGGGCGTGCGGGTGCGGCGAGCGCAGCACGGCGCCCCACAGCAGCCCCTCGGCCCACAGGTCGGCCGCGTACGGGTAGATGCCGAGCGCCTTGGGCAGCGCGTCGCTGCGCAACGGGGAGCTGCCCAGGCCGAAGGGCTCCGGCGTGCCGCCCGCGCCGCCGTCCTGCTGGAGTGCTGCGCCGATGTCGGTAGGCGACGTCATGATGCGTGGTCGTCCTCGGGGAGCCGGATGCCGTGGGCGGGGGTGGCGCCGTACGGGAGGCCGTCCGCGGTGACGCCGCCGGCCGGGACACCGTGCGGGTCCGGGTACGGGGTGCCGTGCGGGGGCGTGCCGTCGAAGGCGGCGCTCGGCAGCGGGGTGCCGTGCGCGGGGGTGGGCTCGTAGACCGGGGCGTCGTACCCGGCGTCGTAGCCGCTGGGCTGCGGGTAGCCGTCCGGGTGGCCGGCCGGCACGTAGGTGCCGTGGGCGGGGGTGGCCTGGTACTGCTGCCCGGGGTAGCCCTGCGGCTGGTACACCTGGTCGTCGGCGGCCTGGGCGGGGATGCCGGCCTGGGCGGCCGTCAGGGCGGAGGTGTCGTAGACGCCGGTGTCGTAGCCGCCCGCGGGGTCGGCGTACGCGGCGACCTGCTCGGCCGGCGGCTGCTCGGCGAGCTGCTGCTCGACGGCCGGCTGGGGGACGTGCTCGATCCAGGCGTCGGCGTCGGCGTAGACCGGCGGCTCGACGGCGGCGGCCTCGGTCGCCGGCTCCGGTTCGGCGGGCCGGGCTTCGCCGGCGGGCGCCTCGACGCCGGCAGCGGCGACGGCCTCGTCCTCGGCGAGGGCGGCCTCCGCCTCCAGGGCGCGGGCGTCGGCGACGGTCTGGACGGCGGCCAGCACACCGCGGTAGCCGGTGCAGCGGCAGAGGTTGCCGCACAGCGCCTGCCGGGCCTCGACCTCGGTGGGCCGGTGGTTGCGCTGGAGCAGGTCGTGCACGGCCATCGCCATGCCGGGGGCGCAGTAGCCGCACTGGACGGCGCCGGAGGTGGCCAGCGCCTGCTGGACGTCGCTCGCGCCGCCACCGGCCGACAGGCCCTCGACGGTGTTGATCTCGCAGTCGGCGGCGAGCGCGGCGGGCACCAGGCAGCCGGCCACCAGCTGGCCGTCCACCTGCACCGAGCAGGCGCCGCACTCGCCCTGCTCGCAGCCGTCCTTGGCGCCGGCCAGGCCGAGCCGCTCGCGCAGCACGTAGAGCAGGCTCTCGCCGATCCAGGCGTCGGTGACGGGCCGTTCGAAACCGTTGACCCGGAGCGTGTACGAGGCGCACGGGCGCAGCTCGCGGCTGACCTGCGGGGCGGCGAGGCCGAGCGGGTCGGCGTCGAGGCTCTCGATGGGGTCTGTGGTCACTTCAGCGCCCTTCCCAGTGCCCGGCGGGCCAGCACCGCTACGGTACGCCGCAGTCGAACGGCCGCCGCGGTCGGCCCCTCGGTGACGGCCTCCCAGGCACCCTCGGCGCCGTAGTCCTCGGGGACGCAGGCGGCGGCCACGTACTCGCCGAAGGCGGCGGTGGCGGCCGGGTCGATCTCCCGGCTGCCGTCCCAGTCGATGCAGCCGGCCACCCAGGCCTCGGCCTCCAGCGGGCGCAGCGGCACCGGGGCGACGGCGCCGACCGCGCAGCGCACGGCGCGCCGGGCCGGGTCGAGGACCAGGGCGACGGAGGCGGTGGCGCGGGCCGGGCCGCTGCGGCCGGTGGCCTTGAGGAAGACCTGCGGCGCGTGCAGCAGCGGGACGCGCACCCAGGTGAGCAGTTCGCCGGGGCGCACCGGGTCGAGGCCGGTGAGCAGGTGTCCGACCGGCACCTCGCGGGTGGCGCCGGCCCGGGCGAGGGTGACGGTGGCCTCCAGCGCGGCCAGCACCGGGAGGGTGTCGCCGGCCGGGGCGGCGGTGACGATGTTGCCGCCGAGGGTGCCGACGTTGCGGACCTGCGGCGGGCCGGCGGTGCGGGCGGCGTCGGCGAGCGCGGGGATGAGCGCGGCGAAGTCGGGGCGGTCCATCCGGGCGTGGGTGAGTCCGGCGCCGAGGACCGCGGTGCCGCCGTCCTCGTAGCGCCAGCCGCGCAGTTCGGTGATCCGGCCGAGTCCGAGGAGGGCGGCGGGGCGCAGCCGTCCGGCGTTGACGGCTTCCATCAGGTCGGTGGCGCCGGCCACCGGTACCGCGGCCGGGGCGGCGGCCAGCGCGTCGACGGCCTCGTCGAGGGAGGCCGGCAGCATGATCGTCCGGTTCACCTGGGTCCCACCGTGCTCCACTTGCTCATCGATCGCCTGCCGCCCGCGGCCCGGGCCGCACTGTCCGCGTCAGCAGCCCGGCCTGGCCCGTAGGGTACGGGCGATCGGGCCGGGTTGGGCAACTCTGGCACACAATGCTCGATGATCATTTCGGGACGGGTGAACGGGACTGCCCGATTGGGACGGATACCGGGCGGTATCTGCCCCGACCCGGGTCGGGCCAGGGCAGATGTTCATCTGTTCTTGACGTCGGATGATCGCTCATTAGTTCCCGAACATCATGATCATCGCTGCGGCGGCAGCCCCTCGATCGGCCGGCCGGCCACCCCGGGCCGCCGCTGCCAGGGGTGCGGGCCGTCGGCCGGGCGGTACTCGACGCCGAGCGCGTCCAACACCTCCAGGTGCCCGCGCAGCCGCCGCTCGAAATCGGCGAAGTCCCGCTCGGCCGGCTCGGCGGGCAGGGCGGACCAGGCCACCTCGGCGAAGGCGACCAGGCGGGGGAAGGCCCGGTAGTCGATGTCCCGGGCGCTGTCCATGAACTCGGTCCACAGGTTCGCCTGGGTGCCGATCACGTGCCGGGCGGCGGCCTCGTCCAGCTCCCGCGGCACCGGCTCGAAGCGGTAGACGTCCTCCAGCGTGCGCACGAAACCGACCGGAATCGGCTCGTCCGGCCCGTCCGCCTGCCGGTGGTCGAGGTAGACGTGCTGTTCGGGGCACATCACCACGTCGTGCCCGGCCCGCGCGGCCGCGATCCCGCCGCCGAACCCCCGCCAGGACGACACCGCCGCGCCCGGGGCCAGACCGCCCTCCAGGATCTCGTCCCAGCCGATCAGCCGGCGCCCGCGCGCCGCCAGCCAGCGGTCGAAGTGCCGGATCAGGTGGCTCTGCAGCTCGTCCTCGTTGGCCAGGCCGAGCTCGCGGATCCGCGCCTGGGCGGCGGGGCTGTCCTTCCACTGCTCCTTGGGGCACTCGTCGCCGCCGAGGTGGACGAACTCGGACGGGAACAGCTCCAGCACCTCCTCCAGCACCCCCTCGAAGAAGCGCAGGGTCTCCTCGGAGGCGTTGAGGACGTGGTGGCTCACCCCCCAGTCCGTCCAGACGCCGAGCGCCGCGGTGTCCACCACGTCGGTGTTGCCCAGCTCGGGGTAGGCGGCGACGGCGGCCTGGGTGTGGCCGGGCAGGTCGATCTCCGGGACGACGGTGACGCCGCGCGCGGCCGCGTAGGCGACGATCTCGCGCAGGTCGTCCTGGGTGTAGTAGCCGCCGTGCGGGCGGTCGTCGCGGCGGCCGCCGGCCCGGTAGCCGACCATCGAGCGCTCCCGCCAGGCACCGCGCCCGGTCAGCTCCGGGTAGCGCTTGATCTCCACCCGCCAGCCCTGGTCGTCGGTCAGGTGCAGGTGCAGCACGTTGAGCTTGTGCGCGGCCAGCAGGTCGACGAAGCGCAGCACGTCGGCCTTGGGCAGGAAGTGCCGGGCGACGTCGAGCAGCGCGCCGCGCCAGCCGAACCTGGGGGCGTCCGCGATGTCGGCGCCCGGCAGCACCCAGCCCGCGCGGCGCAGCGGGGAGCGGCGGTACGCGTCCGGGCCGAGCAGCCGCCGCAGGGTCTGCGCGCCCCACAGCGCGCCGGCCGGGCCGCCCGCGGCGAGCAGCGCGTGGCCGGGGCGCACCGTGATCCGGTACGCCTCGGCGGCCAGCGCGTCGTCCTCGACCAGCTCGATGCCCGCGCCCGGGCGGCCCGGGCCGAGCGGCAGCCCGGTGGCGGCGCCGAGCGTGCCGCGCAGCCACCGTTCGGCGTCGGCCAGCCCGGGCGGCGCGGTCAGCGTGGTGGCGGTGTCCAGCGGGAAGTCCTCGCCCGGACGGCGGACGGCACTCGACGGTGCGGGGATGAGGTCCATCCCGTCATCCTGCCCCACGCCCGGCGCGAGTGGCATAGACCACTGCGGAAACGCGGTGCTGTGCAAAACGCCGTTGCGGCGCGCGGACTACTTGCCGCCGCCCTCGCCGTCGCCGCCCTGCGGCTTGCCGATGCCGTCGTAGATCTCCTTGCACATCGGGCAGACCGGGTACTTCTTCGGGTCGCGCCCGGGCACCCACACCTTGCCGCAGAGCGCCACCACGGGCGATCCGGAGAGCGCGCTCTCCATGATCTTGTCCTTCTGGACGTAGTGCGCGAAGCGCTCGTGGTCGCCGTCGCCGTGGGACACCTGCGGGACGGGCTCGACCAGGGTGCCGGTGCCGAGGCCGCGCTCGGGCTCAAGAGTGCTCATGGGTGCCAAGTCTATGGGCGCCTCCGGAAACCGGGCCAGTGTCGTGCGGCCGCCCCGGTCGCACACCCCGGCGGCCGCACCCGGCTCAGTTCAGCGTCGGGTCGTCCGGGTAGGTCGCGAACAGCGCCAGCGGGCCGCGCTGGCGCCGCAGCACCGCGCGCCACAGCCGCTCCGGCTCGGGGCTGGAGATGTCCCCGGGCTCGCAGTCCACCAGGTACCAGGCGCCGCTCTCCAGCTCCGCCTCCAGCTGGCCGGGCGACCAGCCGGCGTACCCGGCGAAGATCCGCAGCGCCCCCAGCTCCCCGGCCAGTACCTCGGGGGGCGCCTCCAGGTCGACCAGGCCGATCGCGCCGTGCACCCGCCGCCAGCCGAGCGGCTCGCCGGTGCCCGGCTCCCCCGGCGCCACCGCGAGGCCGAGGGCCGAGTCCAGTGCCACCGGGCCGCCCTGGAACACCACCGCGGGCCGGCCGACGAGTCTGCCCCAGCCGTCCAGCACACTGCCGACCTCGACCGGCGTCGGCCGGTTGAGGACCACACCGAGCGCCCCCTCGACGTCGTGGTCGAGGAGCAGCACCACCGAGCGCGCGAAGTTCGGATCGGTGAGCACGGGCGTCGCGACGAGCAGACGGCCGGTGTGGGACCGGCCTGCGTGCGAATGGGCCGCCGTCATGCCACACATGATCCCGCAGAACGGCGCCGGCCGGACACCGAAACGGTCGAAACCGCGCCACGCCGAACGAACACCCGTACGGCCGTACCGGCGGGCGGGCGGACCCCCGGAGAGAGCACCATCACGGGAGAGGCTCACGGGAACCGTCCAGACGCCTACTACCATCTACGGATGGTGGACGCCCTTCTACGGTGCCGACTCGGTTTGCCCGGGGGCCCGAACGCGCCCGTACCACCGGTCCACCTGCGGCTCTGTTCCAGAGCCCGTCCCACTCCTCTGGCACCCCGGATTGCGAGAACGATGACCGACGACGTCCTGCTGGTCCACGGCGGAAACCCGCTCGAAGGCGAGATCCGCGTCCGCGGTGCGAAGAACCTGGTCCCCAAGGCCATGGTCGCCGCCCTCCTCGGGCAGGGCCCCAGCAGACTGCGCAACGTCCCGGACATCCGCGACGTCAAGGTGGTCCGCGGACTGCTCCAGCTGCACGGCGTGACCGTGCGTACCGGTGACGAGGACGGCGAGCTGATCCTCGACCCCTCGCACGTCGAGAGCGCCAACGTCGCCGACATCGACGCGCACGCCGGCTCCTCGCGGATCCCGATCCTGTTCTGCGGCCCGCTGCTGCACCGCCTCGGCCACGCCTTCATCCCGGGCCTGGGCGGCTGCGACATCGGCGGCCGCCCGGTCGACTTCCACTTCGAGGTGCTGCGCCAGTTCGGCGCCACCATCGAGAAGCACCCGCAGGGCACCTACCTGGTCGCCCCGCAGCGGCTGCGCGGCACCAAGATCGAGCTGCCCTACCCCTCGGTCGGCGCGACCGAGCAGGTGCTGCTCACCGCCGTCCTCGCGGAGGGCGTCACCGAGCTGCGCAACGCGGCCATCGAGCCGGAGATCGTCGACCTGATCTGCGTGCTGCAGAAGATGGGCGCGATCATCACCCTGGGCACCGACCGCACCATCCTGATCACCGGTGTGGACGAGCTGAACGGCTACACCCACCGGGCGCTGCCGGACCGCCTGGAGGCGGCCTCCTGGGCCTGCGCGGCGCTGGCGACCAAGGGCGACATCTACGTCCGCGGCGCCCGCCAGCTGGAGATGATGACCTTCCTCAACACCTTCCGGAAGGTCGGCGGCGCCTTCGAGGTCGACGACGAGGGCATCCGCTTCTGGCACCCCGGCGGCGAGCTCAAGGCGATCGCCCTGGAGACCGACGTGCACCCGGGCTTCCAGACCGACTGGCAGCAGCCGCTGGTCGTCGCGCTGACCCAGGCCACCGGCCTGTCCATCGTCCACGAGACGGTGTACGAGTCGCGGCTGGGCTTCACCGGCGCGCTGAACCAGATGGGCGCGCACATCCAGCTCTACCGCGAGTGCCTGGGCGCCACCCCGTGCCGCTTCGGCGCCCGCAACTTCCTGCACTCGGCGGTCGTCTCCGGCCCGTCCAAGCTGATGGGCGCCGAGCTGGTCATCCCGGACCTGCGCGGCGGCTTCTCGTACCTGATCGCGGCGCTGGCGGCCGAGGGCACCTCGACCGTGCACGGCATCGACCTGATCAACCGCGGCTACGAGAACTTCATGGACAAGCTGCGCGACCTGGGCGCGCACGTCGAGCTGCCGAGCGAGCAGCTGGTCGACGCCTGATCACCGGCGGTACGACGAGAGGCCGGGCTCCCCGTGGGGAGCCCGGCCTCTCGGGCGTTCAAGGTGCGGTTCAGGCGCCCTTGGCGGCTTCCTTCAGCTTGGAGCCGGCGCTGACCTTGGCGCTGTAGCCCTCGGGGATCTGGATCGGCTCGCCGGTCTGCGGGTTACGGGCGGTGCGGGCAGCGCGGTGGGTGCGCTCGAAGGTCAGGAAA
Source organism: Kitasatospora sp. NPDC094028 (assembly GCF_049543595.1). Taxonomy (NCBI): domain Bacteria; kingdom Bacillati; phylum Actinomycetota; class Actinomycetes; order Kitasatosporales; family Streptomycetaceae; genus Kitasatospora; species Kitasatospora sp. NPDC094028. The sequence continues at coordinate 48,251 of NZ_JBMVFA010000015.1, read as the reverse complement.
CCGGGGATGGTGACCTTCTCGTCGCCCTTGGCGACGACCTCGCCGACGATCTCGGCGAAGGCGGCCAGAACGGCGTCGGCGTCCTTGCGGGTCACCTCGGCGCGCTCGGACAGCGCGGCCACCAGCTCACTGCGGTTCATGTGTACTCCTGTGGTCTGTTCGCTTGCGGTGTGCGGGGGCCCATCGGTGCTCCCACCGGGGGGCACCCGGATAGGCCGCAGGTCCGCACACTGTGCTCATGCAGGCAATGCGTGGTCGCAGGCCGGGTCCGTACCCGTACGCCGCGCGCCGGTGCCGTCGAAAGGCCCGCCCGCCCGCCTGGGAACGAATCCTGCCCCGACCGGCCCCGAGAAAGCCAATCGGGCCCCGGCCGAGCCACCCGAACATCACCCGCCCGTTGGAGGTGTGACGCTCCGTCGGCTCCGGCGGACCGGGCGCGGGCGGCGGTCGGGACGACACGCCGGAAGACCAGGGGGACGTTCCGTACTTGTCGGACACGCCTGCCCCGTGCAGGGCTACCGTACGCCCTAGGACTGACAAGCCCAAACACGCCCCTCGCCCTTGTGTCGCAAGGGTTCGGGGCGGGCTTGGGCGGGTATGGCGCCAATCGGACATTTGACCGATTGGCGACACGTCACCAGGCAGGGGCGTCAGAGCTTGACGGCGGCCCTCAGAGCTTGACGACGGGGAACGCCGCGGTGTCCAGGGTGCCGACGATGCCCGGGGTCGGGCGGGGCGGCTCGGACGCCTCCTGGGCGCCGGCCAGGGCCGCCTCGCGCACCGCGGAGGCGACGGTCTTGGCGACGTCCTTGTGGAAGACGCTCGGGATGATGTAGTTGGCGTTCAGCTCGTCGTCGTGGACGGTGGTGGCCAGCGCCCGGGCGGCGGCGATCATCATCTCGGTGTTGACGGTGCGGCTCTGGGCGTCCAGCAGGCCGCGGAAGACGCCCGGGAAGACCAGCACGTTGTTGATCTGGTTCGGGAAGTCGCTGCGGCCGGTGGCGACCACGGCGGCGGTCTGCCGGGCGACGGCCGGGTCGACCTCCGGGTCCGGGTTGGCCAGCGCGAAGACGATCGCGTCCTCGGCCATGGTGGCCAGGTCGTCGCCGTCCAGCACGTTCGGGGCGGAGACGCCGATGAAGACGTCGGCGTCCGCCACGGCCTCCTTGAGGCTGCCGGTGCGGCCGGAGCGGTTGGTGTGCTCGGCGATCCAGCGCAGGCTGTCGTTGAGGTCGTCCCGGCCCAGGTGGACCACGCCGCGCACGTCCGCCACGGTGGCGTGCTCGACGCCGGCGGCCATCAGCAGCTTGAGGATCGCGGTACCGGCCGCGCCGGCGCCCGACATGACCACCCGGATGTCGGCGATCTCCTTGCCGACCACCTTCAGCGCGTTGGTGAGGGCGGCCAGCACCACGATCGCGGTGCCGTGCTGGTCGTCGTGGAAGACCGGGATGTCCAGGGCCTCGCGCAGCCGGGCCTCGATCTCGAAGCAGCGCGGCGCGGAGATGTCCTCCAGGTTGATGCCGGCGAAGCCGGGGGCGATCGCCTTGACGATGGCCACGATCTCGTCGGTGTCCTGGGTGTCCAGGCAGATCGGCCAGGCGTCGATCCCGGCGAAGCGCTTGAACAGGGCCGCCTTGCCCTCCATCACCGGCAGCGCGGCGGCCGGGCCGATGTTGCCCAGGCCCAGCACGGCCGAGCCGTCGGTGACCACGGCGACGCTGTTGCGCTTGATGGTGAGGCGGCGGGCGTCCTCGGGGTTCTCGGCGATCGCCATGCAGACCCGGGCGACGCCCGGGGTGTAGATCATGGACAGGTCGTCGCGGTTGCGGATCGGCAGCTTCGAGGACATCTCGATCTTGCCGCCGAGGTGCATCAGGAAGGTGCGGTCCGAGACCTTCCCGATGGTCACGCCGTCGATCGCGCGGAGCTTCTCGACGATCTCCTCGCCGTGCGCGACGGAGGAGGCCGCCACCGTGACGTCGATCCGCAGGGCCTCCAGGCCCGAGGCGGTGACGTCGAGGCCGGTCACCGAACCGCCGGAGGACTCCACGGCCGTGGTGATCGCACTGACGGCGTTGCCCCGGGCCGGGACCTCCAGCCGTACCGTGATCGAGTTCGAGACACTGGGCACCGTCGCCATCGACGCTTCCTTCTTCCGTCCGTCCCGCAGGCTCAACATATTCGTCGGGCTCAACATTTTGTTGAAGGCATCGCCTGCGCGCATGCTAGACCTCGATCGTCGCACCTTCCAAGGGATAGCCAGAAATAACGTTCATTGAGTGTGCGGATCCCACAACCGCGACCCGGCACCCCGGTCGCCCGCCCGCTCGCCCCGGGGCGCGTCACACCGCGGACTCCTTGCCTCTGCGGGCCGATGCGTTACATTGGACAGGCACCGGCTCGATCCAAGCCCCCGGGCCCAACCTTCGTCCCTTCGAGGGACCACTTGCCGCGAGGCGAGCATGGCGGGTCGGTGTTCCAACGTCTGAAGGCCCCTCACCGATCGGTGAGGGGCCTTCGCCGTAGGGGCCGTCAGCCCCCGCCGCTCAGCGCAGCAGCGCGGGCACGCCGACCGCGTCCGGCAGGTCGTCCGGGCCGGAGAGCACGGTCAGCCGCTGGGTCGCCCGGGTCAGCGCCACGTACAGCACCCGCAGGCCGGCCTCCGACTCGCCGGCGATGCCGGTCGGGTCGGCGACCACCGTCGCGTCGTACTCCAGGCCCTTGGCCTCCAGGCTGCCGAGCGCCACCACGCGCTCGCCCAGGCCCTCGGCCCACCCGGCCGCCTCGGCCCGGCGGTCCATCGGCACCACGATCGCCACGGTGCCGTCCACCTCGCCCAGCAGCCGCTCCAGCTCCACCCGGGCGGCCCGGCCGAACGCCTCCGGCGACGGATCGACGACGGCGGCGAAGCGCGGCTCCACGCCGACCTCGCGCACCGCCCTCGGCGACGGGGTGCCCGGCGCGGCCAGCGCCAGCACCTTGGCCGCGACCTCGGCGATCTCGGCCGGGTTGCGGTAGTTCACGGTCAGCGTGAACCGCCGGCGCGGCTTGCCGGACAGCACCTCGTCCAGCGCGGCCTGGGCCTCCTGCGGGAACGGCCAGGAGGACTGCGCCGGGTCGCCGACGATGGTCCAGGTGGCCATCCGGGACCGCCGGCCGATCATCCGCCACTGCATCGGGGTGAGGTCCTGGGCCTCGTCCACGATGACGTGCGCGTACTCCTTGCGCTCCACCGGCTGATGCTCGCGCTGGCGGGAGTTGCGGTCGGCGAAGGTGGTGACCTCGTCCAGGCCGGTCAGCAGGTCCATCGCGCTCACCTCGCGGACCTTCGGCCGGGCCGGCTCGCCGAGCAGCACCTGCAGTTCGTCCAGCAGGGCGACGTCGTGCGCGGACAGCGCGCCCTCGCCCGCCGGGGACAGGTGCCGCCAGGAGGCGGCCAGCCGCTTCGCCTCGTCCGGGGTGACGGCGCGCCGGGCGATCCGGTTGGTGTGCCGGTACTGCTTGAGGGTGCCCAGCACCCGGCGCGGGGTCAGGGCCGGCCACCAGGCGTCCAGGAAGTCCAGGAACGGCGCCTCGTCCGAGACGTACTCGTCGAAGGCCTCCTTCTCCTCCTGGCGCTGCTCGCGGGCGTAGTGGTCGGTGGGCCTGGGCAGGTGCCGGGTGGCCTCCTGCCACAGGGCGTCCAGCAGCAGCCGGCGGGCGCGCGGGCGCAGCAGGTTCAGCGGGGTGCCGCCGGAGCCCACCACGTTGCCGCGCACGGCCTTCAGCCGGCCCGCGTCCAGCTTCAGCACCTCGCCGCGGGCCACCACCTTCAGCTCCTGCGGGGCGCCCTGCTCCAGCGCCGCCCGGGCGGCCCGGCGCAGCAGCTGCACCATCCGGGCCGAGCCCTTGATCCGGGCCGCCTCCGGGGTGTCGTAGGTGCCCGCCTCGATGCCGTCCACCAGCGAGCCGACCGCGCGGATGGCGACCTGGCCCTCCTCGCCGAGCGAGGGCAGCACGCCCTCGGTGTAGGAGACCAGCAGCGGGGTCGGCGAGACCACCAGGATGCCGCCGGCGTAACGGCGGCGGTCCTGGTAGAGCAGGTAGGCGGCGCGGTGCAGGGCGACGGCGGTCTTGCCCGTGCCGGGACCGCCGGTGACGAGGGTGGCTCCGGCCGCGGCGGCGCGGATCACCTCGTCCTGCTCCTTCTGGATCGAGGAGACGATGTCGCGCATCGAGTGGCTGCGGGCGCGGCCGAGCGAGGCCATCAGCGCGCCGTCGCCGACCACGGCCAGCTCCTCGCCCGCCAGGGTGGGGGTGAGGTCGGGGCGCAGCAGGTCGTCCTCGACGCCGACCACCTTGCGGCCCTTGGAGCGGATCACCCGGCGGCGGATCACCCGGCCGGGCTCGACCGGGGTGGCGCGGTAGAACGGCGCGGCGGCGGGCGCCCGCCAGTCGATCACCAGCGGGCCGTACTCGGCGTCCAGCACGCCGAGGCGGCCGATGTGGAGGGTCTCGGCGACGGCCGGGTCGGCCGGGTCGAGCGGGGTGTTCGACGGGATGCCGTGCTCCTCCGGGGCGTCCGCCCGCTGGAGGTCGATCCGGCCGAACAGGAAGTCCTCGAACTCGCTGTTGAGCCGGTGGAGGTGCGCGCCCGCCTGGTAGACCTGGGCGTCGCGCTCGGCGAGGGCGCCGGGGGTGCCGACGTGGACCCGCTTGGCGGCGTCCTCCAGGATGTACTCGGCCTCGGCGAGCTTCTCCTCCAGCCGGTGGTAGACGGTGTCGAGGTGCCGCTGCTCACCGGCGATCTCGCGCTCGCGGACGGTCTCGTGGTCGGGGGCGGAGGTGGTGTCCGTGTTGCTCTGCATGGCCCTCGGTGGTCGCGGCGGAATCCGGCTCCGGAAAACGAGCGGACGGATGATCCTACGCCCGGTCGGGCGCGGGCGCCTCACCCAGGGCCGTGGAAATGCGAAGGCCGCCCCCCGCTGAGCGGTGGGCGGCCTTCACTGTGAACATGGGGTGGTGGAGATGCCGGGAATCGAACCCGGGTCCAGTGGAGTTAATTCAGGGCTTCTCCGAGCGCAGTCCGCTGTGCTTTTCTCGGCCCTGGCGGTCACACGGACAAGCCGCCAACAGGCCCAGCTGCTGTTTGATTTCCCCTCCACCCCCGCAGCCCGGGTGGACGGTTGAGTTCCCTAGATTATGCCAGGGTCCGGGTCGGGAACTCCCCGGGCTGACACCCAAGCGCTATCGGTGCTTATTAGGCAGCGAGAGCGAACTGCTGGGAATCGCGCTTAGAGTTGGCGATTATTTTTTTGCGACACGTGGTTAACGAGATCATTGCCGCGTTCCTCGGCTCGCTTCCCCTGTTTCAACATCCCCTGTCGAAACCGATCATCCCCATGTTTTGTTGAGAAACAGCTCGGACGGTGACCGTCCGTGTTGCCTGTGCCATAGTACGCGAGGCGACGGGCGAGGGTCCAGCGGATTAACCCCGCCGTCTTGACAGGCCGCCGCCCGTCAGCCCTGGCGCCGCCGGGCCGCCGCCACGGCGCGGGCCGTCTCGCGGGTGTCCTGCTTCTCGCGCAGCGTCTGGCGCTTGTCGTACAACTTCTTGCCGACCGCGAGCGCGAGCTCCAGCTTGACCCGGCCGTCCTTGAAGTACAGCGACAGCGGGACGAGCGTGTGGCCGGCGTCGCGGACCTTGGTCTCGATCTTGCGGATCTCCAGCTTGTGCAGCAGCAGCTTGCGCTTGCGCCGGGCCGCGTGATTGGTCCACGTCCCCTGGGTGTACTCGGGGATGAAGACGTTGTCGATCCACGCCTCGTGGTTCTGGATGTAGGCGTAGCCGTCGACCAGGTTGGCCCGCCCCTCGCGCAGTGACTTCACCTCCGTGCCGGTGAGTACGAGGCCGCACTCGTAGGTGTCGAGGATCGTGTACTCGTGTCGCGCCTTCTTGTTCTGCGCGATCAGCTTCTGTCCGGTTTCCTTTGCCATAGCGCGGTCATTCTCGCACTTCGACGCCGATCCGGGCAGCTCCTTTAGGCGCGGGTGCCGATCCCCGCGAGCACCCGCAGGGCGAGCGCGCCGGCGTCCTCGCCGGCCGCGGCCGGGACGTCCGGGGCGAGGCCGGTGCCGTCCGGTGAGCGGCCGGCCGGGGTGTGGTACCGGCCCACGGTCAGCTCCAGCACCGCACCGTCGGCGAGCCGGCTGGGCTGCTGGACGGTGCCCTTGCCGAAGGTCCGGGAGCCGACCACCACGGCGCGGCTGCGGTCCTGCAGCGCGCCGGCCAGGAGTTCGGCGGCGCTCATCGTGCCGCCGTCCACCAGCACCACCAGCGGGGTGCGCTGGTCGCCGCCGGGCGGGGCGGTCAACTCCCGCTTCTCGCCGCGCTCCTCGTACGAGCCGACGGTGCCGCCGTCCAGGAAGATCCCGGCGGTGCCGACCGCCTCGTCCAGCAACCCGCCGGAGTTGCCGCGCAGATCGAGCACCACGCCGGAGTGCGGGCCGCGCAGTGCGGCGCGCACCTGGTCGGCCACGCCGGTGGTGAAGGCCCGGACGGTGATCCGCAGCACGCCCCGGTCCAGCCGCTCGGCGGTGACCTGCTGGCTGTCCAGCAGCGCCCGCCGCAGCCGCAGTTCGCGCACCTCGCCGCCGCGCTGGACGGCCAGGGTGACCTCGGAGCCGACCTTGCGCCCGTCGCCCTGCCCGCGCAGCCGGGCCACCACCTCGGTGACCGGCAGCCGGTCGGCCTGGTCCTGGTCGATCCGCAGCAGCCGGTCGCCGGGGGCGATCCCGGCCTCGGCGGCCGGACCGGCCGGGGTGACCTGGGAGACGGCGGTGACGCCGTCCTCGCCGCGGCCGACCGAGAGGCCGACGCCCAGGTACCGACCGTCCAGGCCCTGGCTGAACTCGGCGTACTCCTGGGCGCTGTAGTACGCCCCCCAGCGGTCGCCGCCGACCGCCAGCAGGTGCTCGGCCTGCTGCTCGGACAGCGCGGTGCCGGCCGGGTCCGGGCCGAGGCCGGCGACGGCCGGGGCCGTGTCGGCGGACGGGCGGCCCGGCGGCCGGCTCGGGTCGCCCCAGGCACCGGTGGCGGCGCCGGCCAGCAGCACGGCGCCGAACACCAGGCTGAGGGTGGCCACCTGCCGTGCCCTGCGCGGAGTTTGCAGCATGGCATCGGAGTGTAGACACCGCATCCCGCGCGCCGGGCCGGAACGACGGACCGCGGAACGGCGACGGCCCCGGACGGCGCAGTGCCGTCCGGGGCCGAAGGAACCGCCCGGCGTCAGACCTTGAGGTACTTGCGCAGCGTGATGAACGCCGCGACGCCGGCCATGCCCATACCCACCACGACCAGCAGCGGGATCACCGCGAGCACCGAACTCAGACCGATGAAGTGGATGAACTGCACCCGGTCGGCCAGCCAGTGCTGGACGAAGAAGTGGCCGCCGAGCAGCAGACCGGAGGCCATCACCGCGCCGAGCAGCGCGGAGAACGCGGCCTCGGCGATGAACGGCATCTGCACGTAGAAGTTCGAAGCACCGACCAGGCGCATGATCCCGGTCTCGCGCCGCCTGCTGAACGCCGACACCCGGACGGTGTTGACGATCAGCAGCAGGGCGACGAAGAGCATCAGCACCATGATCACCCAGGACGCCGTCTGCAGGCCGTTCAGCAGGCCGAACAGGTTCTCCAGGATCTTCCGCTGGTCCTCGACCGACTTCACGCCGGGCTTCCCGGCGAAGGCGCTCTGGATGACGTCGTACTTGGTCGGGTCGTTGAGCTTGACCCGCCAGGACTGCGGCATGGCGTCCGGGCCGAGGACGGAGATGAGCGGGTTGTCCGGGTTCATCTCCTTCCAGTGCTTGTACGCCTCGGCGGAGCTCTCGTACGTGGAGGACTGGACCACCGAGTCCATCTTGTCCAGCTGGCCCTTGATGTCCTGGACCTGCTGGTCGGTGGCCGCGCCCTTGTCGCACTGGGGCGAGTTGCGGGCGTCCGCCTTGGTGCAGAAGTAGATGCTCACCTCGACCTTGTCGTACCAGTACCCCTTCATGGAGTTCACCTGGTCGCGGACCAGGAGCGAGGAACCGGCGAGGGCGAGGGAGAGCGCGACACTGACCACGACCGCGATGGTCATGGTCAGATTGCGGCGGAGACCCACACCGATCTCCGACAGGACGAACTGGGCACGCATGCGGGAAACAACTCCAGGGTCGGTACTGCGGGGTCGGGCGGTCCGGGCCGGCGGCCCTGCGGGTCAGCGCTGGTGGGTCAGTGCTGGTATCCGTAGACGCCGCGGGCCTGGTCGCGGACGAGCAGCCCCTTGTCGAGCTCGATGACGCGCTTGCGCATCTGGTCGACGATCGCCTGGTCGTGGGTGGCCATCAGCACCGTGGTGCCGGTGCGGTTGATGCGGTCGAGCAGCTTCATGATGCCGACCGAGTTCTGCGGGTCGAGGTTGCCGGTGGGCTCGTCCGCGATCAGCAGCATCGGGCGGTTCACGAAGGCCCGGGCGATGGCCACGCGCTGCTGCTCACCGCCGGACAGCTCGCCCGGCATGCGGTCCTCCTTGCCGCCGAGGCCGACCAGCTCCAGCACCTCGGGCACCACCTTGTTGATGGCGCTCTTGGGCTTGCCGATGACCTCCAGGGCGAAGGCGACGTTCTGCGCGACCGTCTTGTTGGGCAGCAGGCGGAAGTCCTGGAAGACGGTGCCCAGCTGGCGGCGCATGTGCGGCACCTTCCAGTTGGACAGCTTGCCGAGGTCCTTGCCCATCACGTGCACGGCCCCGGTGGAGGGACGCTCCTCGCGCAGGCACAGTCGCAGGAAGGTGGACTTTCCCGAGCCGGACGAGCCGACCAGGAAGACGAACTCACCCTTCTCGATCTCCAGCGAGACGTTGTCCAGGGCGGGACGATTCTGCTTGGGATAGGTCTTGGAGACGTTGTCGAATCTGATCACGGCTGCATCACGGAGGCCATCCTAGGCGGCGCCAGTCCTCGGTCGGTCCGCCCCGGGGGCCCGGTCCGGGGGCGGGCGAAAGGAGCGCAGGAGGCCGCTCCCGGTCTGGGACCATACGCGAATCGGCGGCCGGCCCGCAGGGACGGCCGGGGCACGGCCGGGAATCTGGGAGACAATGTCCGGTTATGCCCCGAAAATTCTGCGGCATCTCACAGCCCAGGAGCCGGAACGGCCGGAACCTGGCAGAGTTGGAGGTGGCGGCCGCGTCCGGCCGATCCCCCGCACAGGGCACGACCAGGAACCAAAGCCCCGTCCGGTGCGTTGGCAGTAGCAGCGAGGAGGAGATCGCATGACCTGCGACCATCTGGTGTGCGCCAACTGCAACGGCCGCGTGAGCGACGGCCGTTGCCCGGTGTGCCGCGCCAACCGGGCCCGGCTGCAGGAGCAGCAGGGGCCGTTCGCCGCGCTCTCCCCCGCGATACTGCTGGCCCTGCTGGCCGGACTGCTCGCGGTGGCGCTGATCGCGCGGCAGGCACTGGCCTGAAGCCCTGACCGCCGACCGAACGAGGAAGGGCCCCGACCGGGAACGGTCGGGGCCCTTCTCGTACGTCCGGCCTACTGCTCGGCGGTCTCGCGCCGCTTGCGCCGGCGGACGCCGGCCTCGATGCTGTGCCTGATTTTCATCGAGGCCGGGATCCTCACGCCTCGTTTGCGGTTTCCCGCTGCTTCCTCCAACGGATTCCGGCCTCGATGAACCCGTCGATGTCGCCGTCCAGGACGGCCTGCGGGTTGCCCGCCTCGAACGCCGTGCGGACGTCCTTGACCATCTGGTACGGGTGCAGCACGTAGGAGCGCATCTGGTTGCCCCAGGAGCTGCCGCTGTCCTTGAGCGCGTCCATCGCCGCCTTCTCCTCCTGGCGGCGCCGCTCCAGCAGCTTGGCCTGGAGGACGTTCATCGCGGACGCCTTGTTCTGGATCTGCGAGCGCTCGTTCTGGCAGGAGACCACGATGCCGGTCGGGATGTGCGTGATGCGCACCGCCGAGTCGGTGGTGTTGACGCCCTGACCGCCGGGGCCGGAGGCGCGGTACACGTCCACCCGCAGCTCGCCCTCGTCGATGTCGACGTGGTCGGACTGCTCGACGACCGGGAGCACCTCGACGCCGGCGAAGGAGGTCTGCCGGCGGCCCTGGTTGTCGAACGGGGAGATGCGGACCAGGCGGTGGGTGCCCTGCTCGACGGAGAGGGTGCCGTAGGCGTACGGCGCCTTGACCGTGAAGGTCGCGGACTTGATGCCGGCCTCTTCGGCGTACGAGGTGTCGTACACCTCGGTGGGGTACCCGTGCCGCTCGGCCCAGCGCAGGTACATGCGCATCAGCTGCTCGGCGAAGTCGGCGGCGTCGACGCCACCGGCCTCGGCGCGGATGTTGATCAGCGCCTCGCGGGCGTCGTACTCGCCCGACAGGAGGGTGCGGACCTCCAGCTCCTCGACCGCCTTCTGGAGGGCGCTGAGCTCGGTCTCGGCCTCGGCGCGGGTGTCCGCGTCGTCCTCGGCCTCGGCCAGCTCGAACAGCACGCCCAGGTCGTCGATGCGGCCGCGGAGGCCCTCGACCCGGCGCAGTTCGCCCTGGAGGAAGGAGAGCCGGCTGGTCACCTTCTGCGCGTTCGCGACGTCGTCCCACAGGGTGGGGGCGGCTGCCTCCTCCTCCAGGACCGCGATGTCGGCCCGGATCTTGTCCAGGTCGAGGACGGCCTCGATCGACCCCATGGTCGTATCGAGGTTCTTGAGCTCTTCGGAAGGATCGACGGCTGCCACGCCCCCAGGGTAATGGTTCCGAGGGTGCTCATGACGACACCCCCGGCACCACCACTGCTACGGCGCCCGCGGGGCGGTGCTGTGCACGGCCGGGCGGGCCGGGTGGCCGGCGTCCGGAGCGGTGGCCGCGAAGGCCGTCCAGGCCGCCGCGGCGCCCGCCAGCAGCAGCACGGTGGCCAGCAGGACGGCCAGCAGCCGGCGGCGGCGCAGCAGGGCCTGGCGGTCCCGGCGCTGGCCGGGGGCGGCGCGCTGGGCGCGGGACTCGGCGGCGTAGGCGGCCAGCTCGTCGGCGGACGGGCGGCGCAGGCTGGTGTGGGTGTCCCGGGTGGAGTCCGGGGCGACGCCGGGCACCAGCGGGACGGCCGGGCCACGGCGGCGCTTGTGGACGCCCGGGCCGGCGTCGACCTCGGCGTAGACGGCCTCGCCGGGGGTCAGCTGCTCCTCGGCCGGGGCGCGGCCCTGGCCGGGCACGGCCAGCACCGGCAGGCCGGCCAGCGAGGGCAGCTGTTCGCGCAGCCGGGCGGCCAGCTCGGCGGCCCGCAGCCGGGAGGCGGGGGCCTTGGCCAGGCACTCGGAGATGATCCGCCACAGCCCGTCCGGCAGGCCGGGGATCGGCGGCACCTGCTCGGTGACGTGCCGGCGCAGCACCGCACCGGTGTGGCCGCCGCCGAACGGGGTGAAGCCGGCCAGCAGCTCGTAGAGCACGGTGGCGAGGGCGTAGATGTCGACGGCGGCGCGCGGCTCCAGGCCCTCGATGATCTCGGGGGCGAGGTAGTCGGGCGTGCCGATGATCCGGGTGGCCCGGGTGCGGCGCGGGGCGTCGACCAGGCGGGCGACGCCGAAGTCGGTGAGCTTGGCGCGCGGGGCGCCGCCCGGGCCGGGGGCGGCGGCGAGGTCGAGCAGGACGTTCTCCGGCTTGACGTCGCGGTGGACGATCCCGGCCGCGTGCGCGGCCGCCAGGCCGTCCGCGACGTCGGCGATGACCGAGGCGGCGGTCTGCGGGGGCAGCGCGCCGTCGCGCTCCAGCCGGGAGCGCAGGTCGGTGCCCTGCACCAGTTCCATGACCAGGGCGAGGTCGCTGCCGTCCACCACCATGTCGCGCACGCCGACCACCCGGGGGTGGTCGAGGCTGGTCAGCGCGGCGCGCTCCTGGACGAAGCGGCCGACCAGCACCTGGTCGGCGGCGAGGTCCTCGCGCAGCAGCTTGACCGCCACCGGGCCGTCCGGCCCCTCGCCGAGCCAGACCGTCCCGGCGGAACCCCGGCCGATCACCTGGTGGACGGTGTACCGGCTGCCGATCTTGCGTGCCAATGCTGCTCCGTGGGCGGCGCGGGAGCGCTCCGGCGGGCCGGGGCGCTCGGTGGGGCGGGACAACAGCGACCAACCTACGCGCCCCGGGCCCCTGCGCGGGGCGCCTGAGGGGGCTCGGGCGGCACTCTCCGGCGGGAAATCTCGTGAATTGTCGACAAAGCGTCAATCCCGTTGCCCGGCCGGGGTGCGGAGCCCCGGCCGGAGCTCCGCGACGCGGCGTCAGCGCACCGAGGTCGGCAGCGTCCACTGCTGCCCGGGCGAGCCGTCGCAGCCGGCCAGGTCGGCGCGGCCGCCCGGCGCGGTGCCGCCGGACGGGTCCCGCAGGCACCCCTGGGCGCCCTGGTTCCACAGCGCGCCGGCCAGTCCGACCAGCCAGACGTGGTACGGCGAACCGTTGCAGGGGTTGAGCGAGGCCTGGTTGCCGTTGGTGCCCAGGCACTTGCCGTTCTGCCGGACCGTGCCGTCGATCTCCACGCTCCACTGCTGGGCCGGCGAGCCGTCGCAGTCCAGCAGCGCGACCGGCTCCGGGCCGTCCGCCGGGCTGCCGTCCGGCGCATAGGCCAGGCAGCGGCCGCCGGGGGCGCCGATCGGGCCGACCGGGCGGCCGGGGCGCACGTCGGTGGCGAAGGACTCGGTGCGCAGGCCCGTACCGCCGCTCCAGACCTCGTAGCCGGCCTCGACCGAGATCAGGTACCAGTCCGGATTCACCACCCCGCGCGTCACCGCGTCCCGGACGAAGGCCCGCAGGTCCAGGTCGGTGACGGAGGTCACCGGGGTCTGCGCCTGGTAGGCGACCATCGGCCACTGCTTCCCGTTGGCGGAGATCGTCATCTGCCAGCTGGTGTACCCGGCGCCGCCGATGCCGGCGGTGCTGCCGGAGGGGCTCGCCGAGGCCGGGGTCCGGTCGAGCCAGATCATCAGCTCGGCGCCGTCCGGCTGGCCGTTGGCGGCGGGGGTGGCCGGGGTCGTGTTGAACCAGAGGTCGTACGCCACGTTGAAGTCGCCCTGGGCGGGCAGCGTGGTGGACCAGCTGCTGGTGGCCCGGCCCAGCTCGGAGGCCTTGACCGGAAGCGCGCTGCCCTGGGCGCAGGTGCCCCAGTGGCAGCCGTCGAAGATCTCCGGGTACGCGGCCGGGCCGGCCGGCGGGCTCGCGTTCGCCCGGGAGTCCAGGACGGTGAACCCGGCCCGGCCGTCCGTGCCGAGGCACTGCGCGGCCCCGCCGTAGTTGTTGTTGTCCACCACGTACCGGCCGCCCGCGACCGGCACGGTCTCGTACTGCCCGCAGTGCGCGACCTCCGCCGCCCCCACGGCCTGGCCGGCCGGCAGCAGCCCGGCCGCCGCCAGCACCGCGCCCATCAGCGCGGCGCCGGCGCGCTCCCCCATGCACCCATGCCCGTTCCCCCCTGGTCCGGTCGCTACTTGTTCGAACTGCCGAAGACGTCGCCGACCCAGCCGCGCGCGGTGTCGAACCAGCTCACCACGTTGTCCCAGTAGTGCGGCAGCGGCGTGAAGTGCCACAGCGCCAGCGCGGCCACGGCGAGCACCAGCAGCACCATCAGGCAGCCCTTGAGGCAGCCGAGCCCCGGGATGTACATCCGGTTGCGGCTGCGCGGGCGCCGCTCGCGCGGCGGGGCGCTCTCCCGGCGTGGCGGCTCGTACGGCTCCTCGCGGCGCCGCGGGGGCTCCCGGTGCTGCGGCGCCGGCGGCTCGGCCCGGCGCGGCACCGGGGTGGGCGCGGGCGGCGGCGGGTAGCCGCCCTGCGACTGCCCGTACCCGGCCGGGGCCTGCCGGTAGCCGCCGGGCGGCTGCGGCCGGCCGGCGCCCTGGGGGCCCTGACCGCCCTGGTTGACCTGGTAGGGCGGCGGGGCGACCGGCGGGCGCTGGGCGTAGCCGGGCGGCGGCGGGCCCTGGCGGCGCTGGTCGGGGTGGTAGCCGGCCGGGGGCTGCTGCGGCCCGGCGCCCGGGTACGGCCGGCCGCCCTGCGACGGCTGGCCCCCCTGCGGCGCCTGGTAGGGCTGCGGCGCGACCTGCGGCTCCTCGAAGTCCTCCGGGCCGAAGTAGCCGACCTGGGTCTGCTGGTTGCGGTCGCGGGCCGCGCGCAGCTGGGTCTGCCACGGGTGCGGCGCCTCCTCCTGCGGCCCGGCCGGCCCGGCGGGCGGGGGCGGCGGGACGGCGGTGGGCGGCATCACCTGGGTGCGGTCCTGGGCGCCGTACGGGGGCGCGGGCGGCGGCTGGGTGCCCATCACCCGGGTCGCCGCGGCCGGGTCGTAGTGCGGGGCCGGCGGGCCGGCGGGCAGCACCTGGGTGCGGTCGTCGGCGCCGGGCACGCCCGTCGTGCCGCCGGGGACGGCGGTCGGCTGCGGGTCCGGCAGCAGCAGGGCGCCGACCGCCAGCGCCTCGTCCACCGCCGCCGGGGAGGCGTGCACGCCGACACCGGCCGCGACCACGCGCAGCGCGCGGGCCAGCGAGGTGGCGCTCGGCCGCTGCGCCGGGTCCTTGCGCAGGCAGCGCTCGATCACCGTCCAGAGCGGCTCGGGCATGGTGCTGGGCCGCTGCGGCTCCTGCGCCAGGTGGGCCTGGAGGACGGCCAGGGCGCCGTCGCCCTGGAACGGCTGCCGGCCGGTGACCAGCTCGTACAGCATGATCCCGGCGCCGTACACGTCCACCGCGGAGGTCTGCGGGCGGCCCTCGGCGGACTCCGGTGCGACGTACGCGGGGGTGCCGACGAACTCGTGGGTGCGGGTGATGCCCGGGGAGTCGGCGAGCCGGGCGATGCCGAAGTCGGTCAGCATCGGGTGCATCTGCTCGGTGCCGTCCACCAGGACGGAGGCGAGCAGCACGTTGGCCGGCTTGAGGTCGCGGTGGACGATCCCGTCCGCGTGGCTGGCCGCCAGGGCGTCCGCCACCTGGGCCATCAGCAGGGCGCCCGCGATCGGGCTGAACGGGCCGTTGGCGCGCAGGTAGCGGGCCAGGTCGGGGCCCTCGACGAGGTCCATGACCAGGGCCAGCAACTCGCCCTCGACCACCAGGTCGCGGACCCGGACGATGTTGGGGTGGGTCAGCCGCAGCAGCAGCGAGCGCTCGCGCAGGAAGCGCATCACGACGTCCGGATCGGCCGCCAGCTCCTCGCGCAGCACCTTGATCGCCACCCGCTGCCCGGGCTCGCTGCCCGGCACCTGGACGTCCGCGCGCACCAGGCCGCGCCAGACGGTGCCGGTGGCACCCCGTCCGAGGGTCTCATCGAGCAGATATTTGCTGCCGACTGGCCGCACCTTGTCGCACTCCTCGCCGTGCCGCCCGCGCGGGGCGCTCCTCCGCCCGTGCGGTGAGCGTGCCGGGCCCGTGTCTGCGGCCACTCTAACGGTGCCCGATCGGGTTTTCGGGGTGTCCGGCAGGCCATCCGAGCGGGGTTGGGGGAGATCCCCTAGGGGAGCCCCCGAGACGGGTCGGGAGGGCCGGTCGGGAGGCTGTTGACCTGACCCTCCGTCGCCTCCACCATGACGATGATCGCAAGATCGTCAAATCCGGTACCGTGCGCGGACCGTCCGTGACGGATGGCAGGATGGACACTCGCCACTCGTGTGGCCCAACGGGTCGCCGCTGCCGCCCGGCGCGGCCGCGACCACACCCGGCAGCGGTACCAGGCTTCACACCAGCAGAAGGGACCCGCGGGCGAGATGCAGATCCGGCTGACCGTCCTCCGACCGCGCAGCGGCCCGGCCGCCGCCGGCTCCGCCATCCCCTACGTGGACGTGCTGGTCACCGCCCCCGTCGGCACCGCGCTCGGCGCCCTCGCGGGGGCGCTCGCGGGCGCCGTGGGCGTGCGCGGGCCGCGGGCCGCCACCCACGTGCACCTGTACGCCGGGGCACACCGTGTGGACGAGCACACGCTGCTCGGCCACCCCCCGCTGCTCGACGGCGCCGTCCTCAGCCTCAACGAGCCCGACCCGACCGCCGACGACCCCGACGACACCCCCGCCACCGCCGAGCTGCGCGTGGTCGGCGGCCCCGACGCGGGCGGCGTGCACCGGCTGCACGGCCGGGAAATCCGGATCGGCCGCTCCGGCGAGGCCGACGTCCCGCTCGACGACCCCGACGTCTCCCGGCTGCACCTCGCCCTCCACCTCGCCGAGGACGGCCGGATCACCGTCCGGGACCTCGGCTCCACCAACGGCACCACCCTCGACGGCCGGATCGTCCCGCCCGGCCCCACCGAGGAGGCCGTCCCGCTGGAGCCCGGCGCGCTGCTGCGGATCGGCGAGTCCACCCTGCAGCTGGTCGTGCCCGACCCCGCCGAGCCCGGCTCCGCCCGCGCCGCCCTGCCGGACGGCCACGGCCACCTCCAGCTCGCCGCCCCCGGCCCGGCCCGCCCCGCGCCCCCGGTCGTCGAACCGCCCGCCGCCCCCGAGCCCGCCCCCGGCCGGGGCCGCGGCCTGTTCTCGCTGCTGCCCGGCCGCGCCGCCGAGCCGCCCGGCCAGGAGAGCGCCGAACGCCACCACGCCGCCGTCCGGCTGCGCCAGACCGCCGCCCAGCGCGAACGCTTCCCCGACCTCGCCACCCTGCTGCTCAACGCCGTCGGCCCCGGCCCGCGGCTGTGGGAGCGCGGCCCCGGCCACCCCGACGCGCTCACCCTGCGCCTCGGCACCGCCGACCGGCCCGGCGGCCCCGGCACCACGCCCGGCACCCTGCTGCCCGCCGTCCCCGTCACCCTCGACCTGCAGACCGCCGGCAGCCTCGGCCTCAGCGGCCCGCGCGAGCGGCTCGACGCGCTCACCCGCGCCGTCGTCGCCCAGCTCGCCGCCCTGCACCCGCCCACCGGCCTCAGCCTCGTCGTGGTCGACGCCGACCCGGCCCGCACCCCCGAGGACCGCGCCGACACCTGGGCCTGGGCCCTCTGGCTGCCCCACCTGCGCCCCGTCGACGGCCAGGACTGCCGGCTGCTGCTCGGCCTCGACGACGAGCAGGCCACCGCCCGGCTCACCGAACTCACCGCCCGGCTCAGCGGCCCGACCGGCCTCGGCGGCCACCCCGCCACCGTCGTCGTGGTCGACGGCCGCCCGGCCACCGAGGCCGCCCGGCAGGCCCTCGACCTGCTGCTGCGCCAGGGCCCGGCGGTCGGCATCTTCCCGATCTGCCTCGCCGAGCAGCCCGAACTGCTCCCCCGCGGCCTCGGCGCCACCGCCCTCGTCACCGGCGAGGTCGGCACCCACCTCTCGCTCGACCGCCCCGTCGCGCGCGGCCGCGAGACCCTGCACGAGATCTCGCTGGACGCCGTCTCCGACGCCTGGGCCGAGCGCCTCGCCCGCGTCCTCGCACCGCTGCGCGAGGCCACCCCCTCCGCCCGCGGACCGCTGCCGGACGCGCTGCGCCTGCTCGACCTGCTGCAGCTCGACACCGTCACCCCGGCCAAGCTCTCCGCCCGCTGGGCCGCGCACGCCGGCGGCATCGGCGCCGCCACCGCGCTGCTCGGCACCACCCGGGACGAGCTGTGCACGCTGGACCTCGCCGACCCCGAACTCGCCCTCCCCTCCCCCGACCCGGGCGGCCCGCACCTGCTCATCGGCGGCGCCCGCGGCTCCGGCAAGACGGAGCTGCTGCGCACCCTGGTCGCCTCGCTCGCCGTCTCCGAGCGGCCCGAGCGTCTCACCGTCACCCTCATCGAGGGCCGGACCGTCGCGGACGGCCAGGACGGACTGGACGGCTGCACCGAACTGCCGCACGTCACCGGGCGGGTCAACGCCGCCGACGACCCGCGCGCCGCGCTGCTCGCCGCGGAGGCGCTGGAGGACGAACTCACCCTGCGGGAGCGGCTGTTCGACGGCCTGGACTTCGCCTCCTGGCACGCCGCGCGCATTCTGGACGGGACGGGCCTGGACGGGAACGGCCTGGACGGAACGGGCGCCGGCGCCGGCCGCCCGCAGGTCCCGGTGCCGGCCGCGGTCGGCGCCCGGACGGCATCGGCGCCGCGAATCGTCCCCCCGCGCGCCCCCGACTCGCCCCTGCCGACCGCACCCGTCGCGCCCCCCGGCCCCGCCCCGGCCCGGCTGGTCGTCGTCGTCGACGACTACGACGCGCTGCTCTCCCCCACCTCCCCGGTCGGCCGCCCGCTCGCCCGCGCCCTCGCCGCCGTCGCCCGCCGCGGCGGCCCGCTCGGCGTCCACCTGGCCGTCGCCACCGGCCGCCCGGAGGAGAGCGCCGGCACCGAGGTCGACGAGGCCGCCCTGCTCCGCATCGCGCTGCGCACCGAGGACCCGGCCGACTCCGACCTGCTGATCCACCTCGGCGACGCCGCCGCCCTGCCCGAGGACACGCCCGGCCGCGGCTACCTGCGCCTGGCGGACGGCGGCGTCACGGCCTTCCAGACCGCCCGGATCAGCGGCCGTATCCCGCGCACCGCGACGCTGCGCCCGACCGTCGTCGCCATCGACCCGCTCCAGCTCGGCGCCCCGCCCGCCCGCCGGCCCGTCCGCGAGCTCGGCAACGGCCCGACCGACCTGGCCCTGCTCGCCAGCGCCCTCCAGCGCGCCGCCTCGCGCTGACGCCCGGACGCACGGAGGGCGGGGCCGCGGACCGGTCGGTCCGCGGCCCCGCCCTCCGTGGCGGGTGCTCAGCCGATCAGGCGGTGCACTTCAGGGCGCGGTTGGCCACGGTCATGCCGACGACCTTGCCGCCGTCCGCGGCGAACTCGTACTGCCAGCCCTGCTGCCCCTCCACCGGCATGGTGAAGTTGCCGATCTTGTCCTTCTCCAGGCCCTTGGCGCCGTAGGCCTGCTGGAGGGCGTCCACGGTGGAGCCGACGCCGATGCCCTCGGCCGTCCTGGCCTCGGCCGGGGCGACCAGCTCGCGTAGCCCGGACTTCGCGAAGGAGACCCGGCCGCTGGTGAAGAACGCCTTGTCCCGGACCTCCCGGGCCATCGCCATGTCGACGCTGGACTGGGCCGCGTCGGCCATCAGCTTGGCGTCGGCGGCGGACTGCTTGGCCGAGCCCGCGGCCTCGGCGGCGATCGCCGCGGAGTCCTTGGCGGAAGCGTTCGGCGGCAGCGTCGGCAGCGGGGTGGACGGCTTGGCGGCGGCCGCGTCGGCCTTCCCGTTGAGGTCCTTGAAGCGGGCCTCGGTGGCCGCCTCGGCGTCCATCCGGGTCTTGTCGGGCGCCGGACCGCCCTTGTAGACGAAGTCGGTGCAGCCGTCGAGCAGCGAGACCGGAGCGGCCTCCAGAGCGCCGCCGGCCAGGGCCGCGTCCTTGGTGACGCCCGGCATCAGGCCGCGGTAACCGGCCGCCGAGAAGGCCTCCGGGCCCTTGCTGCCGGGCGCCGCCGACGCGGTGGCGTCGGCCTTCGCGGTGTCCTTCTTGTCGTCGGAGGAACAGGCCGCCGCTCCGGCGACGAGCAGCGCCACCGAGATCCCCACGCCCACGGCGCGGATCGGCCCGCGATTGATCTTCATGTCTTGACCCCCCAGGTCGGTTCCGGATCACTCTAGCGAAGGTGTGAACACGACCCACAAGGGGATTCCCAGGCCCCACCCGGCCCGGCCGCCCCACTCGGAACCCGCCGCCCGCCGGCCGGAAACGGCGGTGGGGCCCGCGTCCGAGGACGCGGGCCCCACTCGGGCCGTCAGCCTGCCGTCAGCGCATCGTGCCGGTACGCAGCAGCGTGCGGATGACCCGCATCGCGACGGAGAGGCTGGACAGTTCGTAGTTGTCCGAACCCCTTATGTCGTCGAGGGTGCTCTTGGCCCGGTTCAGCAGGGTCCCGTTGAGCTCCGCCCAGGCGGTGTAGCGCTCCTCCGGGGTGGCACCCTCGGGGCCGCAGGCGAGGACGTCGGCGGTCAGCGCCGCGTGCGCCGCGAAGAGGTCCTCGCGGATCGCGGCCCGGGCCATCGACGACCAGCGGTCGGTGCGGGGCAGGTCGATGATCCGGTCCAGCAGGTGCGAGATCTGCAGGCGGTCGCCCAGGTCGTAGTACAGCTCGGCGACGTCGGCGACGTCCTTGCCGGAGCGGTCCGCGACCTCGGTGATGTCCAGCGTCGGGAAGGTCGAGGACAGCCCGGCGATCCGGGTGGCCAGCTCCTCCGGCACGCCGGCCCCGGCGAGGTCGCCGTACACGTGCTCGTACCAGGCCAGGTCCTCGCCGCGCAGCGGCTTGGGCAACGAGCCCCAGACCTGGTTGACCCGGTCGTGGAAGAACTCGATGGTGCCGGCGATGTCGAGCGGCTGGCGGCGGTTGTTGAGCATCCACCGGGTGGCGCGCTCGACCAGGCGGCGCGAGTGCAGCCGCATCTTGGTCTGGACGCGGGCCCCGACCTGGTTGTCCAGGCCCTCGATCTCGGCCCAGATCTCCTCCAGGCCGAAGACGGCCCGCGCGGCGGTGTGCGTCCGGGCGATCTCCTCGTAGGTCGCGCCGGTCTCCTCCTTCAGCCGGAAGGCGAAGGTGCAGCCACCGCGGTTGATCGTGTCGTTGACGATCAGGGTGGTGATGATCTCGCGGCGCAGCGCGTGGTTGTCGATCGCGTCGGCGAACCTGGCCCGCAGCGCGCTCGGGAAGTACTCGTGCAGCGCGGTGCGGAAGTACGGGTCGTCCGGCAGGTCGGTGGCCAGCAGCTCGTCGGCCAGGATGATCTTGGTGTAGGCGAGCAGGACGGACATCTCGGGCTGGGAGAGCCCGCGGCCGTTCTGCTGCCGCTCCCGGATCTGGCGCTCGGCGGGCAGGAACTCCAGGCCCCGGTCGAGCTGGCCGGCCGCCTCGAAGCGGTTGATCATCCGGGCGTGGACGTTGACCATGCTGTGCGCCTGGGCGACGGCGTTGGCCAGCACCACGTTCTGCGCGTAGTTGTTGCGCAGGACCAGGTGGCCGACCTCGTCGGTCATCTCGGCGAGCAGGGCGTTGCGCTGCTTGACCGTCATGTCGCCCTCGGCGACGACCTGGTTGAGCAGGATCTTGATGTTGACCTCGTGGTCCGAGGTGTCCACACCGGCCGAGTTGTCGATCGCGTCGGTGTTGATCCAGCCGCCGGCGCCCTCGGGGCCGCCGGAGGCCGCGTACTCGATGCGGCCGAGCTGGGTGCAGCCGAGGTTGCCGCCCTCGCCGATGACCCGGGCCCGGACCTGCTCGCCGTTGACGCGGATGGCGTCGTTGGCCTTGTCGCCGACCTCGGCGTTGGTCTCGGTGGAGGCCTTGACGTAGGTGCCGATGCCGCCGTTCCAGAACAGGTCGACGGGCGCCTGCAAGACGGCCTTCATCAGCTCGGCCGGGGTGAGGCGGCTCTCCTCGACACCGAGCGCGGCCCGGACCTGCGCGCTGAGCTGGATCGACTTGGCGCTGCGCGGGAAGACCCCGCCGCCGGCCGAGATCAGCGACTTGTCGTAGTCGTCCCACGAGCTGCGCGGCAGCTCGAAGAGGCGGCGGCGCTCGGCGTACGAGGCGGCCGCGTCCGGGTTCGGGTCGAGGAAGATGTGGCGGTGGTCGAAGGCGGCGACCAGGCGGATGTGCTCGCTGAGCAGCATGCCGTTGCCGAAGACGTCGCCGGACATGTCACCGATGCCGATGACGGTGAAGTCCTGGCTCTGGGTGTCGACGCCGAGCTCGCGGAAGTTGCGCTTGACCGACTCCCAGGCGCCGCGGGCGGTGATGCCCATGCCCTTGTGGTCGTAGCCGGCCGAGCCGCCGGAGGCGAAGGCGTCGCCCAGCCAGAAGCCGTACGACTCCGCGACGCCGTTGGCGATGTCGGAGAAGGTCGCGGTGCCCTTGTCGGCGGCGACGACCAGGTAGGTGTCGTCCTCGTCGTGGCGGACCACGTCGGCCGGGTGGACGACCTCGCCGGCCACCAGGTTGTCGGTGATGTCCAGCAGCGCCGAGATGAAGGTCTTGTACGAGGAGATGCCCTCGGCCAGCCAGGCGTCGCGGTCCACCGACGGGTCCGGCAGCTGCTTGGCGACGAAGCCGCCCTTGGCGCCGACCGGCACGATGACGGTGTTCTTGACCATCTGGGCCTTGACCAGGCCGAGGATCTCGGTGCGGAAGTCCTCGCGCCGGTCGGACCAGCGCAGACCGCCGCGGGCGACCTTGCCGAAGCGCAGGTGCACGCCCTCGACCTGCGGCGAGTACACCCAGATCTCGAACGCCGGGCGCGGGGCCGGCAGGTCCGGGATGGCCTTCGGGTCGAACTTCATCGACACGTAGGAGTGCCACTCGCCGGAGCCGGCGCGCTGGAAGAAGTTGGTCCGCAGGGTGGCCTTGATGAGGTGCAGGAAGGAGCGCAGGATGCGGTCCTCGTCCAGCGAGACGACCTCGTCGAGCGCGCCGGACAGCTCCTCCAGGATGCCCTCGGTCAGCTCGTCGGCGCCCTGCTGGTGGCCCGGGCTCAGCCGCGCCTCGAACAGGTTGACCAGCAGCCGGGTGGTGTGGGTGTTGTTGCGGAGCGCGTCCTCCATGTAGTCCTGGGAGAACGTGGAGCCCGCCTGGCGCAGGTACTTGGCGTACGCGCGCAGCACCGTCGCCTGGCGCCAGGTCAGCCCGGCGGTCAGGACCAGCTCGTTGAAGCCGTCGTTCTCGGCCTTGCCGGTCCAGGTGGCCGCGAAGGTCTCCTGGAAGCGCTCGCGGGCCTCGTCGGTCAGCTCGGTGGCCTCGCGCAGCTTCAGGCCGAAGTCGTACACCCACGCGGTGGTGCCGTCCGAGCGGCGCAGCGCGTACGGGTGCTCGTCCAGCACCTCGACGCCCAGGCGCTGGAGCACCGGCAGGACCTCGGTGAGCGAGATCGGGCCGCCGACCCGGTAGATCTTGAAGCGGCGCTCGTCGTCGCCCGCGCCGACCGGCTGGTACAGGTTCAGGCGGAAGTCGCCCGCGCCGTGCAGCGACTCGATCTGCTTGATGTCGGAGACGGCGGTGCGCGGCGGGAAGTCGGCGCGGTAGCCGTCCGGGAAGGCGTTGGCGTACTTGTGGCCGAGCTCGGCGGCCTTCTCCTCGCCCAGCTCGGTGTGCAGCTGGTCGTGGAAGCCGTCCATCCAGAAGCGGGCGGCGTCGGCGAGCCGGTTCTCGATCCGCTCGATGTCGGAGTCGGTCAGCTGGGGGAGCTCGGTGCCGGGGGCGACCCGGACGACGAAGTGCAGACGGGTCAGCACCGACTCGGTGGCGTACACCGTGTAGTCGATGGTGGCGCCGTTCAGCTCCTCCTTGAGGATGTCGGTGAGCAGCAGCCGGATGCGCGTGGTGTAGCGGTCGCGCGGCAGGTAGACGAAGGCCGAGAAGTAGCGCCCGTACTCGTCCTGGCGCAGGAAGAGGCGCAGCTTGCGGCGCTCCTGCAGGTACAGCACGCTGGTGGCGATCGAGAGCAGCTCGGAGGCCGGGGTCTGGAAGATCTCGTCCCGGGGGAAGGTCTCCATGATCTGCAGCAGGTCGCGGCCGTCGTGGCTCTCGCTGGAGAAGCCGGAGCCCTCCAGCACGGCCTGGACCTTGCGGCGCACGACCGGGATGCGGGTGACCGACTCGGTGTACGCGGCGGAGGAGAACAGACCGAGGAAGCGGCGCTCGCCGATCGGCTCGCCGGCGGCGTTGAACTTCTTCACGCCGACGTAGTCGAGGTAGGCCGGGCGGTGCACGGTGGCGCGGCTGTTGGCCTTGGTCAGGACGAGCAGCTTCTTCTCGTGGGCCTTGGCGCGCACCGGCGCGGAGAGCCGGCCGAAGGCCTCGCTGACGGCGTGGTGGCGGTCGTCGTGGCTGCGCGGGTCGGAGCGCAGGATGCCCAGGCCCGTCCCGGCGACGGCCTTGAGGACCTCCTCGCCCTCGTGCTCGACCAGGTCGTACTCGCGGTAGCCGAGGAAGGTGAAGTGGTCGTCGGCGAGCCAGCGCATCAGCTCCCAGGCCTCGCCGACCTCCTGCTCGGGCAGGCCGGCCGGGGGCTGCTCGGCCAGCTCGTCGGCCAGGCGCAGCGCGCTGTCGCGCATCTTGCCCCAGTCCTCGACGACCTCGCGGACGTCGCCGAGCACGCGGCGCAGGTTGGTCTCGATGGTGCGCAGGTCGTCGCGGTCGGTCTCGCGGTCGATCTCGATGTGCATCCACGACTCGACGGTCGCGTCGGCGGGCCACTCGGTGCCGGCGGCCTGGCTGCGGGCGCAGGCGTCGACGTCCAGGATCTCCAGCAGCTTGCCGGTGATGTCACGGCGGACGACCAGCTGGGGGTGGATCACGAGGTGGATCGCGCGGTCCTGGCGGGACAGCTCGTTGGTGACGGAGTCGACCAGGAACGGCATGTCGTCGGTGACGACCTCGACCACGGTGTGGCCGCAGGACCAGCCGTTCTCCTCGACCGAGGGGGTGTGCACCCGCACCTCGGCGGTGCCCTGCGGGCGCTTGAGGCCCAGGCGGTAGTGGGAGGCGGCCGCGCCGTAGACGTCGACCGGGTCGTGGTCGACCAGGTCCTCGGGCGCGGTGTGGAGGTAGTAGTGGTGCAGGTACGCGGTCAGAGCGCCGTTGCTCAGACCCTCTCCCGGCGCCGCTCCCCCTACCTGGCTGTTCTCAGCGGCTGCGACTGCCTTCTTGAGCAGTTCGGCCTTGGCTGCGTCCAGCTTGGTCTGCATGACTTCTTGGCTCCTGTCGCGCGCCGTTGCGTGACTCGGTGGTGTGTGGATGTACACCGCCGGGTCTCCCGCAATCCTGCCGCACCGTCCGACTGAAAGGGGCTCATGGCACGCATGAAACGCCCTGCCAGCGGGTAGGACGACTCATTCGTCCTGCGAAGCCACCCGACGACGCCAGTCAGCCTAACCGGATCAATCGAAGGTGCACAGGGACAGGTAGGCACAATCCCGCAGGAAGTCCGGTCCGTCCTGGACAGCTTGTCCAATCCGGAGCCGGATGTTCGCTTTCAGCCCATATGCGGGTAACCGTGCCGGGTCGGCGGGACGAAGGTCTCCTTGATCGACCGGGCCGAGGTCCAGCGCAGCAGGTTCTGGGCGGCACCGGCCTTGTCGTTGGTCCCGGAGGCCCGGGAGCCGCCGAAGGGCTGCTGCCCGACGACCGCACCGGTGGGTTTGTCGTTGATGTAGAAGTTTCCGGCGGTGAAGCGCAACTCCTCCACGGCCTGGGCGATCGCGTAACGGTCCTGTGCGATCACCGCGCCGGTCAGGCCGTACGGGGCACCCTTGTCGACCCGGCCGAGCACGTCGTCCCAGCGGGAGTCCTCGTAGACGTGGATCGCGAGGATCGGGCCGAAGTACTCGGTGCGGAAGATCTCGCCCCGGTGGTCGGAGGAGACCAGGACGGTGGGGCGGACGAACCAGCCGATCGCGTCGTCGTACTGCCCGCCGGCGGCCAGCTCGATCGTCGGGTCGGCCTTCGCCCGGTCGATCGCGTCCCGGTTCCGTTCGAAGGCGCGCCGGTCGATCAGCGCGCCCATGAAGTTGGAGAGGTCGGTGACGTCGCCCACGGCGAGCGCGTCGACCTCGGCCAGGAAGTCGTCCTTGATCCGCTGCCAGAGGCTGCGCGGCAGGTAGGCGCGGGAGAGCGCCGAGCACTTCTGGCCCTGGTACTCGAAGGCGCCGCGGATCAGCGCGGTCCGCAGGATGTCCGGGTCGGCCGAGCGGTGGGCCAGCAGGAAGTCCTTGCCGCCGGTCTCGCCGACGATCCTCGGGTACGTGCGGTAGCCGCCGATGTTCGCGCCGATGGTCTGCCAGAGCGACTGGAAGGTGGCGGTGGAGCCGGTGAAGTGCAGCCCGGCGAGCGCCGGGTCGGCCAGCGCCACCGGGGAGACCTGCAGGCCGTCGCCGGTGACCAGGTTGATCACCCCGGGCGGCAGGCCGGCCGCCTCCAGCAGCCGCATCAGGTGGTGCGCGGCCAGGGTCTGGGTCGGCGCGGGCTTCCAGACCACGGTGTTGCCCATCAGCGCGGGGGCGGTGGGCAGGTTCCCGGCGATCGCGGTGAAGTTGAACGGTGTGATCGCGTAGACGAAACCTTCCAGCGGGCGGTGGTCGACCCGGTTCCACACCCCCGGGGAGGAGATCGGCTGGTCGGCCAGGACCTGCCGGGCGAACCCGACGTTGAACCGCCAGAAGTCGATCAGCTCGCAGGCGGAGTCGATCTCGGCCTGCTGCACGGTCTTCGACTGGCCGAGCATGGTGGCCGCGTTGAGGGTGTCCCGCCAGGGCCCGGCCAGCAGGTCGGCGGCGCGCAGGAAGACCGCCGCGCGGTCGTCGAAGGACAGCGAGCGCCACTGCCGCCCGGCGGCCAGCGCCGCGTCCACCGCCGCCCGGGCGTCCTCCCGGGTCGCGTTGCCGAGCACGCCCAGCTTGGCCGCGTGGTGGTGCGGCTGGACGACGTCGATCCGCTCGCCGCCGCCGAAGCGCTGCTCGCCGCCGATGGTCATCGGCAGCGGGACCTGCTCGGCCGCCAGCTCGTCCAGCCGCCGCACCAGCCGCGCCCGCTCCGGGCTGCCCGGCGGGTAGCTCCGCACCGGCTCGTTGACCGGGGTCGGCACCTCGGTGACTGCGTCGATGGGCATGGCGGCTCCGTCCTGGCTGCGGGTGGGGTCGCAGTCCAGCCTGACCAGCCGCGGCGGGTTCCGCCCGTTCAGACACGCGGACGGCGGACGTGGCGCCCGCCACTCCGGGCGGCGCGGGCCCGCCCGCCCGGCTGGGTCAGCCGGTGAGCCGCGCGGCCAGCTCGACCGCCTCGGCCAGGGTGTCCACCACCGGGACGCCGACCGGCTCCAGCTTCTCCCGGGTGTGCGAGCCGCCGGTGTACAACACCGCGCGGGCGCCCGCGTGCAGCGCCGCCAGGGCGTCGTCCGCGGCGTCGCCGATCAGCACCGTGCGGGCCGGGTCGACCCGCTCGCCGAGCTCGGCGAGGTGCTTCGTCAGCTGCTCGGCCTTCTTCCCGCCGGACGGGCCGCTGCGGCCGTCCACCCGCAGAAAGCGGTCGGCCAGCCCGAAGGCGTCGACCAGCGGCACCAGCCGGTCGTGGTGGTACATCGACAGCAGGGACTGGCTGTGCCCGGCCGCCTGCCAGCCCGCCAGCAGCTCGCGCGCGCCCTCGGTCAGCCCGCAGGCGGGGCTGAGCTCCAGGTAGCGGTCCTGGAACGCGTCGTCGAGCCGCAGCCACTCCTCCTGGGAGGGCACCCGGCCGAGCAGCCGCTGGTAGAACCGCGGGATCGGGACCTCGTACTGCTCCCGGTACTCCTGCATGGTCATCGGGTCGATGCCGATGGTCGCGAACGCGGCGTTGCTGGCGCCGAGGACGGCGTCCATGTCGTGGAAGAGGGTGCCGTTCCAGTCCCAAACGATGTGAGTGCGCACGGGGGCCAACGGTAACGCCGGCCACCGCCCCGCCGGTAGGACGGGAGTCACGCCAGCAGCGCGGGGATCTCCTGGGTCGCGAACCAGAGCAGGTCGTGGTCCTCGGCGCCGTCCACGGCGAACTGGGCGTCCTGGTCGCCGCCGTCCGCCGCCTCGACCGCCGCGACCGCCGCGGCGACGTCCTCGACCACCTCGGCGTCGGCGACGTCCGCGTGCACCGAGGCCGCCTTCGCCAGCTTCACCGGGCCGGCCAGCACCACCCGGCCGAGCGAGGCCTGGTCCTGGTACTCGTCGCCGGGGAAGGGCCGCACCGCCGAGTCGGCCACGTCCAGCGCCACCACGACCCGGCGGCGCGGGGCCAGCGGGTCGGCGGCCAGCAGGCGCAGCGAGGACTGCGCGGCCCGGTTCAGCGCCGCGTACTCCAGCTCCTCCAGGTCGTCGCTGACGTACCACTCGCGCAGCGCGGGGGTCACGGCGTAGGCCGCGGACTGCTCCAGGGCGCCGCCCTCGTGCGCCGCCGCCAGGCCGGTCAGGGTGGTGGGCACGTACACGCGCATCGGTGGCACTCTCCGGTTTCGTCCAGCGGCACAGCTACAGGGCCCAAGAATAAGCTCCGCCGGGCCGCCCGTGATCACCTGTCGGGCGAGTGCCCGCACAGCGGGGGCCGACCGGTGAGCGGGGCACCCGTCCGGGCCGCCCGGGCGTCCCCTTTCCGGGTCGGACGGCCCGTCCGAGCGCGTCAACCGGGCGCCTCCGGGCCGGGCCGCGGGCCAGGCGCCGCAGGTGTCAATTCGCCCGGATAGGTGAAACGGATCCGGGTTCCCCGCGACTCGAAAAGGCATTGCCGCCCCGCCTGCGGGCCCGCCAGCCTGATGCCGTCCGCACCCGCACCACCGAGCCCGGGAGCCGCCGTGACCGTCCGCCTCAACCGCCTCAGCCACCTCGACCGTCTCGACCGTCTCGACCGCCTGGACGCCGCACCGCACCGCCGCCCGCGCGCCGCCGTCTGCGACCCGGCCCGCCGGGCCGAAGGGCACGCCGACGCCGGAGGGGAGAAGCGCGGGAGCGACGAAGGAGCGAGCGAGCGCCGACCGTCGGCGCCGGGCCAGGGGCGCCCGGAGGCGAGCGGGCGAGCCACCGCCCGCCGGCCCCGCCACCCCCGCGCCGCCTGCGGCACGGCCACGGCCACGGCCACCGGCGCGGGTACCGGCGCCGCCGCCCCGGGCCGGGACGGCGGGCACGACCCGCGGGCGCTGGCCGCCCGCTTCGCCCACCAGCTGGTCGAGGTACTCACCGGCGCCCGCCCGTCCGGCCAGCTGATGCGGCACACCAGCCTGCACGGCTACGGGCAGCTCGCCTCGCTCGTCCGGATCGGGGCGCTGCGCCGCGGCGGCCCCGCCGTCCGGCCCCGGCTCGGCCCGGTGCACGACCGCTCGCCCTCGGCCGACGCGGTCGAGGCCTGCGTGCGGGTCGACCTCGGCCGGCGGCACCACATGGTGGCCTTCCGGCTGGAGCAGCGCGGCCCGGCCGGGCAGTGGCAGTGCACCGCCGTGGAGGCCCGATGAACGTCCTGCGGCAGCACTCCCGGCACGACCGGCCCGGGACGGCGCAGGGCGCCGCTCCCCTGCGGGAACGGCGCCCTGCGTGGCGTCCTGGTGGGCGGCCGGCCCCGGCCGCCCGGACCGGGTCAGGCCTTGCGGCGGCGGCCCTTGGCCGACTTGGCGGCCTTGCGGCGCTCGGCGCGGGTCAGCCCGTCGCCCTCGTCCTCCGGCGCCAAGTCGTCGAAGTCGCCCTCGATGACACCGCCGCCGACCTCCTCCGAGGGGGCCGTGTAGTGCAGCCGCTGCGGCTTCGGGGCCTCCAGGCCCTTGGCCTTGATCTCCGGGCGGGCGGCGGCCGCGTCCTTCTCCAGCTTGTCGAGGACCACCTGGGCGTCCTCGACCGGGACCTCCTCCGTCTGCTGCTCGACCTGGAACTCCAGGTTGAACAGGTACGCGACGGACTCCTCCTTGATGCCCTCCATCATCGCGGTGAACATGTCGAAGCCCTCGCGCTGGTACTCGACCAGCGGGTCGCGCTGCGCCATGGCCCGCAGACCGATGCCCTCCTGGAGGTAGTCCATCTCGTACAGGTGCTCGCGCCAGCGGCGGTCCAGCACGGTCAGGACGACCCGGCGCTCGACCTCGCGCATGACCTCCTCGCCGAGCTGGTCCTCGCGGGCACCGTACTGCGCCTGGATGTCCTCCTGGATGACCTTGATCAGGAACTCGGGGGTCAGGCCGGACGGGCCGCCGACCTCCTCCTCCAGCTCCGCCAGGTCCAGGGTGATCGGGTAGAGCAGCTTGAGCGCGGTCCAGAGCTTGTCGAGGTCCCAGTCGTCCTCGAAGCCCTCGCCGGTGGCGACCTTGACGTAGGCCTCGACGGTGTCGTCCATGAAGTGGCCGACCTGCTCCTGCAGGTCCTCGCCCTCCAGCACGCGGCGGCGCTCGCCGTAGATGACCTCGCGCTGGCGGTTCAGCACCTCGTCGTACTTCAGGACGTTCTTGCGGATCTCGAAGTTCTGCTGCTCGACCTGGGTCTGCGCGGAGGCGATCGCGCGGGTGACCATCTTGGACTCGATCGGCACGTCCTCGGGCACGTTCGCCATCGAGAGCACGCGCTCGACCATGCCGGCCTTGAACAGGCGCATCAGGTCGTCGCCGAGCGACAGGTAGAAGCGGGACTCGCCCGGGTCGCCCTGACGGCCGGAGCGGCCGCGCAGCTGGTTGTCGATCCGGCGGGACTCGTGCCGCTCGGTGCCGAGGACGTAGAGGCCACCGGCCTCGCGGACCTCCTCCTGCTCGGCCTTGACCGCGGCCTTGGCCTTCTCCAGCGCCTCCGGGAAGGCCTCCTCGAACTCCTCCGGGTTCTCCGTCTGGGTCAGCCCGCGCTGCGCCAGCTCGGCGGTGGCCAGGTGGTCCGGGTTGCCGCCGAGCATGATGTCGGTGCCACGGCCGGCCATGTTGGTGGCGACGGTGACGGCGCCCTTGCGGCCGGCCTGCGCGACGATCTGCGCCTCGCGCTCGTGGTGCTTGGCGTTCAGCACCTCGTGCGGGATGCCGCGCTTGCGCAGCTCCTGCGACAGGTACTCGGACTTCTCGACCGACACGGTGCCGACCAGCACCGGCTGGCCCTTCTCGTGCTTGTCCGCGATGTCCTCGACCACGGCGGCGAACTTGGCCGGCTCCGACTTGTAGATCAGGTCGGGCTGGTCGATGCGCAGCGGCGTCTTGTTGGTCGGGATCGGGACCACGCCGAGCTTGTAGATCTGGTGGAACTCGGCGGCCTCGGTGGTGCCGGTACCGGTCATGCCGGAGAGCTTGTCGTACAGGCGGAAGAAGTTCTGCAGGGTGATGGTGGCCAGCGTCTGGTTCTCGTTCTGGACCTCCACCCCCTCCTTCGCCTCGATCGCCTGGTGCATGCCCTCGTTGTAGCGACGGCCGGCCAGGATGCGGCCGGTGTGCTCGTCGACGATCATGACCTCGCCGTTCATCACGACGTAGTCCTTGTCCCGCTTGTACAGCTCCTTCGCCTTGATGGCGTTGTTCAGGAAGCCGACCAGCGGGGTGTTCACCGACTCGTAGAGGTTGTCGATGCCGAGGTAGTCCTCGACCCGGGTGACACCCTCCTCCAGGACGCCGACGGTGCGCTTCTTCTCGTCGACCTCGTAGTCGCGGTCGATCTTCAGGCGCAGCACCAGCTTGGCGAAGTCGGCGTACCACTTGGTCGCCTGGTCGGCCGGGCCGGAGATGATCAGCGGGGTACGGGCCTCGTCGATGAGGATCGAGTCGACCTCGTCGACGACCGCGAAGTTGTGGCCGCGCTGGACGAGTTCGTCCTTCGACCAGGCCATGTTGTCGCGCAGATAGTCGAAACCGAACTCGTTGTTGGTGCCGTACGTGATGTCCATCGCGTACTGGCGCTTGCGCTCGGCGGGGGTCATGTTGGCGAGGATCACGCCGACTTCGAGGCCGAGGAAGCGGTGCACCCGGCCCATCCACTCCGAGTCGCGCTCGGCGAGGTAGTCGTTGACCGTGATCAGGTGGACGCCCTTGCCGGTGAGCGCGTTCAGGTACGCGGGCAGGGTGCCGACCAGGGTCTTGCCCTCACCGGTGCGCATCTCGGCGACGTAGCCGTAGTGCAGCGCCGCGCCGCCCATGAGCTGGACGTCGTAGTGGCGCTGGCCGAGCACGCGCTTGGCGGCCTCGCGGACGGTGGCGAATGCCTCGGGGAGGATGTCGTCCAGCGTCTCGCCGTCCGCGAGCCGCTGCTTGTATTCGTCGGTCAGCGCGCGCAGCTCGGCGTCGGTGAGGTTGACGAAGTCCTCTTCGATGGAGTTGACCTGGGCAGCAATCCGCTGCAGCTTGCGAAGGATCTTGCCTTCGCCGGCGCGCAGGATCTTGTCGAAGACGGACACTTGGGCGGGCTCCTTGCCTGTATTGGCACTGGACGACTGCACGGCGGGTCCACCCCACCGCACGGGCCATCGTATGCGAGGAGTCCAATGCCCCGGGAGGTGCGTCAGCACGGTATTCCCGTGTCACCCGCGCGAGCACATGGATCGATAGCGCCGTCGAACGTGACAAACCGGTCAGCGGGTCGGGGAGTTGGCCGTATATCCGGATGCCCGCGTTCGCCCTCCCACGGAATAATCCCGTCATGGAAGAAGAGCGCAGCGAACCCGTCACCCTCACCACCGGCCGCCTCGTCCTGCGCGCCCCGCGGGAATCCGACATCGACGCCGTCTTCGCCGCCTGCCAGGACCCGGAGATCCAGCGCTGGACGGTCGTCCCCTCCCCCTACCGGCGCGAGGACGCGGAGTTCTTCGTGCGCGACCTCTCCGCCAACGGCTGGCGCACCGGCGCGAACCGGATCTGGTGCGTGTTCGAGCGCGAGTCCGGCGCCCTGGTCGGCAGCCAGGGGCTCGTCCTGCGCGACAACGACCCGGGCTGCGCCGAGATCGGCTGGTGGGCCGTGAAGGAGTTCCGCGGCCGCGGCTACACCACCGAGGCCGCCCGCGCCGTCTCCCACTACGGCCTGCGCGAACTCGGTCTGCGCCGGCTGGAGTGGGTGGCCTACGTCGGCAACGGGGGCTCGCGCGCGGTCGCGGAGAAGGCCGGCTACCGCATCGAGGGCACGCTGCGCGCCTTCGCCGAGCAGCGCGGCGTCTTCCACGACGCCTGGCTCGCCTCGCTGCTCGCCTCCGACCTGGACTGACCTCGGCCGCGGCCGCTCGGGCCCGGGCATCGGCCCGGCCCGGGTGTCGGTACCCCCGGCTACGCTCGCCGGCATGACCGCCGCCGCTGCCGATCGCGCCCCCGCCCACCGCGCCGCCGCCGTCCTGTCCGCCGACGAGGCCCGCCGGATCGCCCTGCGCGCCCAGGGCCTGCTCGGCGCGCCCGACCGCCGGGCCGGGGTGCGCGGGGTGCTGCGGCACCTGGGCGCCGTACAGCTGGACACCATCTCGGTCCTGGCCCGCTCGCACGAACTCGTCCCGTACGCCCGCCTCGGCGCGGTCGGCCGCCCGGCCGTCGAGGCGGCGTACTGGGGCGGGGGCACGAGCTTCGAGTACTGGTCGCACGCGGCCTGCGTCCTGCCGATCGAGGAGTGGCCGCTGTTCGCCTTCCGGCGCCGCCGCTACCGCGACCGCGGCCACCTCTGGGGCCACCAGGTCACGCCCGAGACGTACCGGCACGTGCTCGACAAGCTGCGCGCCGAAGGGCCGCTCACCTCGACCGAGTTGGGCGGCGCCAAGAAGACCGCCGAGTGGTGGGACTGGTCCGACACCAAGATCGCGGTCGAACGGGCGCTGGCCTTCGGCGACGTGGTGTGCACCGAGCGCCGCGGCTGGAAGCGCGTCTACGCGCTGGCCGAACAGGCCGTCCCGGCCGCCCTGTTCGGGCAGGAGCCCGACGACGCGGCGTGCGTGCGCACCCTGGTCGCGCAGGCCGGCGCCGCGCTCGGCGTCGCCACCCGGGCCGACCTGCTGGACTACCACCGGCTGCGCGCCGAGGAGTTGGACCCGGTCCTGGCCGACTGCGGGCTCGTCCCGGTCGAGGTGGCCGGCTGGGGCCCGGACGGCACCCCGGCACCCGCCTGGGCGGACCCGGCGGCGCTGGCCCCGGCCCCGCGCGGGCGCCACCGCACCACGCTGCTCTCGCCGTTCGACTCGCTGGTCTGGGACCGCGCCCGGACGGAGCGGATCTTCGGCATGACGCACCGGCTGGAGGCCTACACGCCCAAGCACAAGCGGGTGCACGGCTACTTCGCGATGCCGCTGCTGGCCGGCGGCCGACTGGTCGGCCGGGTCGACCCGGCCCGGGAGGGGCGCACCCTGGTCGCCCGTCAGGTCTCGCTGACCGGCGCCCCGGGCACCGGCGCGGGGGCCGGCGCCCGGCACGTCCAGGCGCTGGCCACGGCTCTGCGGGAGGCGGCCGCCTGGGTCGGCTGCGACGCGGTGCGGGTGGAGGCGCTGCACGACGAACGGCTGCGCCCGCCCCTGGAGAAGCTGCTCGCCGACTGACCGGGCCGCGCGGCGGCCGCCCCCCAGGGCTGCCCCGCGGCCGGCCCGGCTCACCCTATTTCGAGGATCTTCTCCCGCATCGCGTACACCACGGCCTCCATCCGGGAGTGCAGCTGGAGCTTCTCCAGGATGTTGCGCACGTGGTTCTTCACGGTGTTCTCGCTGATGAACAGCTCCTTGGCGATCTCCCGGTTGTTCATCCCGGTCGCCACCAGCTTCAGCACCTCCAGCTCCCGGTCGGTGAGCCGGGGCGCGGGCACCAGGTCCCGGTCGTCGGAGCGGCGCTGGATCATCGACTTGAACTCGGTGAGCAGCTTGGACGCCATCGAAGGGCTGATCTGCGACTGCCCGTCGGCGACCGCGCGGATCGCGGTGGCGACCTCGTCGGTGGAGATCTCCTTGAGCAGGTAGCCGGTGGCCCCCGCCTTGATCGCCTCGTAGAGGTCGGCCTCCTCGTCGCTTATCGTCAGCATGATGATCTTGGTGCTGGGCGCCACGTCCTTGATCGCCGTGCAGGCCTCGATCCCGCTGCGGCGCGGCATCCGGACGTCCATCAGGATGATGTCGGGCAGCAGGTCGGCGGCCTTCAGCACGGCCTCGGCACCGTCCCCCGCCTCGCCGACGACCTTGATGTCCGGCTCCTCCGCGAGGACGATCTCCAGCCCCCGGCGGAACAGCGCGTGGTCGTCCACGACCAGCACGCGGATCGGCTCACCCCGGTGCGGCGCGTACGCGGGCTCCTCCTCCGGCCTCGGCGGCAGCCCGGCGACCGGCCCCCCAGCGGGCCCCAGCCCGAAGTGATCCCCCATCCGCTCCTCCCCCTTCGCGGGTCGTCGTGCGCCAATCATTCCACGCCCCGCCGCGGCCACGGTCACCCTCCGGCGCCGATTCCCCCGCATCGGGTGACCCCTCGGCCGGGGGGCGGCCCGGAACCGTTCGAACCCGCCCGGTCCGCCCCCCGCGCGAACCGGCCCCGACCAGGGGCGGGCGCGCCCCGGCCGGCGGGCGTCCCGGCCCGGAACGCCGGTGACCCCGGCGGCCGCGGCCACCGGGGTCACCCCTTCATCGACACTGCTCGGACGGTCAGTCCTCGAAGTCGGCCCGACCGATCGCACCACCCGCGCCGCTGGCCACACCGGCCGCCATGTCGGGCTGGACGTGGATGACGCCGTAGTCGTAACCGCGCCGGCGGTAGACGACGCTCGGCAGGCCGCTGTCCTTCTCCACGAACAGGTAGAAGTCGTGGCCGACCAGCTCCATCTCGTACAGCGCCTGGTCGAGCGCCATCGGGGCGGCCGAGTGGGTCTTCTCGCGGACCACCAGCGGGCCCTCGCCCTCCACTTCCAGCGATCCCATCATGGTCTTGCGGACGGCCCCGTTGGTCGCGCTCTCCGTCGTCGTCTCCGGCAGCGCGGCCAGGGCCGCGGTCGCCTCGGCGACGCTGATGGGGGTGCGGCCGTTCCCGCCGCCCTTGTGGACCCGGCGCCGGTCGGCGGACTTGCGCAGCTGCGCGTCGAGCTTCGCGGAGGCCAGGTCGAGCGCCGCGTACGGGTCGGCGGCGGCGGCTTCGGCCCGGATCACCGGGCCACGGGTACGGAGAGTGATCTCCACCCGGTCGGACCGGTCGGCCTGCCGCGGGTTGTGCTCCTTGGACACCTCGACGTCGAGGCTGATCACCTTGCCGTCGAACTTCTGGACCTTCTCCAGCTTCTCGGCCACGTGCTCGCGGAACCTCTTGGGCACCTCGGTCTTGCGGCCCTTGACGACGATGTCCACGCAGAACTCCGATCCCTCGTGCTGACGCCGATCCGGGTGCTACCGGATCGGGCTGAGACCCAGCTGGACCAGCCCATCCACTGCCGGCCCCCCGTTCCACCGCGAGCGGTGGAAACGACTGGCCCTCACCTCACTTCCTCCCCACCAGGGACGGTTGAAACCCCCTGGAGCCTTATCGAACACCTCACACGGGGTTTTCGCCTCCCCAGCCGGGGCACCCGACGGGTGATGCGGGCACGACCCGACACCGCGGACGGCCGGTCAAGCTGTCGCACCCTGTCTACCCTCTTGCGAGTGAAGCATGGGTGAATACCTGGACAACACCCCCCGTACGGCGCATCCTTTGCTCACTCTCCGTGCCGCCGCCAGGAGCAGCCGTGCCCGCCACCCCCGCCCGTCCCCCGTCCGACCGGGGACCGTTCGGCCACGCCCTGGCCGGACTGCTGGACGTCCTGCTCCCCGCCGACTGCGCGGGCTGCGGCGCCGAACGCACCCCGCTCTGCCCGGTCTGCCGGCACGCGCTGGCCGCCGCCCGCCCCGGCCCCACCCTGCTGCCCTGGGCGCACGCCGCCGCGCCCTACACCGACCCGGTCCGGCAGCTGCTGCTGGCGCACAAGGAACGGGGCGCGCTGCGGCTGGCCGGCCCGCTCGGCGAGGCGCTCGGCCGGGCGGTGCGCTCGGCGCTGGGCCCGCGCGCCGAACGGGCTCCGCTGCTGCTGGTGCCGATGCCCTCGGCCCGGGCGGCCGTCCGCGCCCGGGGGCACGACCCGACGCTGCGGCTGGCCGGCGCCGCCGCCCGTTCGCTGCGCCGGGCCGGCCTGGACGCCCGGACGGCTCCGCTGCTGCGGCACACCCGCCCGGTCGCCGACCAGGCGGGGCTGGGCGCGGCCGAGCGGCGGCGCAACCTGCACGGCGCGCTCACCGTGCTGCCGCGCGCGAACCGCGGACTGGCGGGGCGTCAGCCGGTACTGGTGGACGACCTGGTGACCACCGGTGCCAGCCTCGCCGAGGCCGCCCGGGCGCTGGCCGCCGCCGGCCTGCCGGCCCGGGCCGCCGCCACCGTCGCGGCCACCGACCACCGGACGGGCCGGGCCGACGACGCCGACCCGGCGGGCCGGACCGGGGGTCAGCCGGCGTAGAAGTAGGCGCCGGCCTTGTCCTGCATCTGCAGCTCGCGCCACTGGGCGTTGATCAGCCGGTACACCTTGCCCTCGGCCACCGCGAGCACCGGCGGCGCCGCGGCCAGCACGTTGCTGCGGGACTCGGAGGCCGAGATGGTCAGCCAGCCGGGGCCGCTCTGCAGCGGGCTGTCGCTGCTCTGCGAGCCGTCCGTGCTGATGTAGTACAGCTGCTGGATCCGGTCGCCCTCCTTGCCGAGCACCAGCAGCTGGTCGGCCTCCGCCCAGGCGACCGAGGCGACGTCGGTGAGCAGCGGGGCCACCCGGCGCAGTCCGACGATCTTCGCGGTCGGCTCCTGCGGCGTGCCGCCGTGCACCACCAGGCCGAACAGCAGCGAACGGGTGGCCGAGCCCTGGTTCTTGACCACCAGGGCGATCCGCGCGCCGTCCGAGGAGATCTTGAGCGCCTGCACGGTCTGCCCGTCCAGCCCCTCGACCGACACCGGGAAGGTCTTGTTGCCGCGGACCATCACCACCCGGGGGGCCTGCGGGTTGCGGTCCGCCACCCAGAGGTCGCCGCGGCCGTCCCAGCTGGGCGAGGCCAGTCCGTCGCTCTTGTCGGCGGCCTTGACCGGCGAGGTGAGCACCGGTTCGGGCATCGACACGGAGCTGGCGGAGAACGGCACCGAGAACAGCTGGTGGCCGTCGCCGCTGATCGCGGCGGCGCGGGAGCCGTCCCGGGCGACGGCGATGGTGCCGAGCGGCGCGGTGCCGTTCGGCTGCGGCTTGCCGAGGGCGCCGTTCACGGCCTGGCCGCCGTGCTGCTCGTCGGCGGTCATCAGCACGCCGTTGTCGGCGCGCTGGTAGTACTGGATCGCGGGCGGCGGGCCGGCCAGGGCGCCGGGGCCGGTGTTCGGCGCGTCGGTGCGGCTGGCCGTGCAGGTGCCGCGCTGGCCCTTGAGTTCGAGCCGCTCGACCTGGCCCTTGACCTGGTCGGCGAGGGTGTAGAAGAGCTGGTTCGCCATCCGCCGGCAGTTCGCCGGATCACTGACGTCCACGCCGAGGAGCTGCACGTGGGCGGCGCGGCTGTCGTCCACCGTCACCCGGTCGACGCCGGCCCCGTTCGGGAACGCCGTCCGGGCGACCGGCGCCAGCCAGTCCGAGGGCCCGGTGACCACGGCCTTGGCGGCCGCCATCAGCGGGTCCATCCGGCGCCGCAGGTAGATCGGGTCGGCGATCAGCACCTCCTGGGGGGAGCTGCCCGCGATGAACGAGGACGGGTCCGGGGTGGTGTAGAAGTACCGGTCGACCTGGCGGTAGGTGTTGCGGAAGTTCGTCTCGTTCATGATCACGCCGGCCGGCAGCTTGTCGATCCGCCACTCGTTGCCCTTCTCCCGGACGAACGTGAAGTCGGAGGCGACGGGCGGCTGGGTGTTCGCGAGCAGGTACGAGTGCTTGGTGTCGATGGAGGCGATCAGCGTCCCGCTCACGGTGAACTGCGCCGTGGTGTCCGACTCGGTGGTGGCGGCCTGGACGGTCCGCTTGATCATGTTGTCGGAGAGCACCTGGATCCCGGCGTCCGGGTTCCAGTGCGCGGCGGCGTTCTCGGTGAGGTACTGCCGGGCGACGTCGAAGCCCTCGTCGGCGGTGACGGCGTCGAGGAAGCCGGTCAGCAGCTCGCGCGGCCCGGCACCCTTGGCGGGGCCGAGCGGGTACACCCGGGCCTGCAGGTTCTTGTCGGCCGCACCCTGGGACAGCTCCACCCTGGAGATGCCCCCGGAGTCCGGCATGGCCGCGCAGCCGCTCGCCACCAGGGCGAGCAGCACCGCGCCGACCACCGCCGCGAACCGCGACTCAGTCCTGCTCGTCCTTCGCACGCTGCGACCCCTCCAGGTCCGTCCCGCCCGTCACGCCCGGCTCCGCCGTCCGCGCTGCCACCGACGGCCGCCCGGGCGTCGGGTCCACCATGACCTGGGCGCCGGTCGCACCGTACCCGGCCCCCGCCGTCCGCACGTCCGAGGGGTCCGAGCGCGGGCCCTCGGGCAGTCGCTGCCGGCCCAGACCGGGGCCGATGTTCAGCACCCCGCCCAGCCCGGTCCCGAGCCCGTTGCCGCCGCCCTCCGGCGTCTCGGCCGGCTCCTCGACGGCGCTCAGCGCCGTCGCGCCCGCCGGGGCGATCGCCCGCCGGTACGGCATCCCGTACGTGCCGAGGCCGCGGTTGTTGCGGGAGTCCTCCGGCTCCAGCCGGAACGGCGCCCGGCTGATCTCCCCGCCGCGGGTGCGCGGCAGGGTGAGCCGGAAGTGCGAGCCGCCCCCGGGCTCGCCCCAGGCCTGCAGCCAGCCGCCGTGCAGGTGGGCGTCCTCGACCGCGATGGACAGGCCGAGGCCGGTGCCGCCGGTGGTCCGCACCCGGGACGGGTCGGCCCGCCAGAAGCGGTGGAAGACCCGGGAGGCCTCGCCCGGCTTGAGGCCGATGCCGTAGTCGCGCACGCCGACCGCGACGGCGCCGTCCGCCGAGCCGAGCCGGACCACCACGTCGCGGCCCTCGCCGTGCTCCAGCGCGTTGACCACCAGGTTGCGCAGGATGCGCTCGATCCGGCGGGAGTCCACCTCGGCCAGCACCGGCTCGCCGTCGCCGCGGATCACCACGGCGCTGCCCTTGGCCTCGGCGAGCGGTTCGGCCGCCTCGACGACCCGGGCGACGATCTCGCGCAGGTCGACGGGCTCGGCGTCCAGGATCGCGGCGCCGGCGTCGAAGCGGCTGATCTCCAGCAGGTCGGCGAGCAGCGACTCGAAGCGGTCCAGCTGGCCCTGCAGCAGCTCCGCCGAGCGGGCCGCCATCGGGTCCAGGTCCTCGCGGCTGTCGTAGATCAGGTCGGCGGCCATCCGGACGGTGGTGAGCGGGGTGCGCAGCTCGTGCGACACGTCCGAGACGAACCGCCGCTGCACCCGGGACAGCTCCTCCAGCTGGCGGATCTGCGCCTGCAGGGCGTTGGCCATCCGGTTGAAGGACTCGCCGAGGCGGGCGATGTCGTCCGTCCCGGTCACCTTCATCCGCTCCTCCAGGTGCCCGTCCGCGAGGCGCTCGGAGATGCCGGCGGCCATCCGGACCGGGGTGACCACCTGGCGCACCACGACCCAGGCGATGGCGCCCATGAGGATCACCACGAACACGCCGGCGGTCGCCAGGGTGCCGGTGATCAGGTTGAGGGTGTCGGTCTCCTGGCCGAAGGAGAACACGTAGAACAGCTGGTAGCTGGTGCCGGACGGGCCGACGAACTGCATGCCCAGGGCCAGCCCGGGCTCGGAGCGGCCGTCCGCCCGGTGGATCCGGGTCGGCTGGTCGAACATCTGGCCGGGCTCGACGTGCACCTTGTCGCGCAGGCTGTCCGGGACGCTGGTCGGCAGGATGTCGCCGGTGTAGCGCGGCGCGAAGCCGGTGTCCGGGACGACGGCCCCGGTGCCCGGCGCCATCGCGATCACCGAGTACACCGTCTGCCCGCTCGCCGCCAGGTCGTTGACCCGGCGCAGCAGCCAGGTGCCGGTGTCCTCGCTGGTCGGGTCGGCGGTGCCCCGCAGCCGCTGGTCCTTGGCCTCGTCGATCTTCTTCAGCTCGGCCTGGAACCCGATCCGGGCCTGCTCGCGGGCGGCGCCCATCTTGGTGTCGAGCAGACCGGTGCGCACCTGCGCCACCACGACCACGCCCAGCACCAGGACGACCGCGATCGACAGCAGCAGGGACACCGCGACCACGCGCACCTGGATCGACCGGCGGTACAGCACCGCCGCCCGGGCCACCGGGCGGCGCAGCTGACGGGTGAACAGCCCGAACAGCCCACCGGGGCCGCGCCGGCGGCGGGTGGTCGAACTGAGCACGTCCCCGCGCACGGAACCGGCCCCGTCGGTCGCGGAACCCGACGGGGTGTCGCCAGCCTGGTCCGTCACGTCAGCTGGGCCCGGCCTTGTAACCCACGCCGCGCACCGTCACCACGATCTCCGGACGCTCCGGGTCCTTCTCGATCTTCGAACGCAGGCGCTGGACGTGGACGTTGACCAGCCGGGTGTCCGCCGCGTGCCGGTAGCCCCAGACCTGCTCCAGCAGCACCTCGCGGGTGAACACCTGCCAGGGCTTGCGGGCCAGCGCGACCAGCAGGTCGAACTCCAGCGGGGTCAGCGGGATGCCCCGGCCGTCCCGCTTCACCGAGTGGCCGGCCACGTCGATCACCAGGTCGCCGATGGTCAGCTGCTCGGGCGTCGGCTCCTCGGCACGGCGCAGCCGCGCGCGCACCCGGGCCACCAGCTCCTTGGGCTTGAACGGCTTGGTGACGTAGTCGTCGGCTCCCGACTCCAGGCCCACCACGACGTCGACCGTGTCGGTCTTCGCGGTCAGCATGACGATCGGGATCCCCGACTCCGCCCTGATCTGCCGGCAGACGTCGATGCCGTCCCGGCCGGGCAGCATCAGGTCGAGCAGGACCAGGTCGGGCTTGGTCTCCCGGAACGCTGCTAGCGCCCTGTCCCCATCCGCGACGAAAAACGGCTCGAAACCCTCACCACGCAGCACAATGCCGAGCATCTCGGCCAGTGCGGAGTCGTCATCAACGACGAGGACGCGTCCCTTCATGGGTCCATCTTCTCATTACCGGATTGTGACCTGCCGCACAGCAGTGCCAATGCTCCACAACGGCCAACTCCACCGCCGCCGAATTCCGGCCAAAACGGGCGAACAGGCCTGGTCGGAGCACCTGCGGGCGGTCCCCGGCCCCGCCCCCGGGGCCCCGCGGCCCCCGGTTTCCGATCCTCAGCCGGATCCCCCTGGGGCCGGTCCGGGCCCCATGGCACGATGGGCGCTGCGCGCGGGCGAAAGATCGCCCGGAGCCGCGCCCGTGACGCCCCTCCGAGGAGCAGTGATGACCGACACCCCGGGCTGGGCCTCGCCCGGCTCGCCCGAGCCGCCCCGCGACGGCGCCCGGCCCCCGGCCGACGCGCCCGCCGCCGTGCCCGGCCAGTCGGCACCACCGCAGACCACCCCGCAGGCACCCGCCGGGACCGGCCAGTACGGCCGGCCCGGCTGGCGCGCCCCGCGCAGCCCCCGGCCCGGCGTCATCCCGCTGCGCCCGCTCGGCTTCGGCGAAATGCTCGACGGCGCCGTCACCACCGTCCGCCGCTACTGGCGGACGGTCCTGACCCTCTCGCTCGGCTTCGCGGTGCTCCAGCAGGCCGGCATGGTCGCCGTCGAACTGTCCATGGCCAAGGGCAAGACCGGCAACAACACCCAGTTCACGACCACCTTCCTCACCCTGCCGCTGACCATGCTGCTCGGCGCGCTCGCCGCGGCGCTCCTCACCGTCGTCGTCAGCCGCGCCGTCCTCGGCCGCCCGGTGACCGCCGGCGAGGCCTGGCGCGAGACCCGCCCCCGGCTGCTGCAGCTGCTCGGGCTGACCACGCTCACCGCCCTGCTGTCCGCCGGGGTGATGCTGCTCGGGTTCACCCCCTGGTACCTCTACGACCGCAGCGGCAGCGCCTCGTTCGGCACCGCCGCCCTGCTCTTCCTGGTCGGCCTGATGGCCCTCCCGGTCGGCTTCTGGCTGTGGATCCGGTTCAGCCTGGCCGCCCCCGCCCTGATGCTGGAGAAGCAGGGCGTGCTGACCGCGCTCTCCCGCTCCCGGCGCCTGGTGCGCGGCGCCTGGTGGCGCGTCCTCGGCATCTCGCTGGTCGCCCGGGTGTTCGCGCTGGTCGCCACCATGGTCATCGCCATGCCGTTCCGCATCCTCGGCGTCATCCTCGGCTTCGCCGACCTGCACCGCCAGTCCTCGTTCGACGGCACCCTCAACGAGTCCACCGCGATGCTGATCACCGACGCGGTCGCCGGGCTGCTCGCCTCCACCCTCACCATCCCGTTCCTGGCCGTCGTCGGCGTCCTCGTCTACATCGACCAGCGCATCCGCCGCGAGGCCCTCGACATCGAGCTCGCCCGCGCCGCCGCCCTGCCCGAGCAGGACGCCGCCCAGGCCGACCCCGCCCCCGCGAGGCGCTGAGCCGGATGCCGAACTGGGGGGACATGCCGCTGCTGGCCGGCGGC
Source organism: Kitasatospora sp. NPDC094028 (assembly GCF_049543595.1). NCBI lineage: Bacteria > Bacillati > Actinomycetota > Actinomycetes > Kitasatosporales > Streptomycetaceae > Kitasatospora > Kitasatospora sp. NPDC094028. The sequence goes on along the minus strand of NZ_JBMVFA010000015.1, from coordinate 5,356 downwards.
GCACCGGTCACCGTTCCGCGGGACCCGGCGCGCGAGGCCGCCCGCGACGAACTGCTCAACGCCGAGTACCACAAGCACGACCCGTCCGTCCTGGAACGGGTCATGGACTGGATCAACGACCACATCACCAGCTCGCTCGACGGCATCTCCGGCGACGGCACCAGCGGCACCACCGGCCTGCTGTTCTTCATCATCGTCGCCCTGCTGATCGCCGCGGCGCTCTGGTGGCGCCTCGGCGCACCCAAGCGCGCCGCCCGCACCGTCCTCGGCGTGTACGGCGTCGAAGGCCCGCGCAGCGCCGACCGGCACCGGGCCGACGCCGCCGCCCACGCCGCCGCCGGGCGCTGGGAGGAGGCCGTCCGCGAGCAGATGCGCGCCCTGGTCCGGGCCCTGGAGGAGCGCACCCTGCTCGACACCCGCCCCGGCCGCACCGCCGACGAGGCCGCCGCCGAAGCCGGCCGCGCCCTGCCCGAGCACGCAGCCGCGCTGACCGCCGCCGCCCGCACCTTCGACGACATCGCCTTCGGCGAGCGCACCGCCGACCAGGCCGCCTACCAGCTGCTGCACGACCTCGACCGGACGCTGGAACGCACCCGCCCGGTCCACGCCGCGACCGCGGCCGCAGCCCCGGGAGGAGCGGCATGACCGACATCGTCCCCGCCCCCGCCCCGCCCGCGGCCGAGCAGCCGACCCGCACCGCCCCGACCAGCCTCGCCCCGACCGGGCGCGGACTGCTCCGCCGGGCCCGCTGGTACCTGGCGTTCCTCGCCGTCCTGCTGATCGGCGCCGTCACCGTCGTCGCCCTCGGCCGCGACCGCCAGTACCCGACGATCGACCCGCGCTCGTACGACCGCGACGGCGCCCACGCCGCCTACGCTCTGCTCGAACACCAGGGCCTGACCACCCGGCTCAGCACCGACCCCACCGTCCTCCCCACCGGCCCCGACACCCTGGTGCTGCCCGAGCCGGACCTGCTCACCCCCGACCAGCTGCGCGCGATCGCCGCCGCCCGGCACACCCGGCTGGTGCTCATCGCCCCCGGGCCGGCCGCCCTCAGCGCGCTCGCCCCCGGCATCCGCAGCTCCGAGGAGGACGGCGGCGTCCCCTACGCCCCCGTCCGCCCCGCCAACGCCCGCTGCTCCCTGCCCGAGGCCGTCCGGGCCGGCGACGCAGAGACCGGCGGCATGCTCTACACCAGCGGCAGCCGCGGCGAGGGCTGCTACCCGCGCGGCCACGGCTACGCGCTGGTCCGCACCCCGCTCGACGACGGCACCCGCGACGTCGTCGTGCTCGGCAGCGGCGTCCTCCTGCAGAACGGCGAACTCACCGTCGCCGGCAACGCCTCGCTCGCCCTCGGCCTGCTCGGCTCGCAGCCCACCCTCACCTGGCACCTGCCCGACTACAGCGTCCCGCTGCCCAAGGGCGTCCACACCAAGACCTTCGGCGACTACGTCCCGGACGGCTGGTACTGGGCCGGCCTCCAACTCGCCGTCGCCGCCGTACTGGCCGCCCTCTGGCGCGGCCGCCGGCTCGGCCCGGTGGTCAGCGAGAACCTGCCCGTCGTGGTCCGCGCCAGCGAGACCACCGAAGGCCGCGCCCGGCTCTACCGGCGGGCCAAGGCCCACGGCCGCGCCGCCCAGGCCCTGCGCCGCGCCGCCGCCCACCGCCTCGCCCCCGCCCTGGGCGTCCCGCTCCGGGCCGGCGCACCCGACCCCGACGCACTCTGCGCGGCCCTGGCCGACCGCCGCCCCGAGCAGTCCGCCGCGGACGTCCGGGCCCTGCTGTACGGCCCGCCCCCGACCGACGACGCCGCACTGCTCCGGCTCGCCGACGACCTCGACGCCCTCGAAAGGCAGGTTCGGAACCCGTGACCGACCAGGCAACCGCCCAGCTCCGCTCCGTCCCCGGCACGGACTCCGACACCCCCGGCACCAACGCCGCCGCCGCGGCCCCCGCCGCCACCACCGACCCGCGCGCCGCGCTCACCGCGCTGCGCGCCGAGATCGGCAAGGCCGTGGTCGGCCAGGACGCCGCCGTCACCGGCCTCGTCGTGGCCCTCCTCTGCGGCGGCCACGTGCTGCTCGAAGGCGTCCCCGGCGTCGCCAAGACCCTGCTGATCCGCACCCTGTCCACCGCGCTCAGCCTGGAGACCAAGCGCATCCAGTTCACCCCCGACCTGATGCCCGGCGACGTCACCGGCTCGCTCGTCTACGACGCCCGCACCGCCGAGTTCTCCTTCCAGCCCGGCCCGGTCTTCACCAACCTGCTGCTCGCCGACGAGATCAACCGCACCCCGCCGAAGACCCAGGCCGCCCTGCTGGAGGCCATGGAGGAGCGGCAGGTCACCGTCGACGGCGAACCGCGCCCGCTGCCCGTCCCGTTCATGGTCGCCGCGACCCAGAACCCAGTCGAGTACGAGGGCACCTACCCGCTGCCCGAGGCCCAGCTGGACCGCTTCCTGCTCAAGCTGATCCTGCCGCTGCCCGACCGCGACCAGGAGTTCCAGGTCCTCGCCCGGCACGCGTCCGGGTTCGACCCGCGCGACCTCGCCGCCGCCGGCGTGCGCCCGGTCGCCGGGCCCGAGCACCTCGCCGCGGCCCGCGCGCAGGTCGCCAAGCTGACCGTCTCCCCCGAGGTCCTCGCCTACATCGTCGACCTCTGCCGGGCCACCCGGCAGTCCTCGTCGCTGTCCATCGGCGTCTCCCCGCGCGGTGCCACCGCCCTGCTCGCCGCCGCGCGCGCCTGGGCCTGGCTCGCCGGGCGCGACTACGTCACCCCGGACGACGTCAAGGCGCTCGCCCTGCCCACCCTGCGGCACCGGGTCGCGCTGCGCGCCGAGGCCGAGATGGAGGGCGTCACCGCCGACTCCGTCATCCAGGCCGTGCTCGCCCAGACGCCCGCGCCCCGCTGACCAGCCGTCCGACCCCATCCCGGCCCCACCGGCTGACGACCCATCGAAGGAGTGCCACCGCATGGCCCTCACCGGGCGAACCGCCCTGCTCGCCGCGCTCGGCGCGCTCGTCGTGGGCCTGCTGCTGCCGTCCTGGACCGGGATCGCCCTCGTCAGCGGCACGGTGCTGATCGCCGTCGTGGTCGACCTCGTGCTCGCCGCACCCGTCCGCAGCCTGCGGCTCGGGCGGGGCGGCGACACCCGCGTCCGGCTCGGCGAGCCCGCCTCCGTGGAACTGGCCGTCACCAACCCCTCCGGGCGGCCCCTGCGGGCGCTGATCCGCGACGCCTGGGCCCCCTCCGCCTGGCGGCCCGGCACCGCCCACGCCGCCTCCCGGCACACCCTCACCGTCCCCGGCGGCGAACGGCGCCGCGCGATCACCGTGCTCACCCCGACCCGCCGCGGCGACCACCACGCCCACAAGGTGACGATCCGCTCGCTCGGCCCACTCGGCATGGCCGCCCGCCAGGGCTCCCACCTGCTGCCCTGGACCGTGCGCGCGCTGCCCCCGTTCACCAGCCGCAAGCACCTGCCCTCCCGACTCGCCCGGCTGCGCGAACTCGACGGCCGCACCTCGCTGTTGACCCGCGGCCAGGGCACCGAGTTCGACTCCCTGCGCGAGTACCTGCCCGGCGACGACGTCCGCTCCATCGACTGGCGCGCCAGCGCCCGCCGGCACACCGTCGCCGTCCGCACCTGGCGCCCCGAGCGCGACCGGCACATCCTGATCGTCCTCGACACCGGCCGCACCTCCGCCGGCCGGGTCGGCGACGCACCCCGCCTGGACGCCGCGCTCGACGCCGCCCTGCTGCTCACCGCCCTCGCCACCCGGGCCGGCGACCGCGTCGACCTGCTCGCCCACGACATCCGCAAGCGCGCCGCCGTCGTCGGCAGTTCGCCCCGCGAGATCCTGCCCGCCTTCACCGACGCCATGGCCGGGCTCGACCCCGCCCTCAACGAGACCGACATGCGCTCGCTGGTCTCCACCGCGCTCAAGATGGCCCCGCACCGTTCGCTGATCGTCCTGCTCACCGGTCTCGACGCGGCGCCCGTCGAGGACGGCCTGCGGCCGCTGCTGCCCCTGCTCACCAAGCGCCACGAGGTCGTGCTGGCGTCCGTCGCCGACCCCCGGCTGGACGACCTGGCCGCCGGACGCGGCACCCTGGAGGCCGTCTACGGCGCCGCCGCCGCCGAACAGACCCGCGCCGACCGCCGCGCCACCGCCGACCGGCTCACCCGGAACAACGTCACCGTCCTCGACGCCCCGCCCGCGCAGATCGCCCCGGCCCTCGCCGACACCTACCTCGCGCTCAAGGCCGCCGGCCGCCTCTGATCCCCCTACAACGGCGCCGACCCCGCTGTAGGGTGCCCGGATGATCGGGATTCCGGAGGCGTTCGCGCGGACCACGGTCGCGCGCGAGGGAGAACCGGGGGCGGCATGGCTTGCCGAACTGCCCCGGATCATCGATGAGTTGCTGGAGCGCTGGGACTGCTCACCGGACGGCGAGGTGACCCACGGGGGCGTCGGCATCGTCGTCCCGGTCCGGCAGCCCACGGCCGGCCCCGCCGTCCTCAAGGTGTCGTTCCCGCACCCCGGCAACGTCCACGAGCCGGACGCGTTCGCGACCTGGCGCGGCCGCGGCGCCGTCCGCCTGCACGAGCGCGACGACCCCCGCTTCGCGATGCTGCTGGAACGGGCCCACGGCACGACGCTGGCCGAACTGCCCGACGCCGACCGGCTCGTGACGGTCGCCGGCCGACTCAACCGCCGCCTCGCCGTCCCCGCACCACCCGACCTGCCCCGGCTGAGCGAACAGACCGGCACCTGGGAACAGGACCTGCGCCGGGACGCCGCCGAGCTGTCGCACACCATGCCCGCCACCGCGGTGGCGGCCGCCCTCGCCACCGTCCGCGAGCTCGGCCCGAACCAGCCGGACACCCTCGTCCACGGGGACCTGCACGCCCGCAACATCCTGCGCGCCGACCGCGAGCCCTGGCTCGCCGTCGACCCGAAGGGCCACGTCGGCGACCCCGCCTACGACGCCGGCACCCTGCTCAAGTCCCGTGCGCTGACGCTCATCGGAGCGAACGATCCACGCCGGGCCGTCCGACGAATCCTCGACGTCTTCGCCGAGGCCGCCGAACTCGACCGCGAACGCGTCCGCCGCTGGGCCCAGCTCCACGCGGTGCAGGCCGCCTTCTGGGGCCGCCGCCACGGCTTCCGGGTCGCCCGGGACGGGCCACAGCTGGACCTGCTGACGGTCTTCGCCGACCGCCTGGCGGAATCCCTCACGGAACAGCCCTGACCGGCCGGAAACGCGAAAAACCCCCATCCGGAATCCGGATGGGGGTTTCTCTGAAGAATTGTTCGGCGGCGTCCTACTCTCCCACAGGGTCCCCCCTGCA
>NZ_JBMVFA010000014.1:0-188318 GCF_049543595.1 Kitasatospora sp. NPDC094028 | reverse complement strand
CCGCCGCATACGGAGCGATCTTCGCCTCGGCCAGCGAACGCACCGCCTCGCGAAGCATCTGGTGCTCCTCGGAGATCCGGAAGAGATCGAAGTCCGCCGCGCCCGCGCTGCCCGCCATGATGCCTGCCTCGTCGTCCAGTGACCGTGGCCGGTCGGAGCCCGACCGGCGTCGATTCTGCGGTTAACTACCGTTCAGTACCGATCCTAGGGCTCCGACCTGCGGCTGCCTAGGCGTACCGGGCGAGCGGGCGGCCCCGGGGGCGGCCGCCGGGGCGGATAGCATCGGGGGGCACCTGTCCTGGTCGAACCCGTACCAAAGGGGACCCCGTGACCCTCCGCATCTCCGTGATCGGCACCGGCTACCTCGGCGCCACGCATGCCGCCGCGATGGCCGAGTTCGGCTTCGAGGTGCTGGGCCTGGACATCGACCCGGACAAGATCGCCACGCTGACCGCCGGCCGCGTCCCGATGTACGAGCCCGGGCTGTCCGAGCTGCTGGTCAAGCACGTGGCCGGGCACGAGGGCTCGACCGGGCGGCTGCGCTTCACCACCTCCGTCGAGGAGGTCGCGGAGTTCGCCGACGTGCACTTCGTCTGCGTCAACACCCCGCAGCGCAAGGGCGAGTTCGCGGCCGACATGTCGTACGTGGACGCCGCGCTCGAGGGCCTGGCGCCGCACCTGACCCGCCCCGTCCTGGTGGTCGGCAAGTCCACCGTGCCGGTCGGCTCGGCGGCCCGGCTGGCCGAGCGGCTGGCCGCGCTGGCACCGGTCGGCGCGGGTGCCGAACTGGCCTGGAACCCGGAGTTCCTGCGCGAGGGCTTCGCCGTCCAGGACACCCTGCGGCCGGACCGGATCGTGGTCGGCGCGCACAGCGCGAACGCCGAGCGGCTGCTGCGCGAGGTGTACGCGGAGCCGATCGCGGCCGGGGTGCCGTTCCTGGTCACCGACTACGCGACGGCCGAGCTGGTGAAGACCGCCGCCAACTCCTTCCTGGCCACCAAGATCTCCTTCATCAACGCGATGGCCGAGGTCTGCGAGGCGGCCGGCGCCGACGTCACCCAGCTCTCCGCCGCGCTCGCCCACGACGAGCGGATCGGCGGCAAGTTCCTCAACTCCGGGCTCGGCTTCGGCGGCGGCTGCCTGCCCAAGGACATCCGGGCGTTCATGGCCCGGGCCGGCGAGCTGGGCGCCGACCAGGCGCTGACCTTCCTGCGCGAGGTCGACTCGATCAACATGCGCCGCCGCTCCCGGATGGTCGAGCTGGCCCGCGAGCAGTGCGGCGGCGGCTTCCTGGGCCGCCGGGTCGCCGTGCTCGGCGCCGCCTTCAAGCCCAACTCGGACGACATCCGGGACTCCCCCGCGCTCAACGTGGCCGCCCAGATCCAGCTCCAGGGCGCCCAGGTCACCGTCTACGACCCGAAGGCCGTGGACAACGCGCGCAAGATGTTCCCCTCGCTCGCCTACGCGGGCTCCGCCCTGGAGGCGGCCGAGGGCGCCCACGTCCTGCTCCACCTCACCGAGTGGGCCGAGTTCCGCGAGCTGGACCCGGCCGAGCTGGGCGCGGTCGTCGCCGAGCGCCGCCTGCTCGACGGCCGCAACGTCCTCGACGCCGACGCCTGGCGCGCCGCCGGCTGGACGTACCGCGCCCTGGGGCGCCCCAGCTGACCACTCATTGAACACGTTCAACCCCTCGTGTCATGATCGGTGCGCACACCGTCGATCACGACCCGGGGGGTTCGTCGTGCGCAGGTCGTACACGTGGCTGATCGGCGCGGCGGCGACCGCCGCCGTGCTCGTGCCCGCCGGCTACGCGGGGTGGGCGGTGAGCACCTGGGACGGCGGCCCCGGCGCCGCCGACTGCGCGGAGGCCGTGGCCTTCGCCGGCGGCCGGCTGCCCGCCCAGGCCACCGAGGCCCACTGCACCGACAACGGCGGCTGGCAGGAGCGCGGCTACCTCGTCGACTTCCGGATGCCCCGCGAGGAGCTTGCCCAGCGGCTCACCACCGCGTTCCCCCGCATGCGGCTGACGGACGACGGCACGCAGGGCCTGGACTTCGGCGACGCGCCCGGACCGCACGGCACGCCCCCGCAGGACCAGGCCCGGACCGTCCGCCTCAAGGCCGTCTACGAGAGCGACGGCACCGCCCTGGTGAAGCTCCGGGCCTTCGACGGCTGAGCCGGGAATCCCCCTCCGGGGTATCGGCGTTGGCACCGGTATGACGACCTACGGCGACGAAGCGACGGTCCGCGAGATCCTCACCCGCAGCGGCGACACCTGGGCGGTGGTCGGCCTGTCCACCAACACCGCCCGCGCGGCGTACGGCGTGGCCCGGGTCCTGCAGCAGTACGGCAAGCGGATCGTGCCGGTGCACCCGAAGGCCGAGACGGTCCTCGGCGAGCAGGGCTACGCCTCGCTCGCCGAAATCCCGTTCCCAATCGACGTGGTGGACGTGTTCGTGAACAGCGCGCTGGCCGGCGAGGTGGCCGACCAGGCGGTCGCGGTCGGGGCCAAGGCCGTCTGGTTCCAGCTGGGCGTGGTGGACGAGGCCGCGTACGAGCGGACCACGGCGGCCGGGCCGGCCATGGTGATGGACAAGTGCCCGGCCATCGAGATCCCGCTGCTGGACTAGGAGTTCTCCGCGCCGTCCAGCCGGGCGATGGTGGCGATGGACGGCCGCCGGCTCGCCCGCAGCCCGGCGGCCACCGACTCGGCGTCGCGCAGCACGCGCACCGCGTTGTGCCAGGTGAGCTTGGCGAGGTCGGCCTCGGACCAGTGCCGGCCGAGGAGTTCGGCGACCAGGTTGGGGTAGCCGGCCACCGAGTCGAGGCCCTCCGGCAGGAACGCGGTGCCGTCGAAGTCGCCGCCGATGCCGATGTGGTCGATGCCCGCGACCTCGCGCATGTGGTCGAGGTGGTCGGCGACGGTCGCCGGGGTGGCGATCGGGCGCGGGTGGGCGGCCTCGAAGGCGCGCTGGACGGCCATGGCCGCCGGGGTGGTGGCCAGCGGGTGGAGGCCGTGGGCGCGCATGTTCTCGTCGGCGGCGAGGGTCCACTCGATGGCGGCGGGCAGGATGAACTTCGGGACGAAGGTCGCCATCGCCACCCCGCCGTTGGCGGGCAGCTGGGCGAGCACGTCGTCCGGGATGTTGCGGGCGTGGTCGCAGACGGCCCGCGCCGAGGAGTGCGAGAAGACGACGGGCGCCTCGGTGACGCGCAGCGCGTCGCGCATGGTGTCGGCGGAGACGTGCGAGAGGTCGACGAGCATGCCGAGCCGGTTCATCTCCCGGACGACCTCCTCGCCGAAGCGGGTCAGCCCGCCGGCCACCGGCTTGTCGGTCGCGGAGTCGGCCCACGGCACGTTGTCGTTGTGGGTGAGCGTCAGGTACCGCACGCCGAGCTCGTACAGCGCCCGCAGGGTGGCGAGCGAGCAGTCGATGGAGTGCCCGCCCTCGGCGCCCATCAGCGAGGCGATCCGGCCCTCGGCGCGGGCGGCCTCCATGTCGGCGGCGGTACGGGCGAGGCGCAGCCGGTCGGGGTAGCGCTCGACCAGGGCCTGGACGAAGTCGACCTGCTCCAGGGTGGCGCTGACGGCGCTGTCCCCGGCGAGCGAGGTCGGCACGTAGACGGACCAGAACTGCGCGCCGACCCCGCCCTCCGCGAGGCGGGCGAGGTCGGTGTGCAGGCGGTCGCTCTGGTCGACGGCGAGGTCGAGCGCGCCGAGGTCGTACCCGGCGTGCTCGCGCATCGCCCAGGGGAGGTCGTTGTGGCCGTCCACCACGGGGGCGGTGCGCAGCAGCGCGCGGGCGCGGTCCAGCGGGGTGAGGGAGTCCGTTCCGGAAGTCATACGGGCTGTTGTACCCCACCCCGCCAGGGGGGTTACTTACCGAACCCGAAGGACGAGGAGCCCGCCACCTTGGCGCGGAGCTTCTTGCCCTTCTCGGTGGCCTGGTTGTTCAGCTCGGCCTGGAAGTCGGTCATCTTCTCGGTGAGTTCGGGGTCGAACGCGGCGAGCATGCGCACCGCGAGCAGGCCGGCGTTGCGCGCGCCGGCCACCGAGACGGTCGCCACCGGGACGCCGGCCGGCATCTGGACGATCGAGAGCAGGCTGTCCATGCCGTCCAGGTAGCGCAGCGGCACCGGCACGCCGATGACCGGCAGCGGGGTGACGGAGGCCAGCATGCCCGGCAGGTGGGCGGCGCCGCCGGCGCCGGCGATGATCGCCTTCAGGCCGCGCCGATGGGCGCTCTCGCCGTACTCGACCATCTCGCGCGGCATCCGGTGCGCGGAGACGACGTCGACCTCGTAGGGGATCTCGAACTCGTCGAGGGCCTGGGCGGCGGCCTCCATGACGGGCCAGTCGGAGTCCGAGCCCATCACGATGCCGATGAGGGGGGAGGTCATTCGGTGATCGTTCCTCGCAGGTAGGCGGCCGCGTGGCGGGCGCGCTCGCGGACGTCGTCGAGGTCGTCCCCGAAGACGTTGACGTGGCCGACCTTGCGGCCGGGCTTCACGTCCTTCCCGTACATGTGGACGCGCAGCCCGGGGTCGCGGGCCATGCAGTGCAGGAAGGCGTGGTACATGTCCGGGTAGTCGCCGCCGAGGACGTTGACCATGACGGTCCACTTGGCGCGCGGCCGGGGGTCGCCGAGCGGGAGGTCGAGGACGGCCCGCAGGTGGTTCTCGAACTGCGAGGTGACCGCGCCGTCCTGGGTCCAGTGCCCGGAGTTGTGCGGGCGCATGGCGAGCTCGTTGACGAGGATGCGGCCGTCCCGGGTCTGGAACAGCTCGACGGCGAGGTGGCCGACGATGCCGAGCTCGCCGGCGATCCGCAGGGCGAGCTGCTGGGCCTCGTCGGAGAGGGCCGGGTCGAGGTCGGGCGCGGGGGCGGTGACCTCGGCGCAGACGCCGTCCTCCTGGACGCTCTCGACGACCGGGTAGGCGACGGCCTGGCCGCTGGGCGAGCGGACGACGTTGGCGGCCAGCTCGCGGACGAAGTCGACCTTCTCCTCGGCCAGCACCGGGACGCCGGCGAGGAAGGGCGCCTGCGCCTCGTCCTCGCCGTCGACGACCCAGACGCCCTTGCCGTCGTAGCCGCCGCGGACGGTCTTGAGCACGACCGGGTATCCGGCGCCCTCGTTCGCGAAGGCGGTGACGTCGGCCGGGTCGGCGACGATCCGGTGCCGGGGGCAGGGCACGCCGATGGAGTCGAGCTTGGCCCGCATCACGCCCTTGTCCTGGGCGTTGACCAGGGCCTCCGGGCCGGGGCGGACGGCGATGCCGTCGGCCTCCAGGGCGCGCAGGTGCTCGGTGGGGACGTGCTCGTGGTCGAAGGTGACCACGTCGCAGCCGGCGGCGAAGGCGCGCAGGGTGTCGAGGTCGCGGTAGTCACCGAGGACGACCTCGGAGACGACCTGTGCGGCGGAGTCCTGGGGGGTGTCGGCGAGGAGTTTGAACCTGACCCCGAGCGGGATGCCCGCCTGGTGTGCCATGCGGGCCAACTGCCCGCCGCCGATCATGCCCACCACTGGAAAATTCACATTGCCCGGGGAAGTCACCCCGCCAGGATATCCGGGCCGGTGGGGGGCCTAGGAGCCAGCGGTGGCACGGGAAAAGCGGACGCGCGTAGATGTCAACCCGTGGCCCGGACGGCTGAGCCGTTCGGTGCAAGCGGGTAGCCTGGACGGCTAGGTCCTCGTCCGCGCAGTCCGATCATGTGCGTGCACGCAGGACTCAAGGGCAGGCCGCGCCCCCGGCGGACGCCCTTTCGTCCCGCAGGTACATGGAGGCAGCCCGGTATGGCGACGACCGAAGCTTCGGAACCCTCGCTCGCGCAGAAGCTGCGCGGACTCAGGGGCGAAGTGGTGAAGTTCGGCATCGTCGGCCTGAGCGGCGTGGTGGTCAACTTCGCCGTCTTCTGGGTCTGCATCAACAGCTTCGGCCTGGCCTCGCTGCGGTCCAACATCGCCGCGACGGTGATCGCGATCGCCACCAACTACCTCGGCTACCGCTACTGGCTGTACCGGGACCGCGACGCCGCCTCGCGCAAGCGCGAGATCACCCTGTTCCTGGTCTTCAGCGGCATCGGCATGCTGATCGAGACCGGCACGCTCGGCTTCTCGCGGTACCTGCTCGGCCTGGACTCGAACCTGGAGCAGCTGGGCGCCAAGGTGGTCGGCCTGGCCATCGCCACCGTGTTCCGCTTCATCTCGTACCGCACCTGGGTGTTCACCGCCCTGCCGGAGTCCGAGCCGCAGCCGCAGGCGGAGTCGGTGCCCGAGCAGCGGGAGGCCGCCAGCGGCCAGGAGCTCGCCGCCCAGGCCGAGCTGATGCTGGCCGCCGAGCAGATCCGCTTCGCCAAGGCCGAGTAGCGCCCCCTCCCCCGCTTGCCGGTCCCGCCGCCACGGGAGGACAGTGGTGACCGAGGGCGAGCGCGGCCAGCGGACGATCGAGGCCGAGGGGGGTTCCGGAGGCCTGCGATGGCGTTCGTCCAGATCATCGACTGCAAGACCGACAAGCTCGACGACCTCAACCGGCTCATGGACACCTGGGCCGAGTCGACCAAGGGCAAGCGGACCGCTTCCCACGCGATGGTCACCACCGACCGCGCGGACAGCAAGCACGTGGTGGAGATCGTGGAGTTCCCCTCCTACGAGGAGGCCATGCGCAACTCCAAGCTGCCCGAGACGGACCGGATCTTCCGCGAGCTGGTGGCACTCTGCGACGCGCCGCCCACCTTCACCGACCTCGACGTGGTCCGCGACGCCCAGTTCAACAAGACGCTCGCCAACCGGGTGCTGGACGGGCTCGCCCGGGGCCGCCTCGACGTCATCGACGAGTGCATGGCCGCCGACTACCGCGACCACGACTTCGGCAGCGAGGGCGAGATCACCGGCGTCCCGGCCTTCCGGGACCGCTGCGCCGGCTACCTGGACGCCTTCGACTTCCGCTTCGAGGTCGAGAGCCAGATCGCCGAGGGCGACGAGGTCGCCACCCGGTGGACCTGGCACGCCACCCAGAAGGCCGCCTTCCGCGACGTGCCGAACACCGGCAGGTCCGTGGTCGGGCACGGCACGACGACCTTCCGCTGCGAGGACGGGAAGATCGCCGAGGGCTGGTGGCAGTGGGACGTCATGGGCCTGATGCGCCAGCTCGGCGTGCTGCCGGGCGCCTGAGGCCCCCTGGGGGCGGCTGCTCAGTCCTCGTGGCTGCGGCCGAGGAAGAGCGCGAACACCGGCGGCCGCAGCGAGAGCAGTTCCAGCCGGCCGCCGTCCGCCTCCGCGAGGTCGCGGGCGACGGCCAGGCCGATCCCGGTGGAGTTGCGGCCGCTGACCGCGCGCTCGAACACCCGGTTGCCGAGGTCGGCCGGCACGCCCGGGCCCTGGTCCTGCACCTCGACGACCACCGAGGTGCCGGAGGGCCGGACCCGTACGGTGATCGTCCCGCCGCCGTGCATCAGCGAGTTCTCGATCAGGGTGGCCAGCACCTGGGCGACCGTCCCCGGAGTGCCGACCGCCGTGACCCCGCGCAGGCCCTCCAGGGCGAGCACCCGGCCGCGCTCGCGCAGCGTCGGGCCCCACTCCTCCACCTGCTGCTTGATGACGTCGTCCAGGTCGAAGGCGACGGCGGTGGGGCTGCGCGGGTCGCGCTGGGTGGTGAGCAGCCGCTGGACGACGTCGGTGAGCCGCTCGACCTGCTGGAGGGCGATGGTCGCCTCCTCCCGGACGGTCTCCGGGTCCTCGGCGAGCGCGGTGATCTCCTCCAGCCGCATGGAGAGCGCGGTGAGCGGGGTGCGCAGCTGGTGCGAGGCGTCGGCGGCGAGCCGGCGCTCGGCGGTGAGCATCCGGGCGATCCGCTCGGCACTGGTGTCCAGCACCTCGGCGACCCGGTCGAGTTCGGGCACGCCGTAGCGGCGGTCGCGCGGGCGGGGGTCGCCGGAACCGAGCCGCTCGGCGGTCTCGGCGAGGTCGGTGAGCGGGCGGGCGAGCCGCTTGGCCTGCCAGACGGCGAGCGCCACGGCGGCCTGGACGGCCAGCAGGGCGACCACGCCGAGCAGCAGCAGCATGTTGGCGATCTCGTGGTCGACGTCCTCGCGGGACTGTTCGACGGTGACGATCGCGCCGCTGCTGCCGCGCTCGACGGCCTTCAGCAGGTGGTTCCCGGCCGGGCGCTCCCCGGCCGAGACGACCTCCAGGCCCGGGAGCTGCACCTCGACGTAGCTGCCCTCGGTGACCTGGCTCTCGAAGGCGCGCCCGTTGACCGGCTCGTGGGCGGTGATCCGGCTCTCGACCAGGTCGAGCACCCGGACGGCCGCCGCGTCGACCCGGTCCCGGGCCGAGCTGACGATGGTGCGCTTCTCGACCAGGGCGAGCGGTACGCAGAACACCACGACCACCACCAGGACGACGCCCAGCAGCGAGTTGATCATCCGGCGTTTCACGCTGCCGCTCCCCGAGGTGCTCCGCTACGTCGGCCGTGGCCCGGCCGTGGTCTCCCGTTCGGGGCTAATTCTTCTCGAACCGGAACCCGACCCCGCGCACGGTGGCGATGTAACGCGGGTTCGCCGCGTCGTCGCCGAGCTTCTTGCGCAGCCAGGAGATGTGCATGTCCAGGGTCTTGGTGGAGGTCCACCAGGTGGTGTCCCAGACCTGCCGCATGATCTCCTCGCGGGTGACCACCCGGCCGGCGTCCCGGACGAGCACCCGCAGCAGCTCGAACTCCTTGGCGGAGAGCGTCAGCTCCTCCTCGCCGAGCCAGGCGCGGTGGGACTCGATGTCGATCTTCACGCCGTGCGCGCCGGTGGTGAGCTGGTCGACGTTGCCGCGCCGGAGCAGGGCCCGGACGCGGGCGAGCAGTTCGGCCAGGCGGAAGGGCTTGGTGACGTAGTCGTCGGCGCCGGCGTCCAGGCCGACCACCGTGTCGACCTCGTCCGCGCGCGCGGTCAGCACCAGCACCGGGCAGCTCTTGCCGTCCGCGCGCAGGCGGCGGCAGACCTCCAGGCCGTCCATCTCGGGCAGGCCGAGGTCGAGGACGACGAGGTCGACCTCCTCGGTGAGGCCGGCGGCCAGCGCGGTCGGACCGTCCTCGCGGACGAGCACCTCATAGCCCTCGCGTCGCAGGGCCCGGGCGAGCGGTTCGGAGATCGCCGGATCGTCCTCGGCAAGCAGCACACAGGTCATGTGGTGATGGTAGTCCGCCGGGGTATGCCCGTACGTCCTGTGAGGAGGTTCACAGAGCGTGATCGTTATACAAGGGCCGGTCGAGGATCAACAGAGCGTTGCCGACCGGCCGTTCGGCGAAGAATCACCCCCCGGATCTTTGAACCGAAGGGAGACACGCCCGCCTACCATGGATCGATCGGGCAGATCCGCTGCGAACTTCGTTATTCACGCACCTGATTCGCCGTGTTTGTCATCTGATAACGCCAAATGTCGCCACGTACAGTGGTTCGAGTCCACGTCCGCCGCACCCCCCTTGGCGGACGCTGTCAGGCAAGGAACCACTACTCATGGCGTCTACGACCCTTGAAGCCGGCACCACGTCGGCCTCTCCCGTCGGCAAGACCTTCCTCGGGCACCCCCGGGGGCTCGCCACGCTCTTCATGAGCGAGATGTGGGAGCGCTTCAGCTACTACGGCATGCGTGCCCTGCTGGTGCTCTACATGTCCACCGCCATCACGGACGGTGGCCTCGGCATGCAGGCTGCCGTGGCCGCGGCCATCTACAGCGTGTACACCGCCATGGTCTACCTGCTGGCCCTCCCCGGCGGCTGGATCGCCGACCGCTTCCTGGGCGCCCGCAAGACCGTCGCACTCGGCGGCTCGATCATCATGATCGGCCACTTCCTGCTGGCGGTCCCGTTCAAGGCGTCGTTCTTCGCGGGCCTGGCCTTCGTCGCGATCGGCTCGGGCCTGCTCAAGGCCAACATCTCGACGATGGTCGGCCACCTCTACGAGGGCCCGAACGACCCGCGCCGAGACGGTGGCTTCACCGTCTTCTACATGGGCGTGAACCTCGGCGCCTTCCTGGCCCCGCTGGTCATCGGCACCATCGGCCAGGACGTCAGCTGGCACCTGGGCTTCGCCCTGGCCGGCGTCGGCATGGCCCTCGGCCTCGGCCAGTTCCTGCTCGGCACCCGCCACCTGAGCCCGAAGAGCGACGTCGTCGCCTCGCCGATCAGCGCCGAGGAGAAGAGCAAGGTCTTCCGCCTGGCCGGCATCTGGCTGGCCGCCGCGGTCGTCTTCTACGGCGTCGTCGCCGGCACCGGCCACTTCACCGTCGACTGGGCCGTCTGGCCGCTGTCGATCCTGGGCATCCTGCTGCCGGTCTTCGTCTTCACCAAGGTGAAGCGCGACAAGGACCTCAGCGCCGCCGAGCGCTCCAAGATGAGCGGCTACATCTGGTTCTTCGTGGCCGCCGCCATCTTCTGGATGATCTACGAGCAGTCCGGTTCGACGCTGAGCCTCTTCGCCAAGAAGAACACCGCCTCGACGCTGTTCGGCATGGACTTCCCGTCCAGCTGGTTCCAGTCGCTGAACCCGCTCTACATCATGGCGCTGGCCCCGGTCTTCGCCTGGATGTGGGTCGCGCTGTCCCGCCGGGCCAAGAACCCCAGCACCACCACGAAGTTCGCCTTCGGCCTGGTGATGGTCGGCGCGTCCTTCCTGGTCATGATGATGGCGATGGCCGCCGCCCACGGCGGCGCCAAGGTCACCCCGCTGTGGCTGGCCATGGTCTACCTGATCCAGACCGTCGGCGAGCTCACCCTCTCCCCGGTCGGCCTCTCGGTCACCACCAAGCTGGCCCCGGCGAAGTACGCCAGCCAGATGATGGGCGTCTGGTTCCTCGCCGTCACCGCGGGCAACTGCGTCTCGGCGATCCTGCAGCTCGTCCTCGGCGACGACGTGGTCGGCAGCACCGGGTACTTCGCGGTCCAGGGCGCCCTGGCCGTGGTCGCCGGTGTGGCGCTGTGGCTGTACCGCAAGCGCGTGGTCGCGCTGATGGGCGACGTCCACTGACGCAGCCCTGAAAAGGCCCCGGGGCCGCCGCGGATTCCTGAGATCCGCGGCGGCCCCGGTCGTTTTTCCTGCTCAGACCTCCCGGACGCCGGAGCGCCACACCGCCGCCGTCAGCGGCACGCCCAGCTGGCATGAGGGGCTCTTTTTTGGTTTTCGGCAGCCCAAATAGCTACAGGACTTCAACGCTCCTGTAGTTTCAACTGCCTTTCTCGTTATGTCAGTTGAGTGCTAGCGTTCGCTTCCTCCATTCCAGCGACCGCTGTGAGGTGCCCCTTCATGACTCAGACAACGGCTCGCCTGAAGAATCCCCTGGCTCCTCGGTTTCAGGTGACGTTGCGACCTGCGGAGTTGCCTGACCATGACTTTGAGGACGACGCCACGATCAAGGGCAGGCAATACAGCGGGCTGAGCCTCGTTGGCCGCGCGGGTGAAGCGGTCGAAGTCGAGCAATGCGCCTTTGAGAACGTCCGATTCACCGGAATGCACCTTGTCCGATCGGTGCTCGCTCACATCACCTTCGAGACCTGCGACTTCGCCACGGTCCGGACACAGGACGTGTCCATCCTCCGAAGCACAGTGACCGGTTGCCGACTCACCGGGTCGTCCTGGAGCAACGGCAGCTTCCGCGATGTCCTCTTCGAGGGGACTCGGACAGACAGCACACTGTTCCGCTATGCGAAGTTCAAGACGGTGGTCTTCAGGGAGTGCAATCTCTCCCAGGCCGACTTTCAGTTCGCCGAACTCCGCGATGTCCGATTCGAGAAGTGCGACCTCGCCGGAGCACAGTTCGCCAACATCGTGATTCAGCCCGGTGTCAGCTTCGACAACTGCACACTGGCCGACGTCGGAGGCGCCGCACACCTCAGGGGTGCCACTGTGCGAGGCCCAGGGTCCATGGAGCTGGCCCTGAGCCTCGCCAGGGAGGCCGGCATCGTGTTCGAGGCCTAGGCGGCGACAGGCAGCTCGTAGTGCGCGAACTCCTGGCCGGAGATCGACCGGGTGACGAGGTCGAAGTCGATCGTCTCGGCGAAGGCCGCGAGTTCGCGCACCATCCCCTGACCGTACGGCGTGAACAGATCCAGCTTGTCCAGCAGGCCGTCCGTGCACTCGCGGATCGAGTGGCGGAACTGGTCCACCAACTCCGTCTCGCCCCTCAGGTGCTGCATCAGCATGAGGGGCGGGGCCACCACCGCGCTGTGGAAGGCCTTGTCCAGCGGCCGCAGCTGCCCGAACTTCACCGCGGACACGACCCGGAACTCCTCGGCCTCCAACTCCTTGGCAGGCCGCGCGTAGAGGCGGTACACCATGTCCGCCAGGAAGACGTTCAGGTGCACGGTCTCGTGCACCAGGGACTCGGCGTAGTCGTGGGGCCGCCACTCGTCGCCGGGGCTCATGCTGACCAGGCCCGGAAGCGTCGAACCGGTGCCGCCGCCCTTGTTGGTAGAGCTGAACATCACGACGTCGGTGACCACCAGGTCCACGAGCGCCCCCAGGTCGGGGACGAGGTCCCTGGTGTGCAGAAGCGCCACAGAGAAGTCGCGCTTCCACCGCTCACGGAGGTCGGCCGGGGTGTCCTCCAGGCCTTCGAAGATGTTCTCGAAGGTCCTGTTTTCGATCAGGTAGCTACCCCACTCGCTGTCCTTGAAGGACAGCGCGATGCCCTCGCCCTCGACCGGCAGAGGGCGGAGGGCGGAGACGGCGCTCCGGTACGCGGCCGGGAGGTCCGCATCGGTCGGCGGGGGCTGTTCGTTGACCGCGCTCACGAGTCGGCCGATCGTCTCACGGGCGTGGTGGATGTTGAGGAATCGCATGGACGCTCACTCCTTGGCTGGGATGCTTGGAACCGCGTGCCCGGCCCCAATTGAGGTGGGGCCGGGCACGCGACTGCTTCAGGCGCTCAGGCCGGCCGTCAGTTGGTCCAGCCGCCCATCATCGAGGTGTTGTCCTCGCCCAGGAACGCCCGGACGTTGCCCCGGATGGTGTCCGCGGCGCTCTCGTCGACCGTCACGGCCTCGGTCACCTCGGTGTTCTCGGTGTCGCTGGTGATCACGGACATTGCGATCTCCTTCACTGGATGGGTGGAGCAACCTCCCCGGACGGGGAGGAACTTGTGGGGGTCGGTGACCCGCATCGGCTACGTGAGCCGGGTGCCATTTCCTGCCGGAGGGAGCGGGTAGGGATCAGCCGGACCGTCGACGGCTACCGGGCCCGCAGCGCTGGCGCTACTCGGGGACGTCCGGACCGACATGGGACTTGCCTGATTGTCGATCAGTCGACTTCTGTGACGGCCCTTCAAAGGTACGGATTCGATTGAGATTGGCGCCATCAACTTCTACGAAATTGCACGCATTCACCCGAGGGTGGTCAACGCCTCATTGATTCGTGCGCGCGCCGCGTCGCCGTACACGGCCGCCTGGGACAGCTCGCCGAACGCCCGCGTGTAGTCGCTGATCTCTCGGGGCTGGGTGACCTGGATTTCGGCAGTCAGCGTCTCCACGACGGTGCGCCGGTCGTCGTACTGGTAGAACGCCTCCAGTGGCCACATAGTCCGTTCCGCACCGAAGGGGATGACCCCGAGGGAGAGCGAGGCGAGCGGCAGGGCGGTGAGCAGGTGGCGGAGCTGGCCGGCCATGACCACGGCGTCCCCGATCCGGTTCCGGAGCACCGTTTCCTCCATGACGACCACGAAGCGGTGGTTGCCCTCGTAGAGGAAGCGGGAGCGTGCGACCCGGGCGACCACGGCCTCGGGGACGTCGTTCGGGGTGCCCTGGAAGCGGGTGATCGAGGTCAGGAGTGCTGTTGCGTAGGCAGGGGTCTGGAGGAATCCGGGCACCACGTTGGAGACGTACACGCGGCAGAGTTGGGCCTGCTGGTGGAGCGAGTAGAAGTCCTCCTGGACCCTGCGCAGGCCGGTGCGGTGGAGCCTGCGCCACTCCACGTACATCGACTCGACGGCACGGGACGCCGCGATCAGGTCAGGGGCCTGGTCCTCGGCGCCGCAGGCCGCGCACCACGCCCGGATGTCATCGCCGGAGGGTGGTGTGGTCCCGTTGAGAATCCGTGAGGTCTTGGAGGCGTGCCAGCCGCACCGGGTGGCCACGTCCTGCCCTTTCATGCCCGCGTCCAGCATCAGCTCCCGAAGGCGGGCGGCAACCGCTTCACGTGCGGCTTGGGCCTTGGGCGATGGGAGGGCGGGCATGGGCTGGCTGTCCGGCGCGGCTGGCGGTCAGACGGAGTACTGCTCGTGCGGGGTGGCCCGGTCCCAGACGGCTTCGAAGGCGGCTGAGACCATCTTCACCGTGGCCGGGTCGTCGTCGAACGCGTGCCCGGCCCAGTCCCCGTCGCCGGTGAACCA
Organism: Kitasatospora sp. NPDC094028; assembly: GCF_049543595.1. Lineage (NCBI taxonomy): Bacteria > Bacillati > Actinomycetota > Actinomycetes > Kitasatosporales > Streptomycetaceae > Kitasatospora > Kitasatospora sp. NPDC094028. The sequence goes on along the minus strand of NZ_JBMVFA010000014.1, from coordinate 173,949 downwards.
GTGGAACATGACCAGCCGGTCATCGATCAGCCACAGGTCGTTGCCGGGCAGGGCAATGTCCGAGGCCAGTCGCCGGGGAAGCCAACGGACCTGTTCGCCGGCTCCCACGTTGAGCGGCGTGACCGCGTGCTCCCAGCGGATGTAGTCGGTGACCGGCTCGGAGACGATCCGAGCGCGGCGCATCACCACGCCCCGGGCCACGGCTTCCCGCACGATCCCCAACCAGTCCGCCCAGTAGGGATCGTTCGGGTTCAGGTCCGCCTGCCCCGTGCGCTTGAAGTCGGCGATGATGTCGGACTCGTCGCCGACCGCGTACAGGTCGCGCATCTCCAGATGGACAGCGCTCCGCTGCGCCTGCCCCAGCAGGGCAGCGAAGTCAGGAACCGGCTGCTCGTTCTGCGTCATCACACGCCTTCCTCAGGATCGGCACCATGCGGAACGGAAGGCGGACCGGGGACTCACCCTTGGGCACACCGGTCGCGTGCCCCGGCGCCCATTCGGTCTCGCTGATCTCGGCGAGCCTATCGGCCTCGACGTCCCAGCCCTGGATCACGATCTCCTGTTTCTCCTCATCGACCCACACCGTAGGCGAGCCCCCGCCGCCCGTGTTGGGGTCAATGCCTACAAACCGTAGCGCCATGACGTCCTCCCGTGGCAAGCCGCTTCTTCTACGTGCTTGCACAACGATTCCCTTACCCTGACTGTTCGTCACGAATGCTTATGTTGACTCTTGTTGATCCTTCCCGATACCGAACGCCCGTGAGGCCCTCGCCCGAGGTGGGCGAGGGCCTTCGCGTGGTCTCAGTGGTGCTCGTCGCGCTCCTCGGGGTGGGGCATCTTGAGGGTCGCGATGACGCCGAGGGCCACGGTGGCGATCGCGCAGGCGAGGAGAGCAACGAGGATCGCGCCGACGAAGAAGTTCACAGGAGACACGGCTCGTCCAGGTCCAGGTCGCGGAGCAGGTGGAGGAGGTTGAGCAGCGTACTGATCGGCGCGTTGCCGAAGTTGACCAGCGTGCACCCGTCGAACGTCTTCTCGCCGGGCGCGGCGGAGCCCCAGAGGAGCCCGTACGGCAGGCCGCGCCTGTGCAACTCGCCCAGGAGGGCGGTGATCTGGGGCCCGGCACAGTCGCGCGGGCTGGGGTCGCGGGTCACGCGAGGGAGTCCAGCTCGTACCAGGTGGTCTTGCCTCGCTTCTGGGGGTCGACGCCCCAGCGGTGGGTGAGACCCTCCACGAGCTGGAGGCCCCGCCCGGTCTCGGCGAGGCCGGAGGACGTTCGCAGCTGGGGAAGGGCGTCGCTCTCGTCGGAGACGGTGACCCGGAGGGTGCCGTTGAGGAGGGAGAACCAGACGACGGGCGCGGGGGTGTCGCCGTGCCGCCAGGCGTTCACGAGGAGCTCCATCAGGGCGAGTTCGGCGTTGAAGATGGTCTCGCCGTCCCAGCCGTTGCGGGTCAGGACATCCCGCATGGCCTGCCGGGAGAGGGTGAGCGAGGGGGTGTTACGGGTGCACACGGGAACCTCCGTGAGGCTGTGGTGTGAGAGAGGAGGACGACGGGCGTCGCCGTGAGCCAGGCCAGAGTGAGGCTGGTTGCTCTTCGGTGCCAAGGCAGCAGGCGCCTACTGCCCGGAATGCAGGCATTGCTGACGATCCGTCGGATCGAGCTGTGAACGACGATAGCGCAAAGGGCTCGAAATTTTAGGCGCGAACCGAGAAGTTCCCTCTTCCGTGGATCGGGGCCCGGATGGACCCCCATCGCACGGGCGCGGCAGACTGGCCTCACCACCCACAGAGAGGACGACATGGCTGTTCGCTCAACCCCGACTCTCCGCCAGCGCCGACTGGGCGCCGAGCTGCGGAGAATGCGCGAGCAAGCCGGCCTCGGTGGCTCTCAGCTTGCCCGGGAACTCGGTATCAGCCCCGGCCAGATGACTCAGATGGAGACTGCAAAGATCGGGGTCAGCCCCGAGCGTCTCCGCATCGTTGCTGCGGCCTGCAAGTGTGACAATCAGCCGCTCATCGATGCCCTCGCCGCCCTCGCAGGGGAACGAACGAAGGGGTGGTGGGAGCCCTATCGCGGCACCGTCGGCACGGACACGATCGATGTGGCCGAGATGGATGGCCACGCACGGCGGCTCTCCACCTTCACGATCGCTTTCATCCCGGGGCTGCTTCAGACCCGCTCCTATGCGACCGCCGTGTTCGCGACGGGCTATCCGCCTCTTCCCGATCACGAGGTGGATCGCAGGGTGGACTTCCGTCTCCACAGACAGCAGATCGTTCGGTCCGGTGAAACGCCCTACCTGGCACTCATCCACGAGGCGGCGCTTCGAATCCAGTACGGCGGGCCCACGGTAATGAGGGAGCAGCTCGATTCCCTCGTCAAGGACTCCGAACTCCCAGGTGTCTCTGTACGGGTTGTGCCGTTCGACACCGCCGACTTCCCGGGCCCCAGCGAGAACCTCGCATACGCGGAAGGGCCGGTGCCAGAGCTGGACACGGTCCAGGCTGACTCGTCGCATGGCTCCCACATCTTCGATGCCCCTGCCCAGTTGGCGAGCTATCGGGCGATCTTGGGGCGCATCGAATCCGTAGCCCTTCCGGAGAGCGAATCGCGGGACTACATCCGCTCCATCGCGAAAGAAATGATCAACAGGTATGAATAGGTCCGAGTGGCAGACGTCCAGCTACACCGCAAATAACAACAACTGCATCGAGGTACGGACGATCGAGGGGCTGATCGAACTCCGCGAGTCCGACGAGGATGACGTCATCGTCCGGACCACCCGCCCCAAGTTCGCCGCGTTCCTCCAGGGCGCTCAGGCAGGCGAGTTCGACCACCTCACCGCCACCTGAGCGATTCGTTCCGGCGGCCTCTTGCGGGGAGCAAGAGGCCGCCGGTAGAGAGAAGGTGGCGAAGACCGAAAGAAGGCACGTCGAAGCGTGGCTGGGTTCCAACTGCGCTCGGCGTGTGCGCTCTTGACGGTTGCCGTTCAGTCGTGAATCGTCTTGCAAATCCACGCAACCGAGTTGCAAGGGGAAGCTGGTATGGCACTACGGTTCATCGGGATCGACCCCAACACGGGGGACGACGAGTGCCCGACCGTCTGGTACGACGACGAAGCTGACGAGATCGTTGTGCAGGGCTGGAAGGCCGACGAGACGCTGCGCGCCAAGTGCCTGGAGACCGGCAGCATCCCCGGCACGGAGGATGTGGTCCGACTGCCGGCGCGGATGGTGCCGATCTTGAGGAAGGCGTGCGATGCCGCCGAAGGTGCCGACGTTCGCTGAGCAACTGGCCGCCGCCCGGTCCACCGCGGTCCACCTGGAGATGCGCGACTCCTACAGCGTGGCCAAGGAGACCGAGGCGCTCGCGGCATGGCAGAACGGCTTCCGCCACGACCCCGACGACCGGGCGTCCTGGTGGCGGCCGTGGCTGACCCTGATCGAGGCGACCATCGCCCGCGGCGTCGAGGTCCGACGGGTCCGGATCGTGTCCGAGCCGGTGTCGGAGTACATCCGGTTCGAGCACTCCGGCACCTTTACCAACATCGCCGCGGGCGAGCAGATCAGGTGGCTGCCCCGACGGCAGGCGTCGGACATCGCCCTGCCCGGCAACGACTTCTGGCTGTTCGACGACCGGCTCGTGCGGTTCAACCACTTCACCGGTGACGGGGAATCCGCCGGACCGTCGTTCAGCGACGATCCGGCGGTGGCCCGGTTGTGCTCCACCGCCTTCGCCTCGGCGTGGGAGCGGGCCGTGCCACACGAGAAGTACACCGTCTGATCACGACCACCGACCACAACAGCATCGATGTCGATCTCCCCGTCCTCCAGTGCCCAGGCGGCACGCGTAGCTCTCGCCGCGCGCCTCGGCGAGCTGATGCGCGACGCCGGCCTGAAGGGCGGGGAGCTGTCCACCCGTTGCGGCTGGCACCCGGCCAAGACCTCCCGCATCCTCAACGCCAGAATCGCCCCGTCGGACTCCGACATCCGCGTCTGGTGCCGGGCCTGTGGGGCCGACGACCAAGCCGCCGACCTGATCGCCTCCAACAGGGCGGCGGACTCCCTGTACGTCGAGTGGCGCCGGATCACCCGCACGGGCCTGCGCCAGGCACAGGAAGCCCGCGTCCCGCTCTACGCCCGCACCCGCCACTTCCGCGCCTACTCCTCCCGCGTCGTCCCCGGCGCCTTGCAGACCAGGGAGTACGCCGGCGCACTGCTACGCACGGTGGCCGACGTCCGCCAGACCCCGGACGACGTGGCAGAGGCAGTGGAGGCCCGGCTCGCCCGATCGAGCGTCGTTTTCGAGGGCGGGCGCCGCTTCGTCGCGGTCATCGAGGAGTCCGTGCTGCGGTACCGGATCGGCGACGACGAGGTGATGGCCGGCCAACTCGGCCATCTGCTGCGCGTCATGTCGATGCCGTCGGTGTCGCTGGGGATCATCCCGTTCACGGCCGCCCGCCACATGTGGCCGGTCGAGACCTTCAATCTGTTCGACGATCGGCAAGCGGGGGTGGAACTGTTGTCGGCGCAGGTCACCGTGACCGCGCCTTCCGACCTCGCCCTCTACAGCCAGGCGTTCGCCCGCTTCGCCGCGCTCGCCGTTCACGGCGGCGCCGCCCGCGCGCTGATCACCTCCGCGATCAGCGACTTGGGCTGAGGTTCGCAAATTTTCGCAACTTCGTTGAGGCGCAAGCTGGTTGGTCCGTAGCGTTCACGGTGTCGCCGGGCAGTGCGCCCGGCGACACCAGGTGCCCCAACAGCAGTCGGAGGAACCATGGCAACCGCAGTTGCACCCACCGACCCGATCGTCGGCCCGCTCCGGAACGTGCGCAACCACGTCCCCACCGATCTGTGGGACAAGCAGATCGGCCTCCTGATGCGCGACTACCCGTACGACCACGTCATGGCCGCCCGCGTCCTCGGGCAGGGTTACGCCTACCTGCTGACCGCGATGGCCCACCGCGGCGAGCAGCTGAGCCTCGGCCCCAGCTCGCTGGTCGACATCGGTGTCCACGCGATCATCCTGGACACCGTCGCCTACGCCGAGCTGTGCCGGACCCACAACGACGGCCAGTTCCTGCACCACGTGCCGGCCGTCGCGTTCAAAGAGGACGGCACCGTCCTGCGCACCGCCCAGCTCATCGCCGCCGACGGCTGGGACGTGGACCTGCCGCTGTGGGCCGACGCCGCGAACTGCAGCCCCTGCCACCCCGGCAACGACTCCCACTGATCGGCCAGTTGCGGTGGCCCCGGCCCGGCTGGGGCCACCGCGACGCGGGCGGGTGAAGTTCACTCAAACCGCAGCGCCCGGGGCGCCTGGGGTACCAGGATGGCCCGGGTGAAGACCACCTCCCCCGCCCGAGGCGCAGCGCCAGACCTCTGGCACCACTACGGCCGCTCCCGCACCACCACCGACCGGTCCGTCCCCGAGTCCTTCTCCTGGGTCTGGGCCCAGGACGGCGGGCCGGGGACCGAGGTGCTGGGTGACCTCACCGGCCTCATCGTGGCCGACCTCGGCGCGGGTGCCGCCCGGCACGCCGCCCACCTCGTCACCCACCTGGCACCGGCCCGGGTCGACGCGGTCGACGCCTCCCCCGCCCAGCACGCGATGGCCTGCGACCTCTACGGTCGTCTCGCACCACGCCTGCGCCTGGTGCACGCCGACGTGGTCGAGCACCTGGACCATCACCCTGGCGGGTACGACGTCGTCTACTCAGTGTTCGGCGGGCTCGATTTCGCCGACCCCCGCCGGCTGCTCCCGGCCGCTGCCCACGCTCTGCGTCCCGGCGGGCTGTTCATCGCCTCCACCCTGGGCCACTACATCGGCGGTGCGCCCGCCGAACCGGACGTGCAGCACGCCGACATCCCGGCCCACACACCGGACGGCGCTCCGGCAACCATGCGCCGCTGGGTTCTCCAGGAGCACGTCTGGACGAAGCTGTTGGGCGAAGCGGGGTTCACGAAGATCAGTGTCGACCGGCTCCCTCCCACCGCACCGAGTGCACGCGCTGCCGACACCCTGCTTGTCTGCGCCTACCGTCTGCCCTGACGGCTGTGGGAGATCTTGGCATCGGGGCGTGCTGGCCATTCCGGCGACCGCGCCCCAGCACGTCGCCCCGTCGAGCGCCGGCTCGACGGGGCGACGTGAAGGGATCAGGGGCTCAGACCTCCCGCACGCCCGACCGCCAGACCCCAGCCGTCAGTGGCACGCCCGGGCGGTAGGCCAGGTGCACGTGCGAGGGCGCGTCCAGCAGCAGAAGGTCCGCCCGCGAGCCGACCGCGACCGTCCCCACGTCACTGCGGCGCAGCGCGTGGGCGCCGCCCGCAGTCGCGGCCCAGACCGCCTCGTCCGGGGTCATGCCCATCTCCCGCACCGCCACCGCGATGCAGAACGCCATCGAGCTGGTGAAGCTGGAGCCGGGGTTGCAGTCCGTTGACAACGCCACCGTCGCGCCCGCGTCCAGCAGCCGCCGCCCGCTCGGGTACTCGGCCCGGGTCGAAAACTCCGCGCCCGGCAGCAGGGTCGCGACCGTGCCCGAGCCGGCCAGCGCCGCCACGTCCTCGTCGGTGAGGTGAGTGCAGTGGTCGGCCGAGGCCGCGCCAAGTTCCACCGCGAGCTGTACGCCCGGGCCGTACGTGAGTTGGTTGGCGTGCACCCTCGGCGTGAGGCCGCGCTCGATGCCGGCCGTAAGGATCGCGCGGGCCTGGTCGCCGTCGAAGGCGCCCTTCTCGCAGAACACGTCCACCCAACGGGCGTGCGGCGCACAGGCGTCGAGCATCTCGCCGGTGACGAGATCCACGTAGCCCGCCGGGTCCTCGGCGTACTCGGGAGCGACCACGTGCGCGCCCAGGTAGGTGGTTTCCGGGGTGTGCTGCGCGGCGATGCGCAGCGCCCGCGCCTCGTCCTCGACCGTCAGCCCGTAGCCGGACTTGCACTCGATGGTGGTGGTGCCCTGCCGTAGCGCCTCGGCGACGAATCGCGACAGGTTGGCGTCCAGTTCGGCGTCGCTCGCCGCCCGGGTGGCCGCCACCGTTGTGCGGATGCCGCCCGCCGAGTACGCCTGCCCGGACATCCGGGCGTTGAACTCGGCAGTACGGTCACCCGCGAACACCAGGTGGGCATGGGAGTCGACGAAGCCGGGCAGCAGCGCCCGCCCCTCGGCGTCGAACCGCTCGTCCCCAGCCGGAGCGGCGGACGACGGACCGACCCAGGCGATGCGGTCGCCCTCGACCACCACGGCCGCATCGCTCAGCAGACCGAGCGGCCCGGTGCCGAGCCCGGGATCGTTGGTGACCAGGCTGCCGATGCCCGTGATCACGGTGGTCTTGGTGCTCAAGACAGCGCCTTCCTAGGGGAGTTAAGAAACGTCAGCCGCTCAGCGCGCCGATCGCGGTCCGCAGCGCGCCGGGCACGTCCGCCACCAGCCGGTGCACGCCGTCCCGAACGATCTGCCGGCCGCCGACCACCACGTGCCGCACATCCGCCGCCGAGGCCGCGAAGACCGCGATCTCCGCGCCGAGCCGCGGCGGCGGGCCGGCGGTGCGGACGGAGTCCAGCGCGATCACCGTGAAGTCGGCGAGCGCCCCGGCCTCGATCCGCCCGGCCTCGGGCCAGCCGAGCGAGGCGTGCCCGTCCTCGGTGCCCGCCCGCAGCAGCGCGTTCGCCGTCCAGTGCCCGCGCGTACGGGTGCGCAGCCGCTCGTCCAGTTCCAGCGCCCGCGCCTCCTCGAACGGGTCGATCACGGCGTGGCTGTCGCTGCCCAGGGTGACCGGGCAGCCCGCCGAGGCGAGCGCCCGGGCCGGGCCGATGCCGTCCGCGAGGTCCCGCTCGGTGGTGGGGCACATGCAGATCGTCGTGGAGCTGTCGGCGAGCAGCCGGACGTCCTCGTCGGTGAGGTGGGTGGCGTGCACGGCCGAGGTTCGCGGGCCGAGCGCGCCGTGGTCGGCGAGCAGCCGGGTCGGGGTGACGCCGTGCGCGGCGAGGCAGGCGTCGTTCTCGGCGGTCTGCTCGGACAGGTGGACGTGCAGCGGCGCCCTGCGCATCGCCGCCCAGTGCGCGACGGTGCCCAGCTGCTCGGCCGGGACGGCCCGGACGGAGTGGATCGCGGCGCCGATCCGGGCGTGCTCGCGCGGCTTGAGCGCCTCCGCCCGCACCGCCCAGGCCTCGGCGTCGCCGTCGCTGAACCGCTGCTGCGGCTTGGTCGGCTCGGCGCCGAAGCCGGAGGAGAGGTAGCAGGTGTCCAGCAGGGTGATCCGGATGCCGGCCCGGGCGGCGGCCTCGATCAGCGCCTCGCCCATCGCGTTCGGGTCGGTGTAGCGGGCGCCGCCGGGCGCGTGGTGCAGGTAGTGGAACTCGCCGACCGCGGTGATCCCGGCCAGCGCCATCTCGGCGTAGACCGCGGTGGCGAGCTCCAGGTACGTGTCCGGGTCGAGCGCGCCGGCGAAGCGGTACATGGTGTCGCGCCAGGTCCAGAAGGTGCCGGAGCCGACCTGGACGTGGCCGCGCAGCGCCCGGTGGAAGGCGTGCGAGTGGGCGTTCGCCTGGCCCGGCACCGCCAGCCCGTCCAGCCGGACGGCCCGGGGCGGGCAGGGCCCGCTGTCCGGTGTGACGGCGGCGATCCGGCCGCCCGGGCCGGTGGCGATCAGCACGTCGCGCTCGACGGCCGGCCCGTTGGGGTGCGGCAGCCAGGCGTACTGCGCCCAGTAGGTCACCGGCTCGACGACCGGCGTCGATGGGGTCACTGACACGCCAGGTCCTCCAGTACGTCGGCGAGGGCGCTCACCCCGGCCAGGCAGTCCGCCCGTTCGGCGTGCTCCGCCGGGGAGTGCGAGACGCCGGTGGGGTTGCGCACGAACAGCATCGCGGTCGGCACGGCCGATGCCAGGATGCCCGCGTCGTGTCCCGCGCCGGTGGGCAGCACCGGCGCGTCCAGCAGCTTCGCCAGCCGGTCGCGCAGCGGCCCGTCGAAGTCCACCACCGGGGTGTAGGACTCGCGGGTCAGCTCGACCCGGACGCCGTCGCGCCCGCCGCGCTCGGCGGCGGCCTGCTCGATCTCGGCGACCAGCGCGGTGAGGGTGCGCTCGTCGGCCGCCCGGGAGTCCAGCCAGCCGCGCACCAGCGAGGCGATCGCGTTGGTGCCGTTCGGCTCGACCGCGACCTTGCCGAAGGTGGCCAGCGCGCCCGCCTGCCTGGCCTTCTTGCGGGCGGCGAGCACGGTGTTGGCGTAGGTCAGCATCGGGTCCCGGCGGTCCTCGATCCGGGTGGTGCCGGCGTGGTTGGCCTCGCCGTGGAAGTCGAACCGCCAGCGGCCGTGCGGCCAGATCGCGCTGGCCACGCCGACCGGCCGCTCCTCGGTGAGGTAGCGGCCCTGCTCGACGTGGAGTTCGACGAAGGCGCCGATCCGGGCCAGCCGGTCGCCGTCCGCGCCGATCGCGGTCGGGTCGTAGCCGGCCCGCTCCATCGCGTCGGGCAGCCGCAGGCCGTCCGCGTCGCGCAGCTCGTACGCCTCCTCGCGGGAGAGCACCCCGGCACTGAGCCGGGAGCCGATGCAGGCCACGCCGAACCGGGCGCCCTCCTCGTCACCGAAGTTGACGATCGCCAGCGGCCGGCTGAACTCGGCGCCCCGGCCCCGCAGTTCGTCCAGCGCGGCGAAGGAGGAGACCACGCCGAGCGGGCCGTCGAAGGCGCCGCCGTCCGGGACGGAGTCCAGGTGCGAGCCGGTGACCACGGCGCCGCCGGCGTTCGGGTCGCCCAGCCAGGCCCACTGGTTGCCGTTGCGGTCCAGCTCGTACGCCAGGCCGCGGTCGCGGGCCTGCTGCTCGAACCAGGCGCGGCACTCGGCGTCGGCGGAGTTCCAGGCGAAGCGGCGGTAGCCGCCGGAGGAGGCGGAGCGGCCCACGGGGAGCAGCTCCGCCCACATCTCTTCGAACGAAGAAACCGTCACAGCTCACCCATCGGCACGCGCACGCCGCGCTCGCCGGCGACCTCGGTGGCGCGGTCGTAGCCGGCGTCCACGTGCCGGATGACGCCCATGCCCGGGTCGTTGGTGAGCACCCGGCGGATCTTCTCCCCGGCCAGCGCGGTGCCGTCCGCGACGGTGACCTGGCCGGCGTGGATCGAGCGGCCGATGCCGACGCCGCCGCCGTGGTGGATGGACACCCAGGAGGCGCCGGAGGCGACGTTGACCATGGCGTTGAGCAGCGGCCAGTCGGCGATCGCGTCCGAGCCGTCCAGCATCGCCTCGGTCTCGCGGTACGGGGAGGCGACCGAACCGCAGTCCAGGTGGTCGCGGCCGATCACGATCGGGGCGGACAGCTCGCCGGAGGCGACCATGTCGTTGAAGCGCTCGCCGGCCTTGTCGCGCTCGCCGTAGCCGAGCCAGCAGATCCGCGCGGGCAGGCCCTGGAAGTGCACCTTCTCCTGGGCCATCTTGATCCAGCGGGCCAGCGACTCGTTCTCCGGGAAGAGGTCGAGGACGGCCTTGTCGGTCTTGTGGATGTCCTGCGGGTCGCCGGACAGCGCGGCCCAGCGGAACGGGCCCTTGCCCTCGCAGAACAGCGGGCGGATGTAGGCGGGGACGAAGCCGGGGAAGGCGAAGGCGCGGTCGTAGCCGGCCAGCTGGGCCTCGCCGCGGATCGAGTTGCCGTAGTCGAAGACCTCGGCGCCGCGGTCCTGGAAGCCGACCATGGCCTCGACGTGCCTGGCCATCGACTCGCGCGAGCGCTCGGTGAACTCGGCGGGCTTCTCGGCGGCGTAGGTCGCCATGTCGTCGAAGGCGACGCCGACCGGCAGGTAGGCCAGCGGGTCGTGGGCGCTGGTCTGGTCGGTGACGATGTCGATCGGCGCGTCCATCGCGAGCAGCTGCGGGACCAGCTCGGCGGCGTTGCCCAGCACGCCGATGGAGAGCGGCTGCTTCTTGTCGCGGGCGGCGGTGGCGAGCTCCAGCGCGTGGCTGAGGTCCTTGGCCTCGACGTCCAGGTAGCGGTGCTCGATCCGGCGGGCGATCCGGGACGGGTCGCAGTCGATACAGATCGCCACGCCGCCGTTCATGGTGACGGCCAGCGGCTGGGCGCCGCCCATCCCGCCGAGGCCGGCGGTGAGGGTGATGGTGCCCTCCAGCGTGCCGTTGCTGTTCCATTTAGAAGCGTGCTTGTTGGCGACGGCCGCGAAGGTCTCGTAGGTGCCCTGGAGGATGCCCTGGGTGCCGATGTAGATCCAGGAGCCGGCGGTCATCTGGCCGTACATGGTGAGCCCGAGGCTCTCCAGGCGGCGGAACTCCTCCCAGTTGGCCCAGTCGCCGACCAGGTTGGAGTTGGCGATCAGCACGCGCGGCGCCCACTCGTGGGTCTGCATGACGCCGACCGGGCGGCCGGACTGGACCAGCATGGTCTCGTCCTGCTTCAGGCCCTGCAGGGTCTTCACCATGGCGTCGAAGGAGCGCCAGTCGCGGGCCGCCTTGCCGGTGCCGCCGTAGACGACCAGCTTCGACGGGTGCTCGGCCACCTCGGGGTCGAGGTTGTTCATCAGCATCCGCAGGGCGGCCTCCTGCTGCCAGCCCTGCGTCGTGAGCCCAGTCCCGCGGGCCGCCCGTACCTCTCGCGGACCGCTCGTCTGCTGCGCCATGTCCCGGCCTCCTTGCGGATGGATTCATTCAAGCTCGGTTCGGCTGAATATATCCAAACATTCAGCCCTCGACCAGACCTGGAATCCATCGGATCAGCGATGGCCGGAACCCGCGCCCAGGCACGCCGGAGCGCCCGCCCGGCCTGGCCCTCCCGGCGGAGGGGCCCCAGGAACCGGAACGGGCCGAAACGGACCCGGAACGCGCCCGCGACGTCGCTCAGGCGGCGGCGTCGCCGTCCCAGTCGATGCCGATCTCGGCGAGCCACCGGCGGTCGGCGGCGTCCGGAGCGGGCGGGGACGGCGGGCGGGGAATGTTCTGGACGGGGCCGAGGCCGTACCTCTCGGCGGCCGCGGCGGCACGGGAATCGGGCTCGATCACGCCGACGTGCACGGCGGACTCGTCGCCCGGGTCGAGGACGATCAGTTCGGGCTCGGGCAGGCGCCGCAGGGTGACGCGGCGTCCGCAGGTGGGGCAGGACCATTCGTCGACACCCGAGGCCAGACGGGCGACGAACTTCATCTCGTGGATCACGCGCATGGGCGGCACCCCCTGCAGTAGGGGATGCCCGGCGCGCGGGACGGCTATTCCCGGCCGAACCGCCGTGAACTGCGTTTAACCCCGTCCTTGTTCACTCCGGCCCCCGTTCACTTCGGGCCGTGCTCACTCCAGGAAGAGCCCGCGCGCCGCCGCCGACTGCTCGATCGCCTCCAACCGGGCCTCGGCCCCCGGGAGTTCGTCGCACATGGTCTGCAGCAGCACCCGGCCGAGCATCATCGGCGCGCAGGCGGTGTCGAAGACCAGGCCGGTGCCCACGGCGGCCGGCAGCATCAGGTCGGAGAGCTTGGCGACCGGTGAGAAGACGCTGTCGGCCACGGTCAGCACGGTCAGCCCGCACTCGCGGGCCACCGCCAGCGCGTCCATCAACTCCCGCGGGTAGCGCGGCAGCGCGAAGCAGAGCAGCGCGCTCGCCCCGGCCGCGGCGGCCTGTTCCAGCCGGTCGGCGAGCATGCTGCCGCCCTCGTCGAGCAGCCGGATGTCGGGGTGCACCTTGGCGGCGAAGTACGCGAAGCCGCGCGCCTGCGCCGAGGCGGCCCGCAGGCCGAGCACGGGCAGCGGGCGGGAGGCGGCCAGCAGCCGGGCGGCCCGGATGATCGGCTCGGGGTCGGCGAGGAGCTCGGCGAGGTGGCGCAGGTGCTCGATCTCGGCGAGCACGGCCTGCTGGTGCTCGTTGCGCACCGCGTCGACCGGGGTCTCCGCCGCGGCCGGCTCGCCCGCGCCGAGTTCGCGCAGCTGCCGGCGCAGCGCCGGGTAGCCGTCGTACCCGAGCGCGACCGCGAAGCGGGTGACGGACGGCTGGCTCACCCCGGCGAGCTCGGCGACCTCGACGCTGGACAGGAACGGCGCCTCGGTGGCGTGCCGGACCAGCGAGTGGGCGATCCGGCGCTGGGTCGGCGTCAGCCGACGGCCCTCGAAGAGCTGGAGCAGCCGGGCGGAGGGCCCGACGGTGCCGGCCTCGTCGGTGGCGGTCATCAGCGGTACCTCCGGATGCAGCGGTTCGGACGACGACTGTGCAGCAGCACGTCCCCGGTGGCAAAAACGTCTCGTGCGACGGGACGTCCGGCGGGACGCCCCGAGGACCGGACCGTACACGCCCCCGCGCACCCGCACCGCCTCTCGGGGTGACCCTGATTTCTCCCTGAGCCTGCCCGGATTCCCCCCGCGAACGGATGGACCGGGCCCGGCGGCGGCGCCAGGCTGGTGGCCATGGACACTCGCCAGGACGAACTGCGGCGCGACCTCGACGCCACCCTCCAGGCCCGGAAGGAGCTGGGCAAGGAGTACGAGGACGAGCTGGTCGATTCCTTCATGAAGCGCCTCGACTCCCGGCTGGACGCCCGGGTCGAGCGCTCGGTGGCCGACCGCCTGGACGGCCGCGACGACTACGGGCCCGGCTACCGGGACCGGCACCGCCCGCGCCGCGGCGGCTGGGGCCAGGGCCGGTCCGGGAACCGGCTCGCGGTGGTCTCGCTGGGCCTCGGCATCCCGCTGAGCGCGATCGCGGGCAGCCCCGAGAGCGGCGGCTTCGCGGGCCTGCTGGTCTGCTGGGCGGGCATCGTCGGGGTCAACTTCGCGGCCGCGCTGGGCAACCGGCTGAACCGCGCGGAGCGCCGGCCGCGGAGCGACTGGGACTGAGCCCCGGCCGCTCCGCGGGTCGATGGCCTCAGGCCAGCGGCCCGGTGACCCGCTCCACGGCGCGCACCAGCCCGCCGGAGGCGACCAGCGCCGCGGCGGCCTCCAGGTCCGGCGAGAGGAAGCGGTCGCGACCGGCGCCGCCGACCCCCGCCTCCCGGGCGGCGGCGACGGCGGCCGCCGTCGCCGGGGCCGACCGGCCGGTGCCGTCCGCCTGCTGGCGGATCTCCAGCGCGCGGGCCGAGGCGGTGAGTTCGACGGCGAGGATGCGGGCCAGGTTGTCGACCGCCTGGCGCAGCTTGCGGGCCGCCGACCAGCCCATCGACACGTGGTCCTCCTGCATCGCGGAGGAGGGGATCGAGTCGACCGAGGCCGGGACGGCGAGCCGCTTGTTCTCGCTGACCAGCGCGGCCTGGGTGTACTGGGCGATCATCAGGCCGGAGTCCACGCCCGGGTCGTCGGCCAGGAAGGCCGGCAGGCCGTGCGAGCGGGCCTTGTCGAGCAGCCGGTCGGTGCGGCGCTCGGAGATCGAGCCGAGGTCGGCGGCGGCGATGGCGAGGAAGTCCAGCACGTACGCGACCGGGGCGCCGTGGAAGTTGCCGTTGGACTCCACCCGGCCGTCCGGCAGCACCACCGGGTTGTCCACCGAGGCGGCCAGCTCGCGCGAGGCGACCAGCTGGGCGTGCGCCAGGGTGTCGCGGCCGGCGCCGGCCACCTGCGGGGCGCAGCGGATCGAGTACGCGTCCTGGACCCGCGGCGCGTCGTCCTGGTGGTGGCCGGTGAGGCCGGAGCCCTTGAGCACGGCCAGCATGTTGGCGGCGCTGAGCGCCTGGCCCGGGTGCGGGCGGATCGGGGCGTGCAGCTCGGGGGCGAGCACCTTGTCGGTGCCGAGCAGCGCCTCCAGGCTCATCGCGGCGGTGATGTCGGCGGTGGTGAACAGCCGCTGCAGGTCGGCGATGGCCATCACCAGCATGCCGAGCATGCCGTCGGTGCCGTTGATGAGGGCCAGGCCCTCCTTCTCCAGCAGCTCGACCGGCTCGATCCCGGCGGCGGCGAGCAGCTCGGCGACCGGCTTCTCCTCGCCGTCCGGGCCGGTGGCGGTGCCCTCGCCCATCAGGACGAGCGCGCAGTGCGACAGCGGCGCGAGGTCGCCGGAGCAGCCGAGCGAGCCGAACTCGCGGACCACCGGGGTGATGCCCGCGTTGAGCAGGGCGGCCATGGTCTGGGCGACCAGCGGGCGGACGCCGGTGCGGCCGGAGGCGAGCGTCTTCATCCGCAGGAACATGAGCGCGCGGACGACCTCGCGCTCGACCGCCGGGCCCATCCCGGCCGCGTGCGAGCGCACCAGCGAGCGCTGCAGCTGGGCGCGCAGCTCGGGGCTGATGTGCCGGACGGCGAGCGCGCCGAAGCCGGTGGAGACGCCGTAGACGGGGCGCGGCTCGGCCGCGAGGGCGTCGATCCGCGCGCGGGCGGCCGCCATCTCGGCGAGCGCGTCGGGACCGATCTCGACCCGGGCGTTGCCCCGGGCGACGGCCAGCACGTCCTCCGCAACTACGTCGGCCTTGCCGACCAGGACCAGCGGAGCGTCGGGGGCCACAGCACTGTGCATATCCATATGCATCATCACATCAGGTGAATGAAGATATGACAACAGCTGTTCGTCATTCGGATTCTCCGCCGCCCGGATCCGGCCCGCACCCCCCGACCCCGCCGCCGCCCCTTCCCCGGGCGCCGTCGGCTCACCCCTCCAGCTCGGCCTCGATCAGGTCCGCCGCCCGGACGGTGCCGCCCTCGGCCCGGCCCGCGGCGGACAGCGCCGCCAGCCGTTCGGCCACCGCCGGATCCCCGACCAGCTCCAGCAGGGCCGCCCGCAGCGCCTCCGCCGTGGCCTGCCCGGTGTCCAGCCGGCGGGCGACGCCGAGGCCCACCAGGGCGTCCGCGTTGGCGAACTGGTCGGCGGCCTGCGGCACCGCGATCATCGGCACGGCGTGGAACAGCCCCTCGCTGGAGCCGCCCATACCCGCGTGGGTGACGAAGGCGTCCGCCTGGGCGAGCACCGACAGCTGCGGCACCCAGCGGTGCACCTCGACGCTCGCCGGCACCTCGCCGAGCTCGGCCGGGTCGGTGTGCCTGCCGATCTGGAGCACGACGTGCCAGCCCGGCAGGTCGCCGAAGGCCCGCACGCAGGCCCGGTAGAACGCGGGCCGGTGGGTGAAGGCCGAGCCCAGCGAGACCAGCAGCACCTTCTCGGCGCCCGCCGGGCGCTCCCACCGCCCCTGGTGGGCGCGGTCGCCGAAGCAGGGCCCGACGAAGCTGACGCGCCGCCCGTCGACCCGGTCGGCGTTCGGCTGCAGCGCGCGCGGGACGAGCGCGACGCACCGGGCGGGGCGGTTCTTGAAGGCCTCCACGCCGCGCTCCACCGCGCCGGCCGCGGCCAGCCAGTCGGCGAACCGGCGGTAGTGCTCGGGGCCGCCGGGGCCGGTGCGGATCGCCTCGAAGACCGCAGCCATGTCCTCCTCGATGCCCTCCCAGCCGACGATGCTGGAGGACAGCTGCACCACCGGCACCCCCAGCCGCTCGCCGAACGCCCGCCCGGCGAAGCCCGCGATGTCGTAGAGCACCAGGTCGGGCCGGTCGTCCTCGAAGGCCGCCAGCAGGGCGGGCCACATCGACAGCGCGTCGTCCAGGAACACGTCCTGGATCGCCACCGGGTCCTCCGGCCAGCCGGCCGGGTCGTCGGCGAGCGGCAGCCTGGTCGGGTACGGGACGAAGGTCGCGCCGGTGGACTCGACGATCGCGCGGAAGGACGGGTCGTTGACGTAGCTGACCCGGTGGCCGCGGGCGACCAGCTCGGTGATCACGGCGAGGCCGGGGTTGACGTGCCCGTGGGCCGGGACGGAGACCATCAGGACGTGTGCGGGGCGGTTCACGGGCACCTCCGGGGAGAGTGGATGAGACGAGACGTACCGTCTCGCCGAGTCACGACGATACGATACGTCTCGTCTCACCGATCCGCATAGACTTTTCCCCATGGCCACCAGACCCGCCCCCGACCCCGCCCGCCGCAGCGAACGCGCCCGCGCCGCTGTCCTCGCCGCCGCCACCGAACTCGTCGGCGAACTCGGCTACGGCAAGCTCACCATCGAGGCGATCGCCGCCCGGGCCGGCGTCGGCAAGCAGACCATCTACCGGTGGTGGCCCTCCAAGGGCGCCGTCGTCTTCGACGCCTTCCTCGCCGTCAACGAGAGCGGGGGCGGCCTCGCCCTCCCCGACACCGGCGACCTCGCCGCCGACCTGCGCACGGTCCTGCGTCCCACCAGCGACGAACTCGCCGACCCGGCCGCCGACCTCACCTACCGCGCGATCACCGCCGAGATCCTCAACGACCCGGCCCTGCGCGCCGAGTACCGGACCCGACTGCTCGACCCGCTGCTCGCCGTCACCCGCGACCGCCTCCGCAGCGCCCGCGACGCCGGCCAGATCGCCCCCGACACCGATCTCGACCTCGCCGTCGAACTCCTCTACGGCCCCCTCCACTACCGCTGGCTGCACCAGCTCGGCCCGCTCAGCCACGACCACGCGGACCGCCTGGTCGACGCCGCCCTGCGCGCCCTCAACCCGCCGCCCGCGAACGACCGTTCGGGCAGCTGACGCCCAACGTCCCGGGCGACGCGGGAAGTTCACCTCCCGACCCCGGCGAGACCGGTGCCAGGCGGGCCGCCCGGGGCTATCCTGGAGCGGTGGGGCCCGGGTGCCGATCCCGGCAGACCCGGGGGAACCAACGGAACGGTCGTCCGGGGGGCCCGTGTCGAACGAAGAAGCGGTCAAGACCGCCTGGCAGATCCACGGTTCGCTGACCGAGGTGACCGGCAGAGTCGATGCCAAGGCCTCCTTCGCGCTCACCATCGAATCCGCCGCGCTGGGCGCCATCGTCGCCCTGTCCGGCACCGGCACCACCCTCGGCCGCACCTCCGGCGCGCTCGCCGCGACCCTCTTCTGGCTGGGCGTCGCCGTCCTCGCCCTGGCCGCCGTCGCCGCCGTCTCGGTCGTCGTGCCGCGCGGCGAGGGCAAACAGCCCAGCGACCCGCCGAACTTCGTCTACTACGGCCAGCTCCGGCACTGGACGCCCGACCGGCTCGCCACCGAACTGCGGGACACCGACCCGCTGCCCGTACTCACCCGGCAACTCGTCGAGATGAGCCGGATCATCTGGGTCAAGGACCGCCGGGTACGGCAGTCCCTGCTGCTCGCCGTGGTGGGCTGCGGCCTGGTCGCCCTGGCCGGACTGCTGGGATGACCCCCGCCGGACGGGCCCCGCACGGCCGCCCGCCGTTCTGGCGGCTGCTCGACGCCGGGGCCCGGGAACGGCTGCGCGCGTCCGCCCGCCCGGTCGACTACCCGGCGGGCGCCGCGCTGCTCCAGCAGCACGAACGCTCCGACCACCTGCTGGTGATCGAGCGCGGCTGCGTCAAGGTCCTGGTGGAGTCCGGCGGCGGCTACCGCGCGATCCTCGCCATCCGGGGGCCCGGCGACCTGCTCGGCGAACAGGCCGGCCTCGACGGCGGCTCCCGCTCGGCCACCCTGCACGCCCTCACCGACGTCACCGCGCTGCACATCCCGCTCAGCCGGTTCGGCGCCCTCAAGCAGGCCGACCCGGCCGTCGCGCACGCCCTCCAGCAGGTCCTCTCCGGCCGGCTGCGGGAGGCCGACCAGCAGCGCGCGGCCACCGGCTCGGCGGTCGCCCGCCCCCGGCTGGCCGCACTGCTGCTGGAGCTCGCCGACCGCTACGGCACCCGGGCACCCACCGGCGAGGTGCGGATCGCGCTGCCGCTCTCCCAGGACGACCTCGCCGGGCTCGTGCTCAGCTCCCGGCGGACCGTCAACCGGCTGCTGGAGGAGTGGCGGGAGGCGGGCTGGCTGCGCACCGGGCGCCTGGCGATCGAACTGCACCGGCCGGAGGCGCTGGCACGGCTGGTCCGCGGCGAGCGGGTGCCGTAGGGCGTCAGAGGCCGTCCTCCGCGCGCTGCGCCAGCCCGTAGCGGGCCGCGATCGGGTTCCAGGCGTCGACGAAGGCCTGCTTGGCGGCGGTGGCCGCCCCGCTCTGGCGCTTCGCCTCGGCGTAGTCCGAGGTGGTGGTGTCCGCGTCCTTGACGCATCCGGCCTGCGAGTTCGCCCAGCGGGCGAACGCCTGGTCGGCCAGCGCCGAGGACTTCCAGCCCTGCTGCAGCTGGGCGGACAGCACCGCCGGCAGGGCCGAGGTGTCGAGGTTCTGCAGGCGGGTGACCAGGGCGTTCCGGTCGCCCGCCGCCCCGCGGAGCACGACGGCGTCGTACCCGACGTTCCCGCACGAGCCGACGTCGGCGACCGCGGCGATGACGGCCGCCCGGCTGCTGGTGCTGCTGTTCAGCAGGGCGTCGACGGCCCTCGCCTGGGCCCCGGGGTCGGGCGGGGCGACGCCGCCGCCCGTCGTACCGCCGCCGGTGGTGCCGCCGGTGGTGCCGCCGGTGGTGCCGCCGACGGTGCCGTAGCCACCGGTCGGAGGCCGGTACGGCGTGGAGTGGGGCGCCGAGGTCGACGGGTTCGAGCGGGCGCCGTCGGCATGGTCCTTCAGCGCCGAGACGCCCTGGACGCCGCCCCAGACGAGCACGACGGCCAGCAACAGCCCGGCCAGCACCTTGCCCGGCCCCGGCGGGGCGGCGGCGGGCGGGCCGGCGGCGCCGCCGGCCGTCGCGTGCGGCCCGGACGGCCCGGACGGCCCGGACGGCGCGGAGGGCGAGGAGGGCGAGGACGGCCCGCCCACCCCGCTCGGAGGCGTCCGCAGCTCCGTGATGGCCCGCAACAACGGCCCTTCCCACGCCGCGAGTTCGGGCCGCCCACCGGGCTCCTTCGCGAGCGCGGCGGCGGCGAGCCGGCCGAGGTCCGCCGAGATCATCGCGGCCACCCGGGTGTCCCGGCTGTCCTGCTCCCCGGCGAGCAGCCGGACCACCAGCAGGCCGAACTTGTACGCGTCCCCGCGCTCGGTGGCCAGCGGTTCGCCCGCGGGCAGGCTCCAGTCCGGGGTCTCCGTCTGCTTGAGCGCGTCCCGGCCGTTCACCCGCATCGCGTCGCAGTCGATCAGGAAGCAGCCGGGCTCCGGGCCGAGCCGGAACAGCACGTTCTTCGGCGAGAGGTCGCCCACCACGACGCCGAGCCGGTGCAGGCCGGCCAGCGTCCGGGAGAGGTCGAGCAGCAGTTGGAGCCGCTGCTCGTCGCTGATCGCGATCCCCACCCGGTTCAGGTAGCCCTCGTTGTTCAGCAGGAACTGGAAGCCGGCGAGGTGGCGGCCGGTCTGCGGCGAGCTGATGAAGAAGTCGTCCGGGACGAGGCGCATCAGGATGCCGCAGCGGCCCCGGTCGTCCAGTACCACGGCGGCCGGCCAGGCCAGCCGCTCGCACAGCCAGCGCCCGGCGGCGTCGGCCAGCCCGGGCACGAACTCGACCATCGCGTCCAGCGCCGGGCCGTCCAACTCGCCCCGGCTGGCGGTGGAGTACTCCTTGTACGCCATCGGCCACTCGCCGTTGATCAGCCGCCCGGGCAGGTCCCATACGGTGCCCTGGCCGCCCTGGCCGAGCTTGTCGCCCCTGGTCAGCTTCTCCATCCGGATCCCGGTCACGGCGCCGCCTCCACGGCCGAGGCGGGCCACACCACGAGCAGGGTGCGGTCGTCGTCGAAGGTCTCCCGGGAGAAGTCCAGCAGGTGGGCGAGCCCGCGCGGTTCCAGCGTGGGCGCCAGGTGTTCGGCGAAGAGCCGGCCGACCGGGCCGGTGCCGTCGCCCAGCGGGTCGCCGAAGCCGTCCGTGCCGACCAGCAGCCGGTCGGCGCCGAGCACCGTGGTGCGGTGCACGCGCGGGTCGAGGACCTTGCAGGGCAGGGCCGTCACCGCCGAGGAGGCCACCCCGCGGCCGCCGCCGCGCCGGGCCGGGGTCATCCGCAGGAACCGGCCGCCCTGCGACAGCACCCAGGCCCCGGAGTCCCCGACGCAGACCAGGTGGACGTCCAGCCCGAGGGTGATCGGCGCCGCCACGCCCGTCACCAGGGTGGTGGCCATCAGCCGCTGGGCGGCCTCCGTGTCGTCCCGCGGCAGTTCGAGGATCTTCGTCGTCTGCGCGACCAGCTGGTAGGCGGCGTGGTGCAGCACCGTCGCCCAGTCCAGCTGCTCGGGGCGGCGGCCGCCGTCCAACTGCCGGGTGACGGTGTCCACCGCCGTGCGGCAGGCCAGGGTGGCGCCCAGGTGCGACTGCTCGGCGCCGGAGACGCCGTCCGCGACGGCGAACACCAGCACCCCGGAGTCGTGCAGCGCGATCGCGACGTCGTCCTCCCGGAGCCGTCCGTTGGCCCGGTGCCCGTACCCGCGGACGGAGGCCAGCCGGACCCGCAGGTGCTCGCTGGACCAGCCGTCGAAGACGGTGTCCGGCCGGTACGAGGAGCCGGACGGCGGCCGGGGCTCGAACCGGTCCACCGGACGGTCGAGTTCGATCGGCCCCCAGGACGTCCGGGGCGCCACCCGCCCCGGATCGCCGCCCGGCCGGACGCCTCCCGGCGGGTGGACCGTCCGGACGGGGACGGGCAGGAAGCCGGACGCGTCCGGCCCGCCCGCCGGGGGCGGCGGTACGGACGGCAGTGACGGCGCGCCCCGGCGGTCCGGCCCGCCCGCGCGATGCTCCGGGCTCACCGTCACACCACGTCGATCGCCATGCGGAAGCCCTCCGGCCGGTCCACCACCAGCTCCGCACTGCCCGCGGCGAGCGACATGCCGGAGGCGACGATGCTGGTGGTCAGGGCCGCGCAGAACTTGGTGATGGCCGCGCCGATGTCGGCGCCGGGGATCTGGACGAAGGCGTAGTTGCGGTCGGTGGCGACGTTCAGGATGGTGGCGGCGTCCGCGGCGCCGATGCCGAAGGCGGCGATGTTCGGCGACTCGGGCAGGCTCCGCCGGTCGGTCAGCTTGCGGTGCACGCTCACCCAGTCCTCGTTGCTGTTGGGCTGGCCGTCGCTCAGGAAGAACACGGCGGGCCGGTAGACGGTGTACCCGGCCTTCTTCAACTCCCGCACGTCCCTGGGGATCCGGGTGAGCAGGTCGTCGAACACCGCCCGGAAGCTGGTGCCGCCGCCGTAGCTGGCGAGCACCGGCAGCTCGTCCTCCTCCCGCAGGTCGGCGAGGCTCATCCGCACCTCGATCCCGTTGGAGAAGCCGAGCACGGAGAATCTGATCTTCGCCGCCGCCATCGGCTCGGCCATCAGCGCGCGGTGCAGGGAGGCCAGGCCGGAATTGAGTTCGCCGAGGACGGGTGTCATCGATCCGGATTCGTCGGCGACCACGTACATCGGGATCAGGTTGCCGCGGTTGTCCGCCATGGTCAGGACTGCCTCTCGGGTCCGGGCGCCCTGGGCGCCCCGTTCGGTTCGGGTCGGGGATCGGTGCGGCTCAGCGGGTGCCGCCGAGCCGGCGCAGACCGGGCGGGCACTCGATGAACAGGTCGAGCCGGCCGCCGGCCAGGCCGCGGCCCAGGTACAGCACGGAGTCGCGCAGCAGCGAGGCGAACCGCTCGGCGGCGGTGGGCAGGTCGAGCCCGGGCTCGGCGAGGAAGGCGAGTTCGGGGTGGTGGGCGACGGTCCGGATCTCCGTCTCGTCGGCCCGCCCGATGCCCACCGCGATGACCGTCGGGTGGCCCGGGTTGGCCACCGGGTCGGTCAGCGCCCGCAGCGCCTCGCGCCACCGGACGGAATCCTCCTCGCAGGGCCCGCCGAACAGCACGAAGAGCACCGGGCGGTGGACCACCGGGTGCTCGGCCTTCAACCGGGCCAGGTCCTGCGCGACGAGGGCCCGCAGCCGCTCGAAGGCCAGGTCGTGCCGGGCACCCGCGCGCACCGTCAACTCCGGCATCACGGTGGTCCATTCGACCGCGGCCAGCGGCAGGTGCAGCGTGGTCTCCCCGGCCGCGCCGAGCACCGCGAGCCGCAGCCCGGCGGCCGAC
Organism: Kitasatospora sp. NPDC094028; assembly: GCF_049543595.1. Lineage (NCBI taxonomy): Bacteria > Bacillati > Actinomycetota > Actinomycetes > Kitasatosporales > Streptomycetaceae > Kitasatospora > Kitasatospora sp. NPDC094028. The sequence continues at coordinate 151,117 of NZ_JBMVFA010000014.1, read as the reverse complement.
TCCGGCGGGGTGAGCAGGGCCGAGTGCAGGCCGCGCAGCGCGTTGTTGAGGCCGGGGAGGCAGCCGGCGACGGCCGCCGACTCGTCGAGCAGCAGGTAGATCGGGAGCACCCCGGTCACCGGGCCGCCGCCGGACGCGGCGTCGGCCGGCCCGTTCGTGACCACCGTCCCCACCAGCGGGGAGTGCGCGCCGGCCGGCGGCGGCGCGGCGACCGGCGGCAGGGGCCCGGCGACGGGCGGCGGTGGCGCGGTCCGTCCCGAGGAGGCGGCCGGCCGGTCCCAGCCGACATGCGGCCCGCCCGGCAGCACCGCGCCCTGCGCCCGGTCGAGCGCCTGCCGCCGGATCACCTCGACGTCGGCCGGCTGGATCAGCTTGCTCTCGACCATGAACCTGAAGACCTCGACGGACCGTTCGTCGAACTGCTCCTGCCGCGCGATCAGCGCCGCCTCCCACTTGGTGCGCATCTCGACGGCTTCAGCGGCCTTGTCCGGGTGTTCCAGCACGAACAGCGTGATCAGCCGGTTGATGTCGAGGTCGCCGTCGCCCAGCAGTCGGTGCCGCTCCTCCTGCAGCTCCAGCCTGACGGCCTGTTCGCGCCGTTCGCGGGCGAGCCGGCCCTCCAGCTCGATCCCGTCGATCACCTGCTTGCCGTGGGCCTCGCCCTCGGCGAGCCGCTGCGCCGCGATGGCCAGCTGCATGTCCCGGTCGGCCTTGGTCAGGTTCTCGACGTAGCCGCGGGCGGCCTCGTCGAGGCGCAGGTCGACCACGCAGCGGTAGATGGTGATGCCCTCCGGCAGCATCATCTCGCGGGCGCACTCGTGGTTCATCCGCAGTTCGGCGAGGTCGGCCTGGTGGATCGAGTAGCCGCGGGCGATCACCCGCAGCACGGCGGCGATGTGCCCGTAGACCACGACCAGCGCGTCGGTGACGTTGCGCCGCACCACCTCGACCGGGTCGTGCACCCGGAAGCCGACGTCCACCACGGCGTCGAAGCAGTGCGCCTGGTCCTGGGAGGGCAGCGGCCAGCTCTTCAGGTGCGCCTTGCGCCGGTGGTCGCTGAGGTCGACCTCGTACCTGGTCCGGTACTTGCTCATGAACTGCTGCGACCAGCTGAGCGGCCGCCCCTGGAACCACGCCAACTGGCCGTCGTAGGAGGCGTACACGGCGGCGGCGCTCGGCTTCAGTGCCTTCACCGGGCCGGACAGCCCCCGGGGCACCGGCTCCTCGCTGAGGATCAGCGGCAGGGTGGGGGTCATCTCGCGCTCTCCTGTCGGTCCAGTTCGGCGGTGACGGCGGCGGTGCTCCGGGTGAACGGGGTGATGCTGTACGGGCCGGACCAGTCGACGGCCTGGCGGCGCAGGATGGTCGCGGTGCGCGGGTCGCCGTCCGCGAGCGCGCCGACCATCCGGACGAAGACGTCCCGCAGCGCCGGGTCGGCCTCGGTCAGCCGGGCCCACAGCTGCAGCACGACCTCGCAGACCGCGCGGTGGACGGGGTCGGCCTCGTTCAGCGCCGCTCGCCAGAGCGCGACGAACGGAGCGCGCAGCGCCGGCTCCCGGTCCACCCGGATCAGCAGGCCGGGCCAGTTCGGCATCGCGGCCGGCTCGGCCAGGGTCTCGGTCTCGACCACGAACTCGGCGTTGACCAGCAGGAACGCCAGGAGGACGGTGGCGCGGGCCCGATGGTCGGCGAGCGCGGCGTGCAGTCGGCCGAGCACCACGGCGGCGAGCCGGCCGTCGTCGGTGAGGATGTCGCTCAGGCTGTCGCCGACCGCGATGGCGACGTCGAGGTCGTCGTCGACCATGCAGAGCCGGGCCAGCGCGTCGATCGCGACCAGCGGCTCGGCACCGCCGAGGCTCACCGCGTACACCCGTGCCGCGGTGGCCTGGAGGTTCGGGCGGGACGCCTCCACGAGCCAGCCGGCCGCCAGGTTCTTCACCCTGCGGACCAGTTCGGGGTTCTTGGCGCACACCTTCAGGGCGTGCGCGACGGCGGTGCGGCGGCGCGCGTCGCCGTCGTCGGCCCAGCGGAAGAACAGGTGGTCCATCAGGTACTGGAAGGACCGGTCGGCCAGCACCCCGAGCGCCACCCCGGCGTGCGTGCGGACGTGTTCGGACGGGTTCTCGACCAGCTCGCCGAGCCAGTCCAGCAGCACGCTGTGCAGCGGGAGTTCGGCCCACGCGTGCTGGATCAGCCGGCGCGGGTAGCCCGGATCCTTGAACCGCAGGCCCTCTGCGGGCACCCGCCCGTAGGGGCTGAAGAGGCGCACCGGCACCGCCTGGGCGCGCAGCCGGGCCAGCCGCCGGCGGCGCGGCACCCGGTACGGCTCGCGCACCCGCGGCAGGTGGCCGTCCGCGGTGGCCAGCACGGTGTAGTCCTCGACGCCGAGCCGGCGGTACAGCCCGCGGGCGGCGGCGGCCACGTCCTCCTGCGGGAGGCCGTTGAGCACCGCCAGGGCGACGGCGTAGCAGCGCAGGAAGGGGTCGTCCAGGTTCTCGACCCAGATCTCGAAGTCCTCCTCGCCACGCCGGGCCAGCTTCTCGCGGACGAGGTCGAGGTCGGGCGCGCCGGTGCCGGTGGCCTCGGCGGCGTCGGCCAGCGCGGCGGCGAGTTCGGCCGCCGCCCGGCAGGCGCCGTCCGCGGCCAGCTGCTCGTCGACCAGCTCCGCCACGCCCCGGCGGCTGAGCAGCAGGGTGGCGACGGCCTCGCCGAGCCGCCAGTCCAGGTGCCGCCGGACGATCGCGGCGGGCTCGGGCGGGGCGGGCAGGTCGATGACGTGGCCGAGGATCTCGGGGTCGACCAGCCCGCTCTCCTGGCCGACGGTCAGCACCAGCCGGGCCCCGGCGCGGTGCAGGGCGCCGTCGAGCGCCTGGACCAGCGGGCCGTTCAGGGTCGCTCGGTCCGCCGGCTGGTCCACCAGGTAGCCGACCGGCTCGCCGGGCCCCTCCTCGGCGTCGGCCTCCAGCCGCGCGGTGAGCGCGCCGAGGTCGGTGGTGCGGTCCAGGTGGTACGTCCGGTCGACGGAGCAGCCGAGCAGCAGCCGCAGCGCGGCCGTGGTCTTGCCGGAGCCGGCCGGGCCGCGCAGGATCGCCAGTCGGCGCCGGCCGAACGCCGCCCGCACCTCGGGCCAGCCGGCCGGCTCCGCGAAGGCCCGGCGCACGCGTTCCAGGACGAGCGGGGAGACCAGCCGCAGCGGTGCCCGGCCGCCGCCGACCAGGAAGACGTTCTTGTCCCCGGCGACCAGGTCGCCGTCGATGCTGGCGAGCGCGTGCCGCACGGTGTCGTGGCGCAGCATGCCCTGGGCGAACCCGGCCCCGGTGCTGTCCCGAGCCGCGCCGACGCGGACGGAGTGCCTGCCGCCGGAGTCGCCGGACGGCCCTGCGGGGTCACCGGACGACCCGCCGCCGACGCCGTCGCCGGCGGGCGGGCCGTCCGGGGCGGGCCCGTCCGGCCCGGCGGTGGGCGGTGCCGCCGGGCCGGGCACCGGGCCCGCTCCCCCCTCGGCCGGCGGAACCCCCGTTACCGCCGGCCCCGCGTCCCCGGGCGTCGTCATCGACGGCCCGGGGAGTTCGGTGCCTGGTGGACGTTCTTGTCGCCGGCCACCGCGTCGCCCCGCACGTCCCCGTGGATCTGGAACACCACCCGCGCCGCCGGGGCGGCGGGCTGCGGGTCGCCCCCGGGGCCGTTCCGCGGCGCGTCGGGAGGCCCGCCCGCGGGCCCGTCCGACCCGCCGTGCCCCGGCCCGGCGTCGAGCCCGGGCGGCGCCGGGTAGCCGGGCACGGTGATCCAGCCTCGGGCGGGGAGCCCGTGCTTGACCTCGAAGTCGACCGGCAGGTACGCCGCCGGGTCGACGGTGCGGTACTCGTGCCGCACGACGCCCCGGTAGACCTCGTCCGAGACGATGAACGCCAGGTTGGCCCGCCCCGCCCGGGCCAGCACCGCGCGCAGCGGCGCGGCGTCGACCAGCCGGAAGGTCCAGTTCACCGCGTCCCCGGACCAGCCGTCCGCGTCCCGGCTGACCAGCCCCTGGTGCAGCGCGACCCGCAGGCGCAGGGCGTGCGCCTCGCTGAACATCCGCGCCTTCTCGCCGAGGCAGTCGTCCAGCGCCCGGATCAGCGCGCCGGCCAGCAGCACCGGCGAGACCTGCGGCTGCACCAGGATCAGCACGCCGTCCCCGCGGTCCTCGGTGGCGACGGCGTCGGCCGGCAGGCCGGCCTGCGCGACGGCCTCCCGGAGCACCTGGTACATCGCGTCCCGCAGCGACCGCTGGACGGGGTCCGGCCGCGTGCTGAACGCTTCGATGTCGAGCACCACGATCCAGTGGTGCACGGCCGCCAGTGTCATTACGCCCTCCCGGCTCGGCGTCGGCCCGTACCCCATTGGTACGCCACCCGGGGGCGCGCTTCTACGCCAAATGGCGCACCGGGCGCGCTTTCTGACCCGACTTCAGGGCAGGTGGTCTGCAGGCACCGGCCAGGGTACGAAGCGGACCCGGGCGTACGACCGCGCTTGTCCGGATCGTTACCGCACTCCCCCCACGACCGACCCGCACCACCCCGGCGCGCACGCCCCCGCGCACGCACGGCCCCCACTGCGCCCCGGCGCCGGCGTACGCGCCCCCGCCGTACCACCCCCGCCGTACCGGCGCCGTCAGACCGCCGCCGTCAGACCACCGGCGGTGAGGCCGGGCCGGCCAGCCCGACCGCGACCAGCGCGCGCATGGCGCTCGCCGCCTGCCCGAGCGGCAGGGTCGCGTCGTCGGCGAACAGCTCCACCAGCCAGCCGCCGGCCGGGTTCCGCCCGCCCGCCGCGACCATGCCCCGGTAGCCGGAGACCACCAGCATGGCCTCCTCCGCCGGGTCGTTGCCCGCCGCGCCCGCGCGCAGCGCGAAGGCCCCGCCGCGCACCGCCCGCCGGGTCAGCGGGTAGTGCCGCAGGTCGAAGACGGCGTCCGGCGCCTCGATCTGGGCGCGCTGGGTCTCGGCCCGGGTGCTGCCGGGCCCGCTGGTCATCCGGTAGACGGCGTGCTGCGCGGTGCGCATCAGCTGGGAGCCGGGCGGCACGTACGAGACCCACCAGCCGACCGCGTCCAGCAGCCGGGCGGAGGTCTCGGCGACGACCACGAGCTTGCCGAGGGTGTCGGCGGGGTGGACGGCCCTGGCGGCCGCGGCCCGGTCCAGCGCGGAGAGGACGGCGGTGAGCAGCTGGCCCGGGTCGGCGCTGTGCGCGGCGCCGCGGAACCGTCGCCGGTCGCCCGCGCCGGCCCGTCCGGTCGGCCCCCGCCGGCCGTCCGCGCGGCGGTGCGGGTCGGCGGCGTCGGCGAGCAGCACGGTCGGGTCGGGCGAGAAGCCGGGGCCGTGGCTGCGCCCGGCGACGACGGGGTGCGCGGCGCGGGCGGCCTTGGCCCGGTACTGGGCGGCGTCGGCGAGCCGGAACAGCCGGTCGGGCGTGGTGACCGGCCCGATCGAGTCCCCGGTGGAGGCGACCCCGCAGGCGACGCCCTCGCCCTCGGACAGCGCCAGGGCCCGGGCGCACAGCTCCTCGGCGACGGCGACCACCTCGTCCGCCTTCTGCCCCTCCACGAGCAGGCAGAACTCGTCGCCGCCGAGCCGGGCCGCGAGGCTGCCGGGGAGTTTGGCGGCGGCCAGCGAGAGCTGGTGGGCGAAGCGTTCGAGCAGCCGGTCGCCCATCTCGTGGCCGAGCTGGTCGTTGACCCGCTTCAGCCCGTTGACGTCGCAGACGACCAGGGAGACGACGGTGTCGTCCCGGTTGTGGGCGGCCAGCGCGCTCTCCAGCCGCTCGTCCACCGCGCGCCGGTTGGCGAGGCCGGTGAGCGGGTCGGAGAAGGCGAGCCGGCGCAGGTCGGCGAGGCGTTCGGTCTGGGCGAGGCCGGCCGAGATCTGGGCGGCGAGCAGGGTGGCGTAGTCGGCGTCGGCCTCGGTGAACGCGGGCATCCCGAGCGAGCGGGCGAGGTACAGCTCGCCCCAGGCCTGCCCGTGCAGCACGATCGGCGCGACCACGCAGCAGGCGCGCCCGCGCCGGCGCAGTGCGGCGGCGCGTTCCTGGCAGTACGCGCCGGCGGTGGGGTGTGCGTGCCCGGTGTGCGGTTCGACACTCTCGGCGGTCTGCACCCACGCGCGCGGCAGCCGCCCGGTGGTCCAGCGCTCGTCCAGGTACGTGACGATCTCGGGGAAGTCGGCGACGGGGTAGGACTCGTCCTCGGGGAGCTCCTCCTCGCCGGGCGCGAGCTCTCCGTGGTTGACCAGGACGCGCAGCCGGCCGGACTCGCGGTCCCACACCGAGACGGCCGCCATGGTGGCGCCGAGCGCCTCGGTGGCCCGGACGGCGGCGGCCCGGACGGCCTCCAGCGGGGTGAGCGCGCCGGCCATGTCCTGGGCCAGCTCCACCACGGATTGCAACCGCAGGTCGGGCAGCGGGTCGGGCCGCCGGGGACCGTCGCGGTCGCGGTCGCGGTCCGTCATGATCGCCTCACTGCTCACCGGCTCGCCTCGCTCCCTGTGCTCGGTCGCGCCAGACCCCCTCCAAGGCCAGCCCGGCCGCTTGCACCAAGACTATGGCGGTTTCATTCGGTTATGCCCCGTTTGCCCCGGCGGATCCGCGACCGATCGGTACGGCTTTCAACCGTTCGGCACCCCCGGGCGACTCCGCTCCGTGGCCGAACCGGGCCGTCCGACGCCCTCGCACGCGAGGTGGGGACTACTCCGCCTTGAGCCACCGCGACAGCAGCCACGGCTCGACCAGCCCGAGCCCGCGCACCGGCCGGCGCCACATCGGCTGCAGGTGGAAGCGCCCCCCGGGCTCCGGCGCCGGGACGGGCAGCCCGGAGGCCGGCATCCCGGCCGCCGCGGACAGCGCCTCGGCCAGGCCGGGGCCCTCCGCGTCGGCCGGCGCGACGGCGCCGTTCTGCTCCAGCGCGGCGGCGAACTCGCCGTCGATCAGCACCGCGTCCTTGGGCGCGATCGAGGTGAGCCGGCTGGCCAGGTTGACGGTGGTGCCGAAGACGTCGCCCATCCGCGAGGTGACCGTGCCGAAGGCCATGCCGACCCGCAGCGCCGGGATGGTGTCGTCCCCGGCCAGCGCCTCGATCAGGCCGAGCGCGATCTCGGCGGCGGTGGCCGGGTCCTCGGAGACGAACAGGATCTCGTCGCCGAGGGTCTTGATCACCCGGCCGCCCTGGCCGGCGATCAGGTCGGAGCAGGTGTTCTCGAAGGTCTCGACCAGCTCGCCGAGGTCCTCCTCCTCCAGCCGCCGCGACAGCCGGGTGAAGCCGACCAGGTCGGCGAAGCCCACCGCGAGCCGGCCGCTGGTGATCTCGTGGTCCTCGGCGGCCTGCACCACCCGGCCGGTCACCGCGGCCAGCTGGCGCCGCCAGACGTACACCAGGAACTGCTCCAGCTCCGGCAGCAGCAGCTCGACCAGCGGGTACGCGACCTCGGCGCGGGTCAGCCCGGGCTCGACGGACTGGGTGAGGTTCTCCAGGAAGGTGTCCATCTGCCAGCCGGCCAGCCGCGCGGTGGTCTGCCCGGTGGAGCGGGCCACCTGGATCGCCATCGACTCGCTGAGCAGTCCGGACTCCACCAGGCCGGCGAGCCGGCGCAGCGCGATCACGTCACCGTCGGTGAGCGCCCGGGACTGGCCGATGTCGGGAAAGCCCATCGCCCGCCAGAAGCGGGTGGCGAGCTCCATCGGGACGTCTGCGGCGCGCGCGGCCTGGTACGGGGTGTAGTGGCGCGGCGCGTCCAGGATCAGCCGTTCCAGTTCGAGCGCGACCGTCTGGCCGTGGTCGTCCGCCGTCGCGTCGCTGCTGCCGTCCTCTGCCACCGGTCCGTCCCCGTGCGGTCGCCGCACTTGCCTCGTGTCCTGCCTGTCCGGGCGCGCTGCCTGTCCGGGCGCGTTTTGGCCACCCCTTCGGGCAGTGGCGCGCCTCACACCGCTGCCAGGTGGAATATTCGCACGGAATCCCGTCATCCGGGGCATCCGCCCGGGTCAAGGCGAGGTAAGCGCGGACATGACGACCCGGACGACCGGTGGCCGGAGCACCGGCGACCGCTCAGCGGGGCTCGGGTCGTCAGCGGGGCTCGGGGCGCACGTGCACGACGTCCCCGGCGCCGACCGCCCGGCGCGCGCCGTCCGGGGTGCGCACCACCAGCCGGCCGTCGCCGTCGATCGCGACCGCCTCGCCGACCAGCTCGCGGTCCCCGGGCAGGTGGACCTTCACCTGCCGGCCCAGCGTGGTGCAGCGGTCCACGTAGGCGCGCAGCAGCTCGCTCGCGTGCGGGTCCCCGGCGGCCCGGGTCCACTCGCCGTACAGCTCGGCGAACTCGCGCAGCAGGGCGCGCAGCAGGATCGAGCGGTCGGTGACGGCGGCCCCGGCCAGCGCCAGCGAGCCGGCGGTCGGGACGGGCAGTTCGTCGGCGCGCAGCGAGACGTTCAGGCCGAGGCCGGCCACCACCGCGCCGCCGCCCAGCTCGGTGAGGATGCCGCCGAGCTTGCGCTCCGCGCCGTCGATCTCCACCTGCAGGTCGTTGGGCCACTTCAGCCCGACCTCGATCCCGGCGACCCGGCCCAGCGTGCTCGCCACGGAGACCCCGACCAGGATCGGCAGCCAGCCGTACCGCTCGACCGGCACCTGCTCCGGGCGCAGCAGCACGGACAGGAACAGCCCGGAGCGGGCCGGGGCCGTCCACTGCCGCTCCAGCCGGCCGCGCCCGGCGACCTGCGCCTCGGCGACCAGCACCGCGCCCTGCGGGGCGCCGGCCCGGGCCCGCTCGGCGAGGTCGCTGTTGGTGGAACCGGTCTCGGCGACGACGTCCAGGGCCGTCCACAGCCCGCCGGCGGTGACCAGGTCGCGGCGCAGCGCCGTCGCGTCGAGCGGGGGCCGGTCCAGGTCCGTCCAGGGCGACGATCCGGCGGAGGAGGCGGAGGCGGCGAAGCCGCGCAGCCCGCTGCGGCGAGGGGTGTCGGGTGCGGTCATGCGCAGCACACTAGAGGTCGTAGGCCGTCCTATCGTCTCTCAGAACGCCGGGTGGACACACTGTGTCGCTGGCCATAACCGCAGGACGTTACGCCGGGAGCCGCACGCTGGCTACGCTACCCAACGGTAGTTCGCAGCGCCGCCCTGCCCTCATGCGCGGGCCCCACTCCGGTCCGCGCGCACTCGTACAGGTCGCGGCCGATGATCAGGGAGAGCCACCGGAATGACCGAGGCGCCGTACGACCCCCACACCACCGCCGGCAAGCTCGCCGACCTGCGCCGCAGGCTCGACGAGGCGGTGCACTCCGGCTCCGCCAAGGCCGTCGAGAAGCAGCACGCCAAGGGCAAACTGACGGCCCGCGAGCGGGTGGTGGAGCTGCTGGACGCGGACTCCTTCGTCGAGTTCGACGAGTTCGCCCGGCACCGCTCGACCAACTTCGGCCAGGAGAAGAACCGGCCGTACGGCGACGGCGTGGTGACCGGCTACGGCACCGTCGACGGCCGTCAGGTCGCCGTGTTCGCCCAGGACTTCACCGTCTTCGGCGGCTCGCTGGGCGAGGTGTTCGGCGAGAAGATCGTCAAGGTCATGGACTTCGCGCTGAAGACCGGCTGCCCGGTCATCGGCATCAACGACTCCGGCGGCGCCCGCATCCAGGAGGGCGTGGTCTCGCTCGGCCTGTACGGCGAGATCTTCCGCCGCAACGTGCACGCCTCCGGCGTCATCCCGCAGATCTCGCTGATCATGGGCCCGTGCGCGGGCGGCGCGGTGTACTCCCCCGCGATCACCGACTTCGTGGTGATGGCCGACCAGACCTCGCACATGTTCATCACCGGCCCGGACGTCATCAAGACCGTCACCGGCGAGGACGTCGGCATGGAGGAGCTGGGCGGCGCGCGCACCCACAACACCAAGTCCGGCAACGCGCACTACCTGGCCACGGACGAGAAGGAGGCGATCGAGTACGTCAAGAGCCTGCTCTCGTACCTGCCCTCCAACAACCTCTCGGACCCGCCGTCCTTCCCCGAGCAGGCCGACCTCGACATCACCGACGAAGACCTCGAACTCGACAGCGTCGTGCCGGACTCGGCGAACCAGCCGTACGACATGCGCACGGTGATCGAGCACATCGTCGACGACGGCGAGTTCCTGGAGACCCAGCCGCTGTTCGCGGGCAACATCATCACCGGCTTCGGCCGGGTCGAGGGCCACTCGGTCGGCATCGTCGGCAGCCAGCCGATGGACCTGGCCGGCTGCCTGGACATCAACGCCAGCGAGAAGGCCGCCCGCTTCATCCGCACCTGCGACTCCTTCAACATCCCGGTGCTGACCTTCGTCGACGTGCCCGGCTTCCTGCCCGGCACCGAGCAGGAGTGGGACGGCATCATCCGCCGCGGCGCCAAGCTGATCTACGCCTACGCCGAGGCCACCGTCCCGCTGATCACCGTGATCACCCGCAAGGCCTTCGGCGGCGCGTACGACGTCATGGGCTCCAAGCACCTGGGCGCCGACCTCAACCTGGCCTGGCCGACCGCGCAGATCGCGGTGATGGGCGCGCAGGGCGCGGTCAACATCCTGCACCGCCGCGAGATCGCCGAGGCCGAGGCCGCCGGCACCGCCGAGGAGAAGCGCGCCGAGCTGATCGCCTCGTACGAGGACACCCTGCTGAACCCCTACCTGGCGGCCGAGCGCGGCTACGTGGACGCGGTCATCGCGCCCAGCGAGACCCGCCGGCACATCGTCCGCGGCCTGCGGGCGCTGCGCGGCAAGCGCGAGGTGCTGCCGCCCAAGAAGCACGGCAACATCCCCCTGTAGGCCCGTACGGGAGAGAATCGAACCATGGCCCCGATCCACGTGCTGCACGGGCAGCCGACCCCCGAGGAGCTTGCCACCGTCCTGGCGGTGGTCCAGGCGCGGGCCGCCGCCGCGCAGGCCGCCGCCGACGCGGCGCGCCTGGCCGGTGTCGGCCCCGCCTCCCCCTGGAACGACCGCGTCCGCCTGCTCCGCCCCGCGCTCCACCCCGGCGTCAACGCCTGGCGGACCGCCGGCTGGGCGCGCTGATCCACCCCGTACGGGAGCGGGAAGTCGGCCGGTCCGACTTCCCGCTCCCGTACGGCGTTTCCCGCCCGGTTCGTCGGCGCACCGGCCCGCCCGCGCACCGGTTCGTCCGGAACCTGAGTACGGATACTCAGGCGCCGGGCGCCAGGCGCGGCGCACCCTGGACGGGTGCTCTGGTCAGACCCCCGCGACGAGCCCTCACCCGAGGCGCGCCGCATGCAGGAACGGATGCAGCGGGCCGGCAAGGTGCTCGGCGCCCTGGTGCTGGTGGGCGCCGTCCTGATCATGCTCACCCGCCCGTTCACCTGAACGGCGGACACCGCCAGCCCCTACCCTGGTGGCCATGACCGACCAGCGCACCCTCGTCCTCGCGTCCGCCTCCCCCGCCCGCCTCGGGCTGCTGCGCCAGGCGGGCCTCGACCCGCGCGTGGTGGTCAGCGGTGTCGACGAGGACGCGCTCAGCGCCGCCACCCCCGCCGAGCTCGCCCTCGTGCTGGCCGAGGCCAAGGCCAAGGCCGTCGCCGCCGAACTCACCGGCGGCGAGCTGGTGATCGGCTGCGACTCCGTCCTGGAGCTGGACGGCCAGGCTCTCGGCAAGCCCGCCGACGCCGCCGAGGCGACTGCCCGCTGGCACGCGATGCGCGGCCGCGCCGGGGTGCTGCGCACCGGCCACTGCGTGATCGACACCGCGACCGGCCGCCAGTCCTCGGCCACCGCGTCCACCACCGTCCGCTTCGGCACCCCGGACGACGCCGAGATCGCCGCCTACGTGGCCTCCGGCGAACCCCTGCACGTGGCCGGCGCGTTCACCCTGGACGGCCGCTCGGCGCCGTTCGTCGAGGGCATCGACGGCGACCCGGGCAACGTCATCGGCCTCTCGCTGCCGCTGCTCCGCCGCCTGCTCGCCGGCCTCGACGTGCGGCTGGTCGATCTCTGGGCCTGACGGCCAGGCCGATCCGTGGACCAACTGATCTGCCGCACCGGGCCGGTGTGGCCCTAAGCTGACCGGCGTTCGACCCGGGGGAGGGAACGCGGCGATGAACGACAACGTGCTCAACGTGGTGCTCGGCCTGGTGGCCAGTGCCATCAGCGCCGGCCTCGGCTGGCTCGCCCAGGCCCTGCGCCGCCGGCGCAGGATCGAGCGGGTGCGGCGGTTCTTCGGGCTGCCCGCCGGCAGCGAGTGCCTGATCGTGGTCAACCGCAGCATCGGGACGGGCTCGCACGCGCACACCGTGACCCGCCGGGACGCCTACGCCCTGATGTGGCTGGCCGGGCTGGTCGAGGAGTGCGGGGCCCGGCCCGAACTGGTCGCGCACGACGCCGCGCAGCGGGGCCTGGGCGCCAAGACGGAGCTGTGCCTGGGCGGCCCGGTCAGCAACGAGCGGATGGCCGCCCACCTGGCCTGGGGCCTGCCGGGCGTGCTGGTCGCCTCCGGCCCGGACCAGGGCGACAACGTCATCGTGGTGGGCGAGCGCGACTTCGCCGTCGACCACGACCGCACGCACGTCCTCCTCGCCCGGATCGCCACGCCGGAGGGCGGCCGCCCGGTGTTCCTCGTCTGCGGCCAGACCGGCGTCGCCAACCAGGCGGGCGTGCGCCACCTCGTCGCCCACCACCGCGAACTCGCCCGGAAGTACGGCCAGGACGGCACCTTCGCGCTGGTCCTGCGGGTGGTCAACCCGGAGGCGTACGGGCCGGACATGGTGGAATTGGCCGCCGACGTGACGACCGAGGCGCTGCACCGGCCCGCCACCCCCGCCGCGGCCGCCTGACCCGGTCCGTGAAACTGTGTTGCATGCCACGTGCCGCCACGCCGCCGCCCGGCCGCGGGGCGACGCTCGGACCGCCGCGGCGGTACCGGTGGTGACCTGCGCAGTCACCTCACGGACCGTAGACAAGACCACGAATTCCATCACCGAGCGTGTGGGATAGTTCACAACCTGGGGCTACTCGCCGGTACCGCCCAGGAATCCATAAACTCAACGAGGTTCAAGAAGGGAGCCACAGTGCGCAAGGTGCTCATCGCCAACCGCGGGGAAATCGCCGTCCGCGTCGCCCGTGCCTGCTCGGACGCCGGTATCGCCAGCGTCGCCGTCTACGCCGAGCCGGACCGGGATGCGCTGCACGTCCGCGCGGCCGACGAGGCTTACGCGCTGGGCGGTGACACCCCGGCCACCAGTTACCTGGACATCGCGAAGGTCCTCAAGGCCGCCGCCGACTCCGGTGCCGACGCCGTCCACCCCGGTTACGGGTTCCTGTCGGAGAACGCCGACTTCGCCCAGGCCGTCCTCGACGCCGGCCTGATCTGGATCGGCCCGCCGCCGCAGGCCATCCGCGACCTCGGCGACAAGGTGACCGCCCGGCACGTGGCGCAGCGCGCCGGTGCCCCGCTGGTCGCCGGTACCCCGGACCCGGTCGCGGGCGCCGACGAGGTCGTCGCGTTCGCCCGGGAGCACGGCCTGCCGGTCGCCATCAAGGCGGCGTTCGGCGGCGGCGGCCGCGGCCTGAAGGTCGCCCGCACGCTGGAGGAGATCCCGGAGCTCTTCGAGTCCGCGGTGCGCGAGGCGGTCGCCGCCTTCGGCCGCGGCGAGTGCTTCGTCGAGCGCTACCTGGACAACCCGCGCCACGTCGAGACCCAGTGCCTCGCGGACAAGCACGGCAACGTGGTGGTCGTGTCCACCCGTGACTGCTCGCTGCAGCGCCGGCACCAGAAGCTGGTCGAGGAGGCGCCCGCGCCGTTCCTGACCGCCGAGCAGAACGCCGAGCTGTACCGCGCGTCCAAGGCCATCCTGAAGGAGGCCGGCTACGTCGGCGCCGGGACCTGCGAGTTCCTGGTGGCGCTGGACGGCACGATCTCCTTCCTGGAGGTCAACACCCGTCTGCAGGTGGAGCACCCGGTCACCGAGGAGGTCACCGGCCTCGACCTGGTCCGCGAGATGTTCCGGATCGCGGACGGCGAGGAGCTCGGCTACGACGACCCCGAGGTGCGCGGCCACTCCTTCGAGTTCCGCATCAACGGCGAGGACCCGGGCCGCAACTTCCTGCCCGCGCCCGGCACCGTCACGCTGTTCGCCCCGCCGTCCGGCCCGGGCGTGCGCCTGGACTCGGGCGTGGAGACCGGCTCGGTCATCGGCCCGGCCTGGGACTCCCTGCTGGCCAAGCTGATCGTCTCCGGCCGGGACCGCAAGCAGGCCCTGGAGCGGGCCCGGCGCGCGCTGAGCGAGTTCAAGGTCGAGGGCATGGCCACCGCCATCCCGTTCCACCAGGCGGTCGTCACCGACCCGGCGTTCGCGCCCGAGGTGCACGGCCAGGAGGGCCCGTTCAAGGTCTTCACCCGCTGGATCGAGACCGAGTTCGAGAACACCATCCCGGCGTTCGCCGGCTCGGGTGCCGAGGGCGAGGAGGCCGAGACCCGGGAGACCGTGGTGGTCGAGGTCGGCGGCAAGCGGATCGAGGTCTCGCTGCCGTCCTCGCTGGGCGTCGCGTCGGCCCCGGCGGCCACCGCGGGGGCCGCGAAGGCCAAGCGCCGGGTGGGTGCCAAGAAGGCCGGCTCGGCCGTCGGTGGCGACACCCTGGCCTCGCCGATGCAGGGCACCATCGTCAAGGTCGCCGTCGAGGAGGGCCAGGTCGTCGCCGAGGGCGAGCTGATCGTGGTCCTGGAGGCGATGAAGATGGAGCAGCCGCTGAACGCCCACAAGGCGGGCACCGTCGTCGGCCTCAAGGCCGAGGTGGGTGCGAGCGTCAGCAGCGGCGCCGCGCTCTGCGAGATCAAGGACTGACCCGGATCGGGGGCTGACACCCCGCCCGTCAATCCGACGACCGGTCCGTACGCCCTTCGGGGACGTACGGACCGGTCGCGTGTTTTCACCGGTACGGAGGGGCGGCGTCACCGCCCGCGCGGCAGCCCCAACTCGGCCAGCCGGACGGGCATCCCGCCGGGGCCGACCGGCCCGCCGTGCGCGCCCGGGCGGCGCTGCCCGGGCAGCGGGGCGCCGCCGGGCGCCGGGGAGGGGCGGCGGGCCAGCGGACCGGGCTGGGTCTGGTGGACGGGCCCGCTGCCGGTGCCGTGCACCGGGGCGTCGCTGCCGCCCGGGGAGCCGCCGATCGGCGCCAGGTCGATCTGCACGCCGCGGTCGGCCAGCGCGTCCAGTTCGCGGGCGGTGGTGTCGTCCGCGCCGGCCTGCTCGTCGGTGACCAGCCGGGTGATGGCCTCGGACTCGACGGTCGGGAACATGCTGTCCGTGCCGAGCTTGGTGTGGTCGGCGAGGACGATGACCTCGGCGGCCGACTGCACCAGTGCCCGGTCCACGCTCGCGGACAGCATGTTGGCGGTCGACAGCCCGCGTTCGGCGGTCAGGCCGCTGCCGGAGATGAAGGCCTTGGCGACCCTCAGCCCCTGCAGCGCCTGTTCCGCGCCGCTGCCGACCAGCGCGTAGTTGGAGCCGCGCAGGGTGCCGCCGGTCATCACCACTTCGACCCGGTTGGCGTGCGCCAGCGCCTGGGCGACCAGCAGCGAGTTGGTGACGACGGTCAGCCCGGGCACCCGGGCCAGCCGGCGGGCCAGCTCCTGGGTGGTGGTGCCGGCGCCGACCACCACCGCGTCGCCCTCCTCCACCAGGGAGGCGGCGAGGTCCGCGATGGCGCTCTTCTCCGCCGCGGACAGGTGGGTCTTCTGCGGGTAGCCGGGTTCGCGGCTGAAGCCGCCGGGGAGCACCGCGCCGCCGTGCCGGCGGTCGAGGAGCCCTTCTGCCTCCAGCGCCCGTACGTCACGGCGCACGGTCACTTCGGAGGTCTGGACGACGCGGGCCAACTCCCGGAGCGAGACGGCTCCGTTGGCGCGCACCATTTCGAGGATCAACTGGCGACGTTCTGCTGCAAACACAGAACTGACGGTAACCCGCGTGACCGTCTGCTTTCAGGCGTTTGCAGCTGGTAGCGGGAAATGCTCACGCACGAGCGGCGCGTGACCGTACAATACGCGCCGTCAGCAATCCGGGGGCTGCGCCCGCCGTCCGGGTGACGGTCCGGCATGCGCGAAGGGCGGCCGCCGACCGGCAGCCGCCCTCAACTGTGCGCCTGAGCTCAGGATTCGCCGTCGGCCCGCTTGCGGATGTGCAGCTGCCGGGCGGCCTCGGCGGTGGAGCCGGAGACGGACGGGTAGACGGTGAAGGCGCTGGCCACCTGTTCGACCGTCAGATTGGCGTCCACCGCGAGCGAGATCGGGTGGATCAGCTCGCTCGCCCGCGGGGCGACGACCACGCCGCCGACCACGATGCCGGTGCCCGGGCGGCAGAACAGCTTCACGAAGCCGTCCCGGATGCCCTGCATCTTCGCCCGCGGGTTGCCGCGCAGCGGCAGCTTGACCACGACGGCGTCCATCTTGCCGCACTGCACGTCGGCCGCGGTGTAGCCGACGGTGGCGATCTCCGGGTCGGTGAAGACGTTGGAGGCCACGGTCTTCAGGTTCAGCGGCTGCACCGCGTCGCCCAGCGCGTGGTACATCGCGATCCGGCCCTGCATGGCGGCGACCGAGGCGAGCATGAAGACGCCGGTGCAGTCGCCGGCCGCGTACACGCCCGGGGCGCTGGTGCGGGAGACCCGGTCGACCTGGATCTGGCCCCAGTCGTTGAGCTTGACCCCGGCCTCCTCCAGGCCCATCTCGGAGGTGTTGGGGATCGAGCCGACCGCCATCAGGCAGTGGGTGCCCTCGATCACCTTGCCGTCCGAGAGGGTCACCTCGACCCGGTCGCCGATCCGCTTGGCGCTCTCGGCCCGCGAGCGGCTCATCACGTTCATGCCGCGGCGGCGGAAGACGTCCTCCAGCACCTCGGCGGCGTCCGGGTCCTCGCCCGGCAGCACCCGGTCACGGCTGGAGACCAGGGTGACCTTCGAACCGAGCGCCTGGTACGCGCCGGCGAACTCGGCGCCGGTCACACCGGAGCCGACCACGATCAGCTCGCGGGGCAGCTCCTCCAGGTCGTACACCTGGGTCCAGGTGAGGATCCGCTCGCCGTCCGGCTTGGCGTCCGGCACCTCGCGCGGGTGGGCACCGGTGGCGATCAGCACGGCGTCGGCGCGCAGCGACTGCACGCCGCCGTCCGGGCCGTCCACCAGGACCTCGCGGGAGCCGTCCACGGCCTGCCCGCCGGCACCGAGCCGGCCGCGGCCGCGCAGCACGGTCACACCGGCCCGGGTGACGGACTGGGTGATGTCGTGGGACTGCGCGATCGCCAGGCGCTTCACACGGCGGTTGACCTTGCCCAGGTCCACGCCGACGACCTTCTCGCGGTCCTCGCCGTCCTGGGCCACGACCGTGATGCCCAGCTCCTCGTACGAGCTGTCGAAGGTGGTCATCACCTCCGCGGTCGCGATCAGGGTCTTCGACGGCACGCAGTCCGTGAGCACCGCCGATCCGCCCAGACCGTCGCGGTCGACGACGGTCACCTCCGCGCCGAGCTGAGCGGCCACCAGCGCCGCCTCGTAGCCGCCGGGTCCGCCACCGATGATCACGATCCGAGTCACGACCCCATTGTCCCGCACGCCGGGAGTGCCGCCACGCCGGGGTCCGGCCTGCGGACCGGTCCGCCGGGCCTCCACCCGGTCCGCCCGCCGGGCTAGTCTGACCCCCATGCCCCTCTACGCCGCGTATGCCACCAACCTCGATGCCCGGCAGATGACCCGCCGCGCCCCGCACTCCCCGCTGCGCGGCACCGGCTGGCTGGACGGCTGGCGGCTCACCTTCGGCGGCGAACAGCTCGGCTGGGAGGGCTCGTTGGCCACCGTGGTGGAGGACGAGAAGGACCAGGTCTTCGTCGCGCTGTACGACGTCGCGCCGATGGACGAGGAGGGCCTGGACCGCTGGGAGGGCGTCCAGCTTGGCATCTACCGCAAGACCAGGCTCCGGGCGCACACCCTGGAGGGCGACATCCCGGTCTGGACGTACGTGCTCAACGACTACGAGGGCGGCCTGCCCGCGGCCCGCTACCTCGGCCTGATCGCCGACGCCGCCGAGAGCGCGGGCGCCCCCGACGACTACGTCATGGACCTGCGCCGGCGGCCGTGCTAGGTCCTCTCTCTCGGACCTGGCCGCCCGGCGCTTCCGGCACGCACGTTCTTGTACGTCCCGACGGCCCGGTCACCCGAAAAGCGCCACCGAGCTGTGTTTTCGGGTCAACCGGGTAACGATCCGGCACGCCGCGCCCGGATTTTCTACGCGCGTAGCCAAATCCCGTCTATCCTCTGACGCGTGAACGCAACTCCTCAGTCGGTCGTCTCCGCCGACCCCTACGCCGCCGCCCAGGCCGCCGCCGAGCGCCTGCGCGAGCTGACCGGTGCCGAGCGGCACGACGTCGCCCTGGTGATGGGCTCCGGCTGGGTGCCGGCCGCCGACGCCCTGGGCGAGACCGTGGCCGAGTTCCCGGTCACCGACCTGCCCGGCTTCCCCGCCCCCGCCGTCGCCGGCCACGCCGGCAAGATCCGGTCGGTGAAGATCGGCGACAAGCGCGCCCTGATCTTCCTCGGCCGCAACCACTACTACGAGGGCCACGGCGTCGCCACGGTCGTCCACGGCGTGCGCACCGCCGCCGCGGCCGGCTGCGGCGTCATCGTGCTGACCAACGGCTGCGGCGGCCTGCGCCAGGGCTGGACCCCCGGCCAGCCGGTCCTGATCAGCGACCACATCAACCTGACCGGGGACTCCCCGATCGTCGGCGCCAACTTCGTCGACCTCACCGACCTGTACTCCAAGCGCCTGCGCACCCTGTGCCACGAGGTCGACCCGAGCCTGGACGAGGCCGTCTACGTCCAGTTCCGCGGCCCGCACTACGAGACCCCGGCCGAGGTCAACATGGCCCGGGTGATCGGCGGCGAGCTGGTCGGCATGTCCACCACCCTGGAGGCCATCGCCGCCCGCGAGGCCGGCTCCGAGGTGCTCGGCATCTCCCTGGTCACCAACCTGGCCGCCGGCATGACCGGCGAGCCGCTCAACCACGAAGAGGTCCTGGAGGCCGGCAAGGCCTCGGCCGAGCGCATGGGCGAGCTGCTGGCGAAGGTCCTTGAGCGGATCTGACGCCCGCCAGGCGCAGAATCATGAGCGACGGGGCCCCCGGGCGGCGTGATCCGCTGATCACGCCCTCCCGCGGGCCCCGTCCGTGTGTGCCCACCGCTTCCCCTCGTTCCCGCGGAAACCTCCGGCCGACCCACCCGACGCACTTCCCGATGGAGTTGTCGACTATGACGCAGGCACTTAACCCCGACCTCCTCGCCCGGGCCCGGGCCTGGCTGGCCGAGGACCCCGACCCGCAGACCCGCGAGGAGCTGACCGCCCTGCTGGCCCGGGCCGAGGGCCCGGAGGCCGAGGAGGACAGCACGCGCGCCTGGGCCGAGCTGACCGAGCGCTTCGCCGACCGCCTGCAGTTCGGCACCGCCGGCCTGCGCGGCGAGCTCGGCGCCGGCCCGATGCGGATGAACCGCGCCGTGGTGATCCGGGCCGCCGCCGGCCTGGTCGCGTACGTCAAGAAGGAGGGCCTGGGCGACCTGGTCGTCATCGGCTACGACGCCCGGTACAAGTCCTACGACTTCGCCCGCGACACCGCCGCCGTGGTGGTCGCGGCCGGCCTGCGCGCCGCGCTGCTGCCCCGCCCGCTGCCGACCCCGGTGCTCGCCTTCGCCGTCCGCCACCTGGGCGCGGCCGCCGGCGTCACCGTCACGGCCAGCCACAACCCGCCGCAGGACAACGGCTACAAGGTCTACCTGGGCGACGGCTCGCAGATCGTCCCGCCGGCCGACGCCGGGATCGCCGCCGAGATCGACGCGATCGACTCGCTGGACGACGTCCCGCGCGCCGAGGAGGGCTGGGAGGTGCTCGGCGAGGACGTGGTCGAGGCCTACCTGGACCGGGCCGTCTCGATCGTCGACGCGCACAGCCCGCGCGAGCTCGACGTGGTCTACACCCCGATGCACGGCGTCGGCCGCGACACCCTGGTCGCCGCGTTCCGCCGGGCCGGCTTCGCCGCGCCCACCGTGGTCGCCGAGCAGGCCGAGCCCGACCCGGACTTCCCGACCGTCGCCTTCCCCAACCCGGAGGAGCCGGGGGCGATGGACCTCGCCTTCCGCACCGCCGCCACGGTGGGCCCGGACATCGTGATCGCCAACGACCCGGACGCCGACCGCTGCGCGGTGGCCGTCCCGGTCCACGGCAACGCGGCCGGCAGCGGCAACGGCGGCTCCGGCTGGCGGATGCTGCGCGGCGACGAGGTCGGCGCGCTGCTCGGCTCCGCGCTGGTCGCCAAGAAGGCCGAGGGCACCTTCGCCACCACCATCGTCTCGGCCACCCTGCTCGGCCGGATCGCCGAGGCCGCGGGCCTGGGCTACGCCGAGACGCTGACCGGTTTCAAGTGGATCTCCCGCGCCGAGGGCCTGCGCTACGGCTACGAGGAGGCGCTCGGCTACTGCGTCGACCCGCAGGGCGTCCGGGACAAGGACGGCATCACCGCCGCCCTGCTGGTCGCCGAGCTCGCCGCGACCCTCAAGAAGTCCGGCCGCACCCTGAGCGACCTGCTGGACGACCTGGCGCTGGAGCACGGCCTGCACGCCACCGACCAGCTGTCCGTCCGGGTGCAGGACCTCTCGCTGATCGCCGACGCCATGCGCCGCCTGCGCGAGCAGCCGCCGACCGTCCTGGCCGGCCTGACCGTCACCCGCGCGGACGACCTCGCGGCGGGCTCCGCCGAGCTGCCGCCCACCGACGGCCTGCGCTACTACCTGGCCGGCGAGGCCGTCCGCTCCGCCCGCATCGTGGTGCGCC
The DNA here is from genome assembly GCF_049543595.1 of Kitasatospora sp. NPDC094028. Lineage (NCBI taxonomy): Bacteria > Bacillati > Actinomycetota > Actinomycetes > Kitasatosporales > Streptomycetaceae > Kitasatospora > Kitasatospora sp. NPDC094028. The sequence continues at coordinate 130,261 of NZ_JBMVFA010000014.1, read as the reverse complement.
CCTCCGGCACCGAGCCCAAGCTCAAGTGCTACCTGGAGGTCGTCCTCCCGGTGGCCACCGCCGCCGACCTCGCCGCCACCCGCGAGCGCGCCACCGAGCTCCTCGGCGCGATCAAGCGCGACCTGGCCGCGGCCGCCGGCATCTGACCCACGGCACGCGGAAGGGCCCGCCGGTTCCGACCGGCGGGCCCTTCGTCGTACGGGGGGTGCGTCAGACCACGATCGCGGTGATCAGGGCGAGCAGTCCGACCAGGGTCGGCGCGATGATCCACCAGCACCACCGGACGACCAGCGGGCCGGCCGCGTCCGGGCGGCGGGCGTAGCGCTCGGCCATCTCCTGCAGGACGTTCGTCACCTGGTCGGACCAGGCGCGGGTGGGGTCGGCCGAGCCCGCCACGACCGGGTTGGTCTGCCGCCCGAAGACCATCCCCATCCGGGAGGCGTGCTCGGCGGGGCCGCTCTGCTGGGCCCGGGTCGCCCGCTTGCGCTGCCGCAGCGACACCGGCACCGCCCACAGCTGGTACTTCTTCTCGCCGGCCAGCAGCTCGACCGAGTACCCGGCGCGCAGCGCGTCCACCGAGGCCCAGGGCGCGGTGATGGTCCGCCACGGGTTGCGCACCACCAGCTCGCTCGCGTTCGCCCGGACCACCGGGCGCAGCGTGTAGGCGATCACCGGGAAGGCGAACACCGGCAGGGCCGCGAGCGCGACGTACGGGGTCCGGCCCGTCCCGGTCACCACCGCGTCGCCGATCAGCCAGGCGGCGACGGCCAGCAGGAACACGCCGGAGATCACACCGGGGACGGACCGGTACACGCGGTCCGCGTACTCGGTCTCCCCGTCTGGGCCGGCCGCGCCCTGGCGGGGCTTGCCGTCGGAATCGGTCATGGCGTCGATTCTGCCCCATGCCCCCCACCTGCGGAGGTCTCGGTCCGGCCACGAAAGGTGGGCTCCCTAGCGGACGACTACGCGCGTAGATATGCTGGTCTGGTGACTATGTCCACTGTTGCAGCCAATGCCCTCGGTGTTGCGGGCAGCGGCCTCGCGGACGTTGCGGCGTCCGAGGCCTCGCTCCGCCGCTTCCTGCACGGCCTGCCCGGCGTCGACCAGGTCGGCCTGGAGGCGCGTGCCGCCACCCTCGGGACCCGCTCGATCAAAACCACGGCGAAGGCGTACGCCATCGACCTGGCGATCTCCATGATCGACCTGACCACGCTGGAGGGCGCGGACACGGTCGGCAAGGTGCGCGCGCTCTGCGCCAAGGGCAGGACCCCCGACCCGACCGATCCGACCACTCCGCGCGTCGCCGCCATCTGCGTCTACCCGGACATGGTCGCCACCGCGAAGGACGCCCTGAAGGGCACCGACATCCAGGTCGCGTCCGTCGCCACCGCCTTCCCGGCCGGGCGCGCCGCCCTGCCGGTCAAGCTCGCCGACACCGCCGACGCGGTGGCCGCGGGCGCCGACGAGATCGACATGGTGATCGACCGCGGCGCCTTCCTCTCCGGCCGCTACTTCGACGTCTTCAACGAGATCGTCGCCGTCAAGCAGGCGTGCAAGCGCGCCGACGGCAGCTACGCCCACCTCAAGGTGATCTTCGAGACCGGCGAGCTGCAGACCTACGACAACGTCCGCCGGGTCTCCTGGCTGGCGATGCTGGCCGGCGCCGACTTCATCAAGACCTCCACCGGCAAGGTCGCCGTCAACGCGACCCCGCCGGTCACCCTGCTGATGCTGGAGGCCGTCCGCGACTTCCGCGCGGCCACCGGCGTCCAGGTCGGCGTCAAGCCCGCCGGCGGCATCAAGACCACCAAGGACGCCATGAAGTACCTGGTGATGGTCAACGAGACCCTCGGTGACGACTGGCTGACCCCGCACTGGTTCCGCTTCGGCGCCTCCAGCCTGCTCAACGACCTGCTGATGCAGCGCCAGAAGCTCGCCACCGGACGCTACTCCGGCCCCGACTACGTGACGGTGGACTGATCACCATGGCCAAGAAGAAGACCATCGAGGAGCCCGTGCGCAAGGCCGGCCTCTTCGAGTACGCCCCGGCCCCCGAGTCCCCCGCCGCCGCGGGTGACATCGCCACCTCCTACGGCCACTTCATCGGCGGCGAGTTCGTCGACTCCTCCGGCAGCGAGGCCCTGAAGACGGTCAACCCGGCCACCGAGCAGGTGCTCGCCGAGTTCACCCAGGGCACCGACGAGGACGTGGACCGCGCCGTCGCCGCCGCCCGCAAGGCCTTCGCCGACTGGTCGGCGCTGCCGGGCAGCGAGCGCGCCAAGTACCTGTTCCGGATCGCCCGGATCGTCCAGGAGCGCAGCCGCGAGCTGGCCGTGCTGGAGTCGATCGACAACGGCAAGCCGATCCGCGAGACCCGTGACGTCGACCTGCCGCTGGTCGCCGCGCACTTCTTCTACTACGCGGGCTGGGCCGACAAGCTGGACTACGCCGGCTACGGCCCGAACCCGAAGCCGCTGGGTGTGGCCGGCCAGGTCATCCCGTGGAACTTCCCGCTGCTGATGCTGGCGTGGAAGATCGCGCCCGCCCTGGCCACCGGCAACACGGTCGTCCTGAAGCCGGCCGAGACCACCCCGCTGACCGCGCTGCGCTTCGCCGAGATCTGCCGCCAGGCCGGTCTGCCGAAGGGCGTCGTCAACATCGTCACCGGTGACGGCCGCACCGGCGCCGCGCTCACCGCGCACCCGGACGTCAACAAGGTCGCCTTCACCGGCTCCACCCCGGTCGGCCGGGCGATCGCCAAGCAGCTGGCCGGCACCCGCAAGAAGCTGTCGCTGGAGCTGGGCGGCAAGGCCGCGAACATCGTCTTCGACGACGCGCCGATCGACCAGGCCGTCGAGGGCATCGTCAACGGCATCTTCTTCAACCAGGGCCACGTCTGCTGCGCGGGCTCGCGCCTGCTGGTCCAGGAGTCGGTCCAGGACGAGCTGCTGGACGCCCTGAAGCGCCGGATGGGCACCCTGCGGGTCGGCGACCCGCTGGACAAGAACACCGACATCGGCGCCATCAACTCCGCCGAGCAGCTGGCCCGGATCACCGCGCTGACCGACGCCGGCGAGGCCGAGGGCGCCGAGCGCTGGTCGCCGGCCTGCGAACTCCCGGGCACCGGCTTCTGGTTCAAGCCGACCCTGTTCACCGGCGTCAGCCAGGCCCACCGGATCGCCCAGGAGGAGATCTTCGGCCCGGTCCTGTCGGTGCTGACCTTCCGCACGCCCGACGAGGCGGTCGCGAAGGCCAACAACACCCCGTACGGCCTCTCCGCCGGCATCTGGACGGAGAAGGGCTCGCGCATCCTCTGGATGGCCAACCGGCTCAAGGCCGGTGTGGTGTGGGCCAACACCTTCAACAAGTTCGACCCGACCTCGCCGTTCGGCGGCTACAAGGAGTCGGGCTACGGCCGCGAGGGTGGCCGCCACGGTCTGGAGGCCTACCTCGATGTCTGACACGACCTTCGCGCGTCTTGACGTCCTCAAGACCTACAAGCTGTACGTCGGCGGGAAGTTCCCGCGCTCCGAGAGCGGGCGGGTGTACGAGGTGACCGACGCAAAGGGCGAGTGGCTCGCCAACGCCCCGCTGGGCACCCGCAAGGACACCCGCGACGCCGTCCTGGCCGCCCGCGCGGCCGTCAAGGGCTGGGCCGGCACCACCGCGTACAACCGCGGCCAGGTGCTGTACCGGGTGGCCGAGATGCTGCAGGGCCGGCGCGAGCAGTTCGCCGCCGAGGTGGCGCTCTCCGAGGGCATCGGCCCGAAGAAAGCCGCCGCGCTGGTGGACGCCGCGATCGACCGCTGGGTCTGGTACGCGGGCTGGACGGACAAGGTCGCCCAGATCGCGGGCGGCGCCAACCCGGTCGCCGGCCCGTACTTCAACCTGTCGACCCCGGAGCCGACCGGCGTGGTCGGGATCGTCGCCCCGCAGGCCGGGTACGGGCACTCGCTGCTCGGCCTGGTCTCGGTGATCGCCCCCGCCATCGCCACCGGCAACACCGTGGTGGTCGCGGCCGCCGCGGACGCCCCGCTGCCCGCGCTGTCCCTGGGCGAGGTGCTGGCCACCTCGGACGTCCCCGGCGGCGTGGTCAACATCATCTCGGGCAAGACGGCGGACATCGCCCCGACCCTGGCCTCGCACCAGGACGTCAACGCGCTGGACCTCACCGGCGCGATCGCCGCCGACGGTCCCGGCGCGGCGCCCGCGCTGGAAGCCGCCGCCGCGGATACCCTGAAGCGGGTGGTCCGTCCGGAGCTGGACCCGTTCGCCCAGGACTGGACCAATGCGCCCGGTACGGACCGGCTACTCTCGTTCCTGGAGACGAAGACGGTCTGGCACCCGATGGGGATCTGACCCTCCGGCTCTCCGCCGGGTGAACAACTCCACAGGCTGGCCGTCCCCAGTGCCCTCTCCCCCCCAGGGCCAGGACGGTCATTGGACGGACCCGCACCTCTCCCCCCCAGGTGCGGGTCCGTCGACTTTCCCGGACCCTCCCGCCGGGGCACCCGCCGAGAAGGTGTGAGCACACCGGTTTCGGCAACCGGCCGGGATGCGTCAGACTGGTGTCCCGTGAGTGACTCCCCCATGAACCCCGCACCGGCCGCGCACGCCCGGGTGATCCTGCTCTCCGGCCCGTCCGGATCGGGGAAGTCTTCGCTCGCCGAGCGCAGCGGGCTGCCCGTGCTCCAGCTCGACGACTTCTACAAGGACGGGGACGACCCGACGCTCCCCCGGCTGCCGGACGGCGCCGTGGACTGGGACTCCCCGCTCGCCTGGCACCGCGACCAGGCCGTGGCCGCCATCCGCGCCCTGCACGAGCACGGGCGCACCGAGGTGCCGGTCTACTCGATCCCGGACAACGGCCGGATCGCCACCCGCGCCCTGGAGCTGGACGGCGCGGGCGCGTTCATCGCCGAGGGCATATTCGCCGCCGAGATCGTCGCCGAGTGCGCCGAGCAGGGCCTGCTCGGCGACGCGCTGTGCCTGCGCAACGGCGCGCTCACCACGGCCTGGCGCCGGCTGCGCCGGGACGTCCGGGAGGGCCGCAAGTCGCTGCCGGTGCTGCTGCGCCGGGGCCTGCGGCTGATGCGCGCCGAGCGGTCGATCGTCGGACGGCAGGTCGCGCTCGGCTCGTCCCCGTGCGCCGGGCCGGAGGCCGAACGGCGGATCCGCGCGGTGGCCGCGCGGCGGGAGCTCTCGGCGGTCTGAACCGCCCCCCACGAGGACACGACGAAGGGCCCGGTGCGTCTCCCCCGCACCGGGCCCTTCGCCTTGCCGAACGGTCCTCGGCTCCCCCACGGGCAACTCCCCCGAGTCCTGCCCCCGGACCGTGACCGTCCGTTCCCGTCCCCCGACGGGAGTTCTCGTGCGCTACGCGACCAACTCGCCGAACGCCCGGACGGTGTCGCCCGACTTGTTCAGGTGCTCGTCCTCACGCAGGCGGCGCAGCGCGCGCCAGATGCTGCTCTTGACCGTGCCGACGCTGATCTGCAGCACGTCGGCGATCTCCGGGTCGGTCTTGCCCTCGTAGTACCGCAGCACCAGCATGGTCCGCTGGTTCTCCGGCAGCTTCGCCAGCGCCTGCCAGAGCACGGCGCGCAGCTCGGTGCCGCCCATCGCGTCGGTGTCGCCGGCCTGCTCGGGCAGCTCCTCGGTCGGGTACTCGTTGACCTTGCGGCGCCGCCAGGCGGAGATGTGCAGGTTGGTCATGGTGCGGCGCAGGTACCCGCCGACCGCGGCCTTGTCGGTGATCCGGCCCCAGGCGCGGTAGGTGCTGAAGAGCGCGCTCTGCAGCAGGTCCTCGGCCTCGTACCGGTCACCGGTGAGGTGGTACGCCGTGGCGTACAGGGAGGCGCGACGCTCGCGCACGTACGCGGTGAACTCCGTGATGTGGTCCTCCGCGACGCCGCGGTGCTCCCCCCGCGCGTCTCCCTGTCCCGCCTCGGTGGTGCGGGCCGCCGCGGGGTTCAGCCGCAGCAGCGTCGCACCGGCGGCCTCGCGACCGGTCGGCTCCCCCGAGCCGACCGCCCGCAGGCCGTTCCCCCCGTTCCCCCGAGCGCCCCCCAGGGCGTCCTTGCCCTCGACGCGGACGGGGAGGATCCCCCGCAGCGTGAGGGTGGTGGCGGAGTCGGCCGCACTCCCCATCCGGCCGATCCCGTACTGCTCCCCCGTCCTGCCGCCGCCGCTCACCCGGCAGGCGACAGTGTTCCCGGCGCTGTGCGCGCACCCCCGTACGGTCACGGCACCGGAGTTCTCGTCGGTCCTGATCTCGTACCGGGTCCGGGGGGCGGCTGACGGACGCGCGGTGCGGACAGCCGGGTTGGTCCGGGTCTGAAGCATGGCGGTCATCGTGCGCCCCCTTGGTTCGGTACGAGCGGTTCCGGTTGCCGCCCTCCAGCCGGCCGGATCTCCGGCCCGCTGTCCTGCGGCGACATGGAAAATCCTGCCCGGCGGTTGTGATGGCGCTGTCCGCCGACTGTCACAGGGGTGTCACAGGGGCGGGCCCTTCGTCCTGCTCCGCCTCCATCCCTTGCGGACGCCGGTGACCGTCCTTCCGGTTCCCGTACGGGCGGTGACCGGTCCGGGGGGTGATTCGGCGCTGCGGGTGGGCCAAAATGGGGCCGTGCCTTTCCTCCTACTGATCGAGGACGACGACGCCATCCGGACCGGCCTCGAACTCGCCCTCACCCGCCAGGGCCACCGTGTGGCCACCGCCGCCTCCGGCGAGGACGGTCTGAGGCTCTTCAAGGAGCAGCGGCCCGACCTCATCGTGCTGGACGTGATGCTGCCCGGAATCGACGGCTTCGAGGTGTGCCGCCGGATCCGCCGCACCGACCAGCTGCCGATCATCCTGCTGACCGCCCGCTCCGACGACATCGACGTGGTAGTCGGCCTGGAGTCCGGCGCGGACGACTACGTGGTGAAGCCGGTGCAGCCACGCGTCCTGGACGCGCGGATCCGGGCCGTGCTGCGCCGCGGCGAGCGGGAGAGCTCGGACTCCTCCGCGTACGGCAGCGTGGTCATCGACCGGGCGGCGATGACCGTCACCAAGGACGGCCAGGACCTCCAGCTCACCCCGACCGAGCTGCGGCTGCTGCTGGAACTGAGCCGCCGGCCCGGGCAGGCGCTCTCCCGCCAGCAGCTGCTGCGGCTGGTCTGGGAGCACGACTACCTCGGCGACTCCCGGCTGGTGGACGCCTGCGTGCAGCGGCTGCGGGCCAAGGTCGAGGACGTGCCGTCCGCGCCGACGCTGATCCGCACCGTGCGCGGCGTCGGCTACCGGCTGGACCCGCCGACCGGCTGACCGGCCCGCGGCCCGGCCGCACCGCTTCCTGAACTCCCGTACGACGACAGGCTCCTGTGACTGACCATCAGACGACAGCCCGGCGCATCCCGGCCGGCCCGTGGCGGCGGCTGCGCTCCCTGCGGGTGCGGCTGATCGCGGTGTTCGCCGCGGTCGCCCTGCTCGCCGCGGTCTCCGCCTCCGGCATCGCGTACTGGCTGAACCGCGACGCGGTGCTCAAGCGCGCCCAGGACACCGCGCTGAACGACTTCCGGGTCTCGCTCAGCCGCAGCGTCTCCGACCTCCCGCTGCAGCCGAGTTGCGGCGACCTCACCCAGCTCGCCACCAACGTGGCCAGCTCCGGGCTGAGTTACGACGTGGTGGTGGTCGCCCCGGAGAACCCGGGCTGCTCCGCCTCCTCCGACCCGACGCACTTCACGCTGGCCGACGTCCCGGCCCCGCTGCAGTCCACCGTCGCCAAGCCGCGCGAGCTCACCGAGACCAACCCGTACCGGTACCACCTGTACTGGCAGCGGCAGAACCTGGAGGGCCGGCCGTACCTGATCGGCGGCACCAAGGTGGTGTCGAACGGCCCGACCGCCTACATGTTCAAGTCGCTGGAGAACGAGCGGGCCGACCTCAACACGCTCGGTATGTCGCTGGCCATCGCCACCCTGCTCGCGCTGATCGGCTCGGCGCTGCTCGCCCAGGCCGCCTCGGCGACGGTGCTGCGGCCGGTCCGCCGGCTCGGCGACGCCGCCCGGCGGCTCGGCGAGGGGCACCTGGACACCCGGCTGGAGGTCGACGGCGGGGACGAACTCGCCGACCTGGCGCGGACGTTCAACCGGACCGCGGAGGCGCTGCACGACCGGGTGGAGGAGCTGAGCGCGCGCGAGGCACAGAGCCGGCGGTTCGTCGCCGACATGTCGCACGAGCTGCGCACCCCGCTGACCGCGATGACCGCCGTCACCGACATCCTGGAGGACGAGGCCGAGTCGCTGGACCCGATGATCGAGCCGGCCGTACGGCTCGTGGTCAGCGAGACCCGGAGGCTGTCCGACCTGGTGGAGAACCTGATGGAGGTGACCCGCTTCGACGCCGGCACCGCCAAGCTGGTCGCCGACGAAATGGACATCTCCGACCTGATCATGTCCTGCATCGACGGCCGGGCCTGGTACGACGCCGTCGAACTGGACGCCCCGCGCGGCATCCTGGCCGTCGTCGACCCGCGCCGCCTGGACGTGGTCCTCGCCAACCTGATCGGCAACGCGCTCAAGCACGGCGGCTCGCCGGTGCGGGTGAAGGTCCGGCAGACCGCGGACACCGTCGTGGTCGAGGTCTCGGACAGCGGCCCCGGCATCCCGGAGGACGTGCTGCCGCACGTCTTCGACCGCTTCTACAAGGCCGACCGGGGGCGCGCCCGCTCGGAGGGCAGCGGCCTCGGGCTGTCGATCGCGATGGCCAACGCGCAGATCCACGGCGGGACGATCACGGCGGCGAACGGGGAGACCGGCGCGGTGTTCACCCTCACGCTGCCGGTGAACCGGCCGACGCCCCCGCCGCCCGCGCCGCCCGCGGACGGGCCCGAGGACGGCTCGCCCCGCGACGCCGCCGAGCCTAAGGACGCCACGTGACCTCCCTCGACCGCACCATCGCACGCCGCGCCGCCGGCATACTGCTGCTGCTCGCGCTGGCCTCCGGCTGCGGCATCCGGCCGACCGCCGTGCCGGTCGACGCCGGCGCCCCGGCCAGCCGGACGGCCTGCCCGACCGCCCCGCACGTGCCGCCCGCGCTGGCCACTCCGACCGGTCCGGCGCCGGCCGCCACCCCGGCCCGCGGGGTCGCCAAGGGCACGCCGAGCCCGTCGCCCACCCCGGTACCGCCGGGCAGCCCGCCGCCGGACAACGTGTTCAGCGCGGTCCCGACCGCGGGCTGCCGTTGACCTCCTGCGAAGGCACCCGGGGCGCGTTCCGGAATGTTCGCGCCCGGCGTGGAACCACCGCGCCACCGGCTCGCGTCGTTCCCCCCGTGCAGCGAGATGGCACCAGGACACGCGAGGGGCGTTCCGGCGCACGGACCGAGACCAGGCCGGCGGCGGTCGTCCACCGATCCCTGCGCCGTACCGGGCTGGCGGGGCTGGTCTGCCACCTGACGGTGGTGCTCTGGCTGGTCGTCCTCCGGCCCCTCCCGGTGGCCTGGGTGTACGACGCCAACCTGACGCCGCTGGCCTCGCTGCGGTCCTCGACGGGCTGGCAGGTGCTCGGCGAACTGCTGCTGCTGGCACCGCTCGGCGTCCTGCTCCCGCTGGCCGGCGGGCGGGTGCGGGCGCGCTGGCTGCCGTCCTTCCTGCGCACCACCGGCGTCTCCGCCCTGCTGGCGACCGGCCTGGAGTTCCTCTCCTCCTGGACGCCCGGGCACGTGCTCAACGTCGACCACATCCTGCTCGCGGTGATCGGCGTCGCCGTCACCCACCTCGCGCTGGTGCCCGGACTGCGGCGGCTGCTGCGGGAACGGCGGCCGCGGGCCCGGGCGGCGCGGACCGCGCGGACGGCCGTGCTGGCCGGCCCGGCGGTGACGATGGTCACTCCCGCCGTCGTCGCCCCGGCCGTCGTCGCCCCGGTCGCCACCGTCGCCGCCGGGGCCACACCGCCCGCGTCCTAGGGCCCGCTCGTCAGGCCGCCGCCTCGGGCACCACCCGGCCGCCGACCTCGATCAGCCCGCCCGGGCGCGGCCCGGTCATCAGCTGCGAGCCCGCGCCCTGGGTGATCGTCAGCGCCCGGCCGAGGTGCGCGGTCAGCAGCAGGGCGGCCGCGCCGGTCGCCTCGTCCTCGTCGATCCCGTCGCCCCGCCCCGGGAAGGCCCGCGCCCGGACCGTCCCGGCCGCCTCGTCCTGCCAGCACCAGGCGTAGATCCACTCCCCCGGCGGCGGCACCTCCAGCGCCTCCACCTCGGCCACCGAGTCGTACCGGCGCAGCGTCCGCCCCGGCGCCCACTCCGGCCGGGCCTCGATCCGGGTCAGCCCGTCCGCGCGGCGGACGCCCACCACCCCGGCCTCGGTGACCAGCCGATCCACCCCGAGCAGCCAGGCCGCGCCCACGCAGGGGTGGCCGGCGAAGGGCAGTCGTACCGTGGGCGTGTAGATGTCGATCGCACCGGCCGCCGGGTCGTCGACGAACACCGTCTCGCTGAATCCGAGTTCACGCGCCATCGCCTGACGGTCCGCGCGCCGCGGCAGCGCCGCGCCCGCGCGCACGACGCCGAGCGCGTTCCCGTACCGGCCGTCGGGCCCGCAAAAGACCCGCAACACCTCATAGTCGACCATTTCCCACCTCGTCAATAGCCGTTGCGGCAGAGCGAAACGACACCGTGATGAAAAGGCGACGACGGATGTCAGCCGCCTCCAGTACTGTGCGCTCTCGTCCCCGAACGGCGCTGCCGTTTTTTCACTCCTGTCACAGGAAGCCCCCCTTGAACAATCTCGACTTCAGCGCCGAACCGCTGTTCTCCTGGTACGTCGTGGCGCTCGCAGTCAGCGGCATCCTCCTTCTGGGCCTCGGCGCTTTCGCCTTCGGCGTGAAGTTCCTCCCGCGCATCCTCGCCATCGCGGCCGGCCTCGGGCTGCTCTACTACGCCTACTACATGACGTTCGTGTTCGAGGGCGGCACCTACACCCTGTACTACAAGCTGTTCGTCCTGCCGGTGCTGCTGATCGTCTACATGGTGAAGGCCATCGTGGAACGCAGCAACGCCAAGACCAAGGGGCAGCAGGCCGCTCAGCAGATGGCGCCGTTCAACCCGAACGCCCCGCAGGCGCCCTACAACCCGAACGCCCCGCAGGCGCCGTACAACCCGAACGTCCCGCCGCAGCAGGCCGCGCCGTTCGCCCCGCCGGCCGGTCAGCCGGGCGTGCCCGCGCAGCCCGTCGCGGACAACCCCTACGCGCAGCCCGTGCCGCCGGCCCAGCAGCCGCCGGTCGCCTGAACCGCGCCCGTACGGACACCTCCCGTCCGGACGCCGGAAGGCCCGCCCCGCACCACCTCACCGTGGTGCGGGGCGGGCCTTCCGCCGTGTCCGGGGTCCGGGTGCCGGGCCCGGGTCAGTTCCCGGCGCCCTGCGCGCCCTTGCGGCGGCGGGCCACGATCAGGGTGCCCACGCCGAGGGCGATCGCGGTCGCGCCGGTGATCGCCATCGGGGCGGCCGAGGAGCCGCCGCCGGTGGAGGCCAGCCGGGTGTCGGTGGCGGCCGGTGCGGCCGGTGCCCCGGCGGCCCGATCCGGCGTCGTGCCGGTGACCGCCGCGGCCGGGGCGACGGTGGGAACGCCGGCGGCGGACGGGGCGGCCGGGGTGGCATCGGTGGCCGCGGGGTCGGGGGCCGGGGTGCCGGCCGCGCCCGCGGCGGGCTCGATCCGGAAGCCGATCGGGGCGCTGGAGGTGCCGGCCTCGCGCTCGCCCGGGGCGGGCAGGCTGTAGCCGTTGGCGAACACCGACTCGGCGCCCACCGGGGCGTCCTTGGTGAAGGCCAGCCGGACGTTGACCGAACGGGTCCCGTCCTTGGGCAGGGCGATGACGTCGGCGTCCTTGCTGCCGGACCGCAGCCACATGGGCAGCTGGGTGCCGGGGATCTCCGACTCCTCCGGCGTGGCGGCCAGCCAGTCGCCGTTCGCGGTCTGGAACTCCAGCTTCGTCGCGGCGCCGCGGAGCACGTTCTGGCCCTGGAAGACGACCGCCGGCAGGATCCGCAGGTCCTTGCCGGTGTGGTTGGCGTACACCAGCTGGAACGTCTTCGCCTCGCCACCCGCGGTGAAGGCGGCGGGCGCGCCCTCGACCCTGACCTCCGGCAGCCCGGCGGGGGCCGGGTCGGGGGCCGGGGTGCTGCCGGCGACGGTGAAGTTCGGCGTTCCGCCCCAGGCCTGGGTGGGGGCCTGCCACGGGGGCAGGGTCGGGTCCGTGACCACCGCGCAGAGCGCCGCGGAAGCCGGGCCGGGAGTGGCGTCGGCGGCGAAGCTCAGCCGCAGGCGGTAGGTGGCCTCCGCGCCGGCCGCCAGGTGCAGCTGGGTGGCGAACTCGTCCAGCTCCCAGACGCCGCCGGTGGACGCGGCGTTCACCCTGGCGTCCTGCCACTGCGTGCCGCCCGGGCGCTGGAACTCCAGCTTGAGCTGACCCTGCTTGAGGGTGGACGACGCGACGGTGAAGCCGGTCGTCACGTTCACCTGGTGGTCGGCGGTGTTCCTGAGGGCCGTCGTGAACTCGACCGAGGTGCCCGCCTTGACCGTGTCGGGGAAGCCGCTCGTGACGGCCACGACGGGCGAGGCCTGGCCCTGCGGGCCGGGCGCGGTGGGCCCCGGGGCCGGGGTGGCGGGGCCGGCCGCGAGGGCGGCCGGGGCCGACGCCAGGGCGACGCCGGAAACCAGCGTGGCAGTTGCGGCGACGGCGAGGAATCTGCGGTGCTGGTAGCGCAATGGAACCTCACGGGAGAATTCGGGCGGGGCCCGAGAAAGACGCGAAATCGCAGACGTGAGGGGGCTTTTGAGCCCGGAAGAGGCGTCGCCGGTTCAGCCCCCCGACATCGGCGACGCGCGAAATCATATCCAGCCGGTCCGACCATTTCGCCACGGGGTTCCCGCCCCCACCCCCGCCCCCACCCACCCGCGGGCGAGGACTTTCGGCCCGCCGCCACAGGACCTCCGCCCTCGGGGGTGCCCCTGAGGCGTACCCCGAGGATGGGGTCACTCCCACCGGTGACCGATCGGGGGGAGGAATCGGCTCGCGGGCGGAGGAATCCGGGCCCGTCCGCACCGAAGATGGAATCACGCCCGCCGGACCGGCCGACCGGGCCACCACCCCAGGGAGTCGTCATGAGCGCACGTCTCGCCCGCCCCCGCCACAACCGCGTCATCGCCGGCGTCTGCGCCGGGGTCGGCGAGCGCTTCGGCCTCACCCCGTGGACCGTCCGGCTGATCTTCCTGCTGTCCTGCATGCTGCCCGGCCCGCAGTGCCTGGTCTACCTCGCGCTGTGGGTGCTGCTCCCCCAGGAGCCGTGAGCACCGGCGGGAAACCACGACGACGGGCCGCCCGCCCCGGGATTCACCGGGGCGGGCGGCCCGTCGTCGTGCCGGCGGCTCGGATCAGCCGGTCAGACCCGGCAGCGGCAGGGCGCCGGTCAGCCCGCCGATCGGGGTCTTGTCGACACCCGGGATGGTCGGGACGGCACCGCGCGTCTGGGTGACGCCGGCGACCGGCGCGGCCGGAGCGGCGGCCGGGGCCGGGGCGGCCGCGGCGTGGCCCGCGGTCGGGGCGAGGGTGCCGAGCGCACCGGTCACCTTGTCGCCGCCGGGCAGCTTGGCGGCGGTGTCGGTGACGGCGCCGGTCACCGCGGGGTTCGTCACCGCGCCGGTGGGCAGCCCGAGGCCGCCGGCCGCCTGGCCGTCGGCCGCGGAGGCCACCCCGGTGCCGACCGCCGCGATGGCGATGCCGAGCGCCGCGGTACCGGCGGCCTTGAGAGCCTGCTTCATGGTTCGTCCCCTTGGGTCCTCGTCGGTGGCCGGCGTCGGGCGGGGTCGGCGGGCGGTCGGAACCGCCGCCGCCACCGCCGTCTTCGGCATGACTGGCACACCGTAGTGAGAGGTTCGCGCCGGGACCAAAGGGCGTTCACTCGCCCGAGCGATTAGTCAGATGAACGCCAAGTTTCCTGTGGAGAAAGGGCGTTCACCCGACGAAGGGCGTGAACGAAACGGCTCAGTTGCCGCCGGTGCCCGCACTGAACAGCCACTCCGCCTTGAGCTCGGCGTAGCCCGGCTTGATCACGTCGTTGATCATCGCCAGCCGCTCGTCGAACGGCAGGAACGCCGACTTCATCGCGTTGACCGTGAACCACTCCATGTCCCCCAGCGTGTAGCCGAAGGCCTCCACCAGGTGCCCGAACTCCTGGCTCATGCTGGTGCCGCTCATCAGCCGGTTGTCGGTGTTCACGGTGACCCGGAACTTCAGCCGGCTGAGCAGCCCGATCGGGTGCTCGGCGTACGAAGCGGCCGCCGCGGTCTGCAGGTTGGAGGTGGGGCACATCTCCAGCGGGATGCGCTTGTCGCGCACGTACGCGGCCAGCCGGCCGAGCTCGACGCTGCCGTCCTCGTTCACCGTGATGTCGTCGACGATCCGCACGCCGTGGCCGAGCCGGTCGGCGCCGCAGCACTGCAGAGCCTCCCAGATCGACGGCAGGCCGAAGGCCTCGCCCGCGTGGATGGTGAAGTGGTTGTTCTCGCCCTTGAGGTAGTCGAAGGCGGCCTGGTGGCGGGTGGGGGGGTAGCCGGCCTCGGCACCCGCGATGTCGAAGCCGACGACGCCCGAGTCCCGGTGGCGGTTGGCCAGTTCGGCGATCTCCTGCGAACGGGCGGCGTGCCGCATCGCGGTGATCAGGGTGCCGATGCGGATCCGGTTGCCGGCCGCGCGGGCGTTGGCCTCGCCGAGCCGGAAGCCCTCCTGGACGGCCTCGACGACCTCGTCCAGGGTCAGGCCGCCCTCCAGGTGCTGCTCCGGGGCGTACCGGACCTCGGCGTACACGACGCCGTCCGCGGCCAGGTCCTCGGCGCAGTCGGCGGCGACCTTGATCAGGGCCTCGCGGGTCTGCATGACGGCGCAGGTGTGCGCGAAGGTCTCCAGGTAGCGCACCAGCGAGCCGGAGTCGGCGGCCTCGCGGAACCACTCGCCGAGTTCCTTGACGTCGGTGGTCGGCAGGCCTTCGTAGCCGGTCGCGGCGGCCAGCTCGACGACGGTCTCCGGGCGCAGCCCGCCGTCCAGGTGGTCGTGCAGCAGGACCTTGGGGGCGCGGCGGATCTGCTCGGGGGTGGGGATGCGCGGGCCGGTGCCCGCGGTGGTGACGGGGATCTGCTTCTCCATTGCGGAAATATAGCCCCTACGCGCGTAGACCCACCACCGACCGCACCGCCGGATGGTCCAAACTCCACCCCGAATTCCACCGGTCGGTCCATACGATCCGCCAAAGCCCGGACGGACCCGCCGGGTCAGTCGTGCTCCAACAACCGGCCCCGCCGGGACAGCACGAAATCCCGGAACGCCGCCACCGGCGGAGTCAGCGGCCGCCCCGCCGCCCAGGCCAGCCCGATCGCCCGCCGCGCCCGCGGCGCCGTCACCTCCAGCTCCACCACCCCCGGCCGGGGCACCAGCGCCGGCGGCAGCAGCGCAACCCCCAGCCCGGCCGCCACCAGCCCGCGCAGCGTCTCGGCCTCCTCCCCCTCGAACGCCAGCCGGGGCACGAACCCGGCCTGCGCGCAGAAGTCGTCCGAGATCACCCGCAGCCCGTACCCCTGCTCCAGCCCGACGAACGGCTCCTCGGCCACCTCCGCCAGCCGGATCCGCCGCCGGCCCGCCAGCCGGTGGTCGGCCGGCACGACCAGGTGCAGCCGCTGCTCGTCCAACGGGCGGACGGTGAACGCCGGGTCGTCCGGCAGCGGCGAGACCAGGCAGAGGTCCAACTCGCCCGCCCGCAGCCGCTCCAGCATCGCCGCGCCGTAGTCCTGCACCAGCTGGAACCGCACCTGCCGGTGCTCCGCCCGGAAGCCGCGCAGCAGGGCCGGCACCGCGTCCGGCCCCATCGTGTGCAGGAAGCCGAACGCCACCCGCCCGGCCGCCGGGTCCGCCTCCGCCCGGGCCGCCTCGGCGCCGCGCTCCACCTCGGCCAGCGCCCGCTCCACCGAGGCCAGCAGCAGCCGGCCGGCCCTGGTCAGCCGGACCGTCCGGCCCTGCCGGGCCAGCAGGTCCACCCCCAACTCCTCCTCCAGCCGGGCCACCGCCCGCGACAGCGTCGGCTGCGGCACCCCGAGCAGCGCCGCCGCCCGCGTCACGTGCTCCAGCCGCGCCACCGCCGCGAACTGGGCCAGCCGGGGCGCCAGCAGCAGCGCCGGCTCACCGGGCCCCAACTCGGCCACCCGGTGCCGCGACTCCGTACCGTCCACCGCTTCCGCCGCCATGCCGCCACCGCCTCGCCTCATACGCCAGTGCATCGATCATCGCCGCTTGATGCATTGGACGCATCAACGGCCGCGGTCCTACCGTCGAAACCATGCAGCCCGCCGATACCAGGGCATCCGTGCCCGCCCCGGATGCCTCCGCCGACCGCGCCCCCGACCACGCCCCCGACCACGCCGGCCGGCTCCGCCCCGGCCAACGCGCCTTCCGCCGCGCCAACCTGGCCCTGTTCGCCGCCGGGATCGCCACCTTCGCCCTGCTCTACTCCACCCAGGGCCTGCTGCCCGTCCTCTCCGCCGACCTCGACCTCACCCCCGGCCAGGCCAGCTGGACGGCCTCCGCGGCCACCCTCGGCCTCGCCCTCGGGCTGCTCCCCGCCAGCGCGCTCTCCGACCGGTACGGCCGCACCGCGGTGATGACCGCCTCCGTCCTGGCCGCCTCCGTGCTCGCCCTCGCCCTGCCCCTCGCGCCCGACCTCACCACCCTCGTCGCGCTGCGCGCCCTCCAGGGCGCCGCCCTCGCCGGCCTGCCCGCCACCGCCATGGCGTACCTCGCCGAGGAGATCCACCCCGGCGCCCTCGCCTCCGCGATGGGCCTGTACGTGGCCGGCAACAGCATCGGCGGCATGGGCGGCCGGCTCCTCTCCGGCTGGACCGCCGCCGCCCTCGGCTGGCGCTGGGGCCTGGCCGCCTCCGCCGCCCTCGCCCTGCTCGCCGTCCTCGCCTTCCGGCTGCTGATCCCCGCCGCCCGGCACTTCACCCCGGCCCCGGTGGACGCCCGCGCGCTCGCCCGCACGGTCGGACGGCACCTGCGCAACCCGCTGCTGGTCCGGCTTTACGCGCTCGGCATGCTCTTCATGGCCGTCTTCGGCGCGGTCTACAACACCGCCGGCTACCGGCTGATCGCCGCCCCCTTCCACCTGCCGGAGTCGGTCGCCGCCTCGATCTTCGTGGTCTACCTGGTCGGCACCGGCACTTCCGCCGCGGCCGGGCGCCTCTCCGCCCGCCTCGGCCGCCGCGGCGCGCTCTACGTCGCCATCGGCGTCACCACCGCCGGCCTGCTGCTCTCCCTCGCCGACGACCTGCTCTGCGCCGTACTCGGCCTGGTCCTCATCACCGCGGGCTTCTTCGCCGGCCACGCCACCGCCTCGGCCGCGGTCGGCCGCACCGCCACCGAGGGCCGCGCCCAGGCCTCCGCCCTCTACCTGATCGCCTACTACCTCGGCAACAGCCTCGGCGGCACCCTCGGCGCCGACGCCTACCACGCCACCGGCTGGCCCGGCGCCGCCACCGTCGGCCTCACCGCCATGACTCTCGCCGCCACCGTCACCCTCTACGCCACCCACCAGGCCCACACGGCCAGACGGGCGATCGCGGACGCTTGACAGCGGTCGCCGATAAAGTCCGGGATATGAGCATCGATCCTGCTGTGTACGCCCGGTTGCGTGAGATCGCGGATCAGCTGCCGCAGGTGCCGGGGATAGGGAAGGTCGAGATCGCGGACGGCGAGATCGTCATGACGATGTCGCCGGTGAAGCGCCACGAGCTCGCCGTGCTCCGCATCGCCCGGCAGCTCAACGCCCAACTGCCGACCACCCACCCCGGGTTCATCGCGCACCCGGGCGCCGATCTGGAAGACGCCGGTCTGGGCCGGCTCAGGCGGCCGGATCTCATGGTCTTCGCGGAGGAGACGCTGGAGCAGGAAGACGCCTCCCTCCTGCCCCACGAAGTCCTGCTGGTGGTCGAGATCGTCTCGAAGTCCGATCCGGAGAACGACTACGACGACAAGGTCCGCGACTACGCCGCCATGGGCATCCCGCTCTACCTGATCGTCGATCCCCGCACCGGCACCGGCATCGCACACTCCGAGCCCGGTTACGCGTCCCGAGAGAAGTTCGCGTTCGGCGACACCATCACCGTCGGCCCGTGGACCCTCGACACCAGCGTCCTGCGGACGTACGCCTGAGGTGGGAACGCAGAGCCGCCCGCCGGTACCCACCGGCGGGCGGCTCGTTCATGACCGCTGTCAGGCGATGCGGTCGAGCACGATCGGGTTCGGGGCGAACGCCGTGCCCGCCGGGGAGACCTCGATGCCGCCTTCGAGGGCCGCGATGGCGTAGTCGTAGCGGTCCGGGGTGTCGGTGTGCAGGGTCAGCAGGGGCTGGCCGGCCACCACGGTGTCGCCGGGCTTGGCGTGCATCTCGACGCCGGCGCCGGCCTGGACCGGGTCCTCCTTGCGGGCGCGGCCGGCGCCGAGGCGCCAGGCGCAGACGCCGACGGCGTACGCGTCGAGCTCGGTGAGCACGCCGGAGGCGGGCGCGGGGATGACGTGCTGCTCGCGGGCGACGGGCAGCGGGGCGTCGACGTCGCCGCCCTGGGCGGCGATCATGCGGCGCCAGTGGTCCATCGCGGAGCCGTCGCGCAGCGCGTCGGCCGGGTCCTTGCCGTGCACGCCGGCCGCGGCGAGCATCTCGCGGGCGAGCGCGAGGGTGAGTTCGACGACGTCGGCGGGGCCGCCGCCGGCCAGCACCTCGACGGACTCGCGGACCTCCAGCGCGTTGCCCGCGGTGAGGCCGAGCGGGGTGGACATGTCGGTGAGCAGCGCGACGGTGTTGACACCGGCGGTGGTGCCGAGGCCGACCATGGTGCGGGCGAGCTCGCGGGCGTCGTCGAGGTTCTTCATGAAGGCGCCGGAGCCGACCTTCACGTCGAGGACGAGCGCGCCGGTGCCCTCGGCGATCTTCTTGGACATGATCGAGGAGGCAATCAGCGGGATCGCCTCGACGGTGCCGGTGACGTCGCGCAGCGCGTACAGCTTCTTGTCGGCAGGCGCGAGGCCGTCGCCGGCCGCGCAGATGACCGCGCCCGCGTCGCGCAGCACGTCCATCATCTCCTCGTTGGAGAGCAGGGCGCGCCAGCCGGGGATGGACTCCAGCTTGTCGAGGGTGCCGCCGGTGTGGCCGAGGCCGCGGCCGGAGAGCTGCGGGACGGCGGCACCGCAGGCGGCGACGAGCGGGGCGAGCGGGAGGGTGATCTTGTCACCGACGCCGCCGGTGGAGTGCTTGTCGCTGGTGGGCAGCGGCAGCGAGGAGAAGTCCATCCGGACGCCGGAGCGGATCATCGCGTCGGTCCAGCGGCTGATCTCGTGCGGCTTCATGCCGTTCAGCAGGATCGCCATGGCCAGCGCGGACATCTGCTCGTCGGCGACCTCGCCACGGGTGTAGGCGTCGATGACCCAGTCGATCTGAGCGTCGCTCAGCTCGCCGCGGTCGCGCTTGGTCCGGATGACGGAGATGGCGTCCATGCGTGCTCCAAGAGGGGGTTCAGAAAGGCATCAAATGCGAAGAGTGCCGCGAGATGACCGGGTACCGGCCCACTCGCGACACTCTACGCGCGTAACAGAAACAGAGGCTAGAGCCGCTCCGGCCCGAACGCGTCGGGCAGGACCTCGCGCATCGGCTTCACGCCAGAGGCGAGGTCGACCAGCAGCTCCGGCCCGCCGTGCTCGTAGAGCAGCTGGCGGCAGCGCCCGCACGGCATCAGCAGCTCACCCGCGCCGTCGACGCAGGTGAAGGCGACCAGCCGGCCGCCGCCGGTGGCGTGCAGCGCGGACACCAGGCCGCACTCGGCGCACAACCCGAGCCCGTACGAGGCGTTCTCGACGTTGCAGCCGCTGACCAGCCGGCCGTCGTCCACCAGCGCCGCCGCACCGACCGGGAACTTGCTGTACGGGGCGTACGCGCGGCCCATCGCCTCGCGCGCGGCCTCGCGCAGCCGCTCCCAGTCGATCGCGGCGGCCGCCGGGGCGGTCACTTGCCCTGGCCCTTGCGGTAGATCTGGCCGTCAGCCGCCGGCGGCCGCAGTCGCTGCGAGGCCAGCGCGAGCACCACCAGGGTGATCACGTACGGCGTGGCGACGATCAGCGGGCGCTGCACCTGGTCGGTGAGGGCGTACCAGCAGATCAGGCCGACCGACGCCACGGCGGTGATGGCCGCCGCGGTGTACTTGCGGCGGTACAGCTGCCAGAGCGCGAGCAGGGCCATCGCGATGCCGACGATCAGGATCAGCCCGTGCACCGAGTCCGGGTCGCGCAGCTGGAGGCTGTCGGTGAAGCCGAACAGGCCGGCGCCCATGGCGAGGCCGCCGGGCATCCAGTTGCCGAAGATCATCGCGGCGAGGCCGATGAAGCCTCGGCCGACCGTCTGACCGTCCTTGTAGAAGTGCGCCGCGACCAGCGAGAGGTACGCACCGCCGAGGCCGGCGAAGGCGCCGGAGGCGATGACCGCGATGTACTTGTACTTGTAGACGTTGACGCCCAGCGACTCGGCCGCGGTCGGGTTCTCACCGCAGGAGCGCAGCCGCAGGCCGAACACCGTACGCCAGAGCACGAAGTAGCTGGCCACGAGCAGCGCGGCCGCCAGCACCACGACCACCGAGAGGTTGGTGACCAGGCCGCCGAGCACACCGGCGACGTCCGAGACGAAGAACCAGTGGTGGGCCTCGATGTCCTTCAGGCCGGAGGACAACCCGGGGACGGTGATGTACGGCAGCGGATCGGCCGGCGGGGACTGGTTCTGCCCGGCGCCGAAGGCGACGTAGTCCTTGTAGTAGATCCGGTTGACGTACGCGCAGATGCCGGGGATCAGCAGGTTGATGCCGACGCCGGAGACGATGTGGTCGACGCCGAAGGTGACGGTGACGATCGCGTGCAGCAGGCCGCCGGCCGCGCCGCCGGCCATGCCGGCCAGCAGGCCGACCCACGGGTTGACCAGGTAGCCCGCCCAGGCACCGCAGAAGGTGCCGGCGACCATCATGCCTTCGAGGCCGATGTTGACCACGCCGGCCCGCTCGGACCAGAGACCGCCGAGACCGGCCATGCCGATCGGCACGGCGGCGCCGAGCGCGGCGGTGACCTGCCCGGAGGAGGTCAGCGAGTGGTTGCCGGTGTACATACCCACGGCGGCGAACAGGACCAGGGCGCCCGCGATCAGGAGCAGGACGACCGGCCAGGACAGCTTGCGCTTCTTCGCGGGCGCGCCCGGCGCCTTCGGACGGGCAGCAGTTGCCGTGCTCACGCGGACACCTCCTTGGTCTCAGTGGCCGCGGCGGCCTGGGCGGCGAGCTGGGCGCCGACCCGCTTCTGCTGGCGGACCAGGCCGTAGCGGCGGACCAGCTCGTACGCGACGACGACGCAGATGACGATGGTGCCCTTCATGACGTCGACGATCTCGAAGGGGAACTCGCCGTTCAGGGGCAGCGGCAGGACCGAGCCGGCCGCGTCCAGGAAGGCGAACAGCAGCGCCGCGAAGGCGATGCCGATCGGGCTGTTCCGGCCGAGCAGGGCGATCGAGATACCCAGGAAGCCCAGGTTCTGCTGGAAGGTCTGGCCGAAGTTGTACGAGTTCTGCAGCAGCTCGGGCAGGCCGATCAGACCGGCGATCGCGCCGGAGACGACCATCGAGATGACGATCATCTTCTTGACGTTCACGCCGGACGCGGTCGCGGCGGACTCCGAGCGGCCGGTGGCGCGCAGGTCGAAGCCGAAGCGGGTGCGGGTCAGCGTGAACTGGAAGACCACGCCGACCGCGACGGCGACGAACAGGAAGCCCCAGATCTGGTTGCCGTTGACGTCCACCGTGAAGAAGTGGCTGGACTCGGAAACCGGGTTGGTCTGGATCGAGTTGCTGGTGCCGCTGACCTTGGGCGCGAAGATGCCCGGGACCAGCAGCACGCCGACGATCGCGGTCGCGATCGAGTTCAGCATGATGGTCGAGATGACCTCGCTGACGCCGCGGTAGACCTTCAGCAGACCGGCGACGCTCGCGTACAGACCACCGACCAGCATGGCGGTGATCATCAGCAGCGGGATCTGGATGAACGACGGCAGGTCGAGCTGGCCGCCGACGAAGGCCGCGAACAGCGCCGCCAACTTGTACTGGCCCTCGACGCCGATGTTGAACAGGTTCATCCGGAACCCGAACGCGGCGGCCGCCGCGGCCAGGTAGTAGGTGGTGGTCCGGTTGAGGATCAGCACCTGGTGGTCCGACGTGGTGACGAACTGAATCATCACGTTCCACGCGTCGAACGGGTTCTTGCCCGAGGTCGCCAGCAGCACGGAGCAGATCGCGACGGAGAGCACGATCGCGAGCAGCGGCGCCGAGAGGCCGAGCACGATCCGCTCACCGCTGATCCGCTGCGCCAGGCGCGGCTTGGTGCCGGCCGGGGGGTTGGGACTGGTCATGTGGTTACTCCCCCGCCTTCGGGTCTTCGGCGGTGTCGGACGGGGTGGCGTCGGACGGGCCGTCGCCTTCGGCCTCGGTGCCCTCCACGAGGGTCTCGTGGAACTCCTCGACGGCCTCCGGCTCGGACTCCAGGTGGCCGCTGGCGGCACCGGTCATCGCGGTGCCGAGGTCCTCGGCGGTGACGGTGGCCGGGTCGGCGTCGGCGACCAGGCGGCCGCGGTAGATGACCCGGATGGTGTCGGAGAGGCCGATCAGCTCGTCCAGGTCGGCCGAGATCAGCAGGACGGCCAGGCCGGCCCGCTGGGCGACCCGGATGTGCTCCCAGATCTGCGCCTGCGCGCCGACGTCCACACCGCGGGTCGGGTGGGCGGCGATCAGCAGCTTGGGCTCGTGGCTCATCTCGCGGCCGATGATCAGCTTCTGCTGGTTGCCGCCGGAGAGCGAGGCCGCGGTGACCTCGATGCCGGGAGTGCGGACGTCGTACTCCTCGACGATCCGCCAGGTGTCCGCCCGGGCCGCGGTCGGGTCGAGCAGGATGCCCTTGGAGTTGGGCTCCTCGGTGACGTGGCCGAGGATGCGGTTCTCCCAGAGCGGGGCCTCCAGCAGCAGGCCGTGCCGGTGCCGGTCCTCGGGGATGTAGCCGATGCCGGCCTCGCGGCGGGCCCGGGTCTGGGTGCCGGAGAGGTCCTTGCCGTCGAGGGTGACGGCGCCGGCGTCCAGCGGCAGCATGCCCATGATGGCCTCGACGAGCTCGGCCTGGCCGTTGCCCTCGACACCGGCGATGCCCAGGATCTCGCCCTTGCGGATGCGCAGCGAGATGTCGTCGAGGACGACGCGCTCGATGCCCTCGGCGTCGGTCTTGGCGATCCGCAGGCCCTCGACCTTGAGCATCTCGGTCTCGGTGACGGTCGACTCGCGGCTCTCCGGGGAGGGCAGCTCGGCGCCGACCATCAGCTCGGCGAGCTGGCGGGCGGTGACGGCCTTCGGGTCGGCGTCGCCGACCGTGGTGCCGCGGCGGATGACGCTGATCGCGTCGGCGACCGCCAGCACCTCGTGCAGCTTGTGCGAGATGAAGATGACGGTGACGCCCTCGGACTTGAGCTCGCGCAGGTTGTCGAACAGCGCGTCGACCTCCTGCGGGACGAGGACGGCCGTGGGCTCGTCGAGGATCAGGATCTTGGCGCCGCGGTACAGCACCTTGATGATCTCGACGCGCTGCCGGTCGGCGACGCCGAGGTCCTCGACCAGGGCGTCCGGGCGCACGCCCAGGCCGTACTGGTCGGAGATCTCCTTGATCTTCGCCTTCGCCTTGGCGCCGATGCCGTAGAGGCTCTCGCCGCCGAGGACGACGTTCTCCAGCACGGTGAGGTTGTCGGCGAGCATGAAGTGCTGGTGCACCATGCCGATGCCGCGGGCGATGGCGTCGCCGGGGGTGTTGAACTCGCACTGCTCGCCGTTGATCGCGATGGTGCCCTCGTCCGGCTTCTGCATGCCGTAGAGGATCTTCATCAGCGTCGACTTGCCGGCGCCGTTCTCGCCCATCAGGGCGTGCACGGTGCCGGTGCGGACGGTGAGGTTGATGTCGTGGTTGGCCACGACGCCGGGGAAGCGCTTGGTGATGCCGCGCAGTTCGACGGCCGCTGTCGCCGTCCCCGCGCTGGGGGTGCCGTCCTTGCGCAGGGGGACGGGGTCTGATGCGGTGATGGCGATCTCCTGGTGGTCTGGAGGCGCGTCGTTGCGCTCGGAGGGCCAAGGGGGGAAACGGGGGGAGACGGGACGGGGCCCGGGGGTACGCGTTGAGCGCACCCTGCCGGGCCCCTCCCGTGAACTGTGTCGATCATCGCGCTGCCGGGCAGGCGGCAGGCGCCGTGACGTCCGAGACCAGCGGGCCTTACTGGGCCGGGGTGGTCGGGACGGTGATGGTGCCGCCCTTGATGCCGTCGGCGGCGGCCTTCAGCTTGTCCTGGATGTCGTCGATCTTGCCACCGGTGGTGGCGAGGGAGACACCGTCGGCCTTGAGGTCGAACAGCTTGATGCCGGTCGGGCTCTGGCCCTGCTTGACCGACTGGATGTACGAGTACACCGCGTTGTCGACGTTCTTGACCATCGAGGTCAGGATGGCGTCCTTGTACTTCGCCAGGGCCGGCTGGCTGGCCTGGTCGGAGTCGACACCGATGGCGAGCTTCTTGGCGTTGGCGACGGCCTCGATGGCGCCGTTGCCGGAGGAGCCGGCGGCGGAGTAGATGACGTCCGCACCCTTGTCGAGCTGGCCCTGCGCGGCTTCCTTGCCCTTGTCGGGCGAGGCGAAGCCGGTGAAGTCCGGCGGGGTGGTCAGGTAGGTGGTCTCGATCACGATGTTCGGGTCGACGGACTTGGCGCCCGCCTTGTAACCGGCCTCGAACTTCTTGATCAGCTCGGACTGCACACCACCGATGAAACCGATGTGGTGGGCCTTCGACTTGTTCGCCGCGGCGACACCGGCCAGGTACGAACCCTCCTGCTCGGCGAAGAGCAGCGAGGTGACGTTGGACGGCTGGTCCTTGTCGTTCGAGTCGATGATCGCGAACTTGACGTTCGGGTTGTCCTTCGCGACCTTGTTGACCGCCTGCTGGTAGACGAAGCCGACCGCGACGATCGTCTTGTAGCCGCCGTCGACCAGGTTCTTGAGGCGGGTCTCCTTGTCGGCCTCGGCCTCGCCCTGCTTGGCCTCGGCCTCGGTGACCTGGACGCCCAGGTCGGCCTTGGCCTTGTCGAGGCCGCGGGCGGCGGAGTCGTTGAAGGACTGGTCGCCACGACCACCGATGTCGTAGGCCATGCCGACCTTGAGACCGTCGGAGGCGCCACCGGAGGCGGCGGCCGAGCCCGAGGAGCTGGAGTTGTCATTGCTCTTTGCGCCGCAAGCGGCGAGCGAGGCCATGCCCAGGGAACCCGAGAGCACAACCGCGGCGAGCTTCATTGAACGGCGCAAGGGAGTTTCTCCTTCTCACACGCACCCGATTAGCGTGGTCGGACGCCACCGTAACGCGCGTAGAACACGGTTGTGTTACGGGCTGCCGGAGCATTCGGGTTGTTATCAAACCGTGGTCTGAAGGTCTTCCCGAGGCTCTTTTCCCGTGCGCGGACGGTGATCCGAGACTGGTCCGGCCCAGTTTACGGAACCGGACCGGACCCAGGATCTCGACGTCCCCGCCACGTGTCGATCACGCGCCCGTGGAGAACGATCGGAGAACGATCAGTCCCGGTCGTCCTCCAGGGCCAGCGCCGCGAAGAGTTCGACGCCGATGCCGATCGCCCGTTCGTCCACGTCGAACCGCCCCTGGTGCAGGTCCCGGACGGCGGTGTCGCCGGGGGCGCGGACGCCCAGCCGGGCCAGCGCGCCCGGGGCGTGCTCCAGGTACCAGGAGAAGTCCTCGCCGCCCAGGCTCTGTTCGGTGCCCTCCACCACCCGGGCCCCGTCGCGACCGAAACGGTCGTGCATCACCTCGTCCAAGCGGGTGACGGAGACCGCCTCGTTCACCACCGGCGGCACCCCGCGGTGGTAGTCCAGCGTCCACTTGGCCCGGTGGGTCTCGGCGAGCTTGGCGATCAGCTCGTGCAGCAGGTCCGGCGCCTCGCGCCAGCCGTCCAGCTCCAGGCAGCGGACGGTGCCCTCCAGTTCGGCGTGCTGCGGGATGACGTTGGGCGCGGAGCCGGCGGCGATCCGGCCGAAGACCAGGCTGACGCCCCAGCGCGGGTCCATCCGGCGGGCCAGCGCGCCCGGCAGGTCGGCCGCCATCCGGGCGACCGCGGTCACCAGGTCGGTGGTCAGGTGCGGGCGGGCGGTGTGCCCGCCGGGGCCGTCCAGGTGCAGCACCAGGCGGTCGCAGGCCGAGGTGATCGCGCCGACCCGCAGGGCGATCCGGCCGACCTCCACCTTCGGGTCGCAGTGCACCGCGAAGATCCGGCCCACGCCGTCCATCCCGCCGGCCTTGATCACGTCCAGCGCGCCGCCCGGCATGACCTCCTCGGCCGGCTGGAACACCAGCCGGACGGGCCGGCGCAGTTCGCCGGCGCGGGCGGCCTCGGCCAGTACCAGGCCGGTGCCGAGGACGACGGCGGTGTGCACGTCGTGGCCGCAGGCGTGGGCCCGGCCGGGGACGGTGGAGCGGTACGGGACGTCGGTCTTGGCGTCGTCGATGGGCAGCGCGTCGATGTCGGCCCGGAAGGCCAGGAGTTCGGTGCCGGGGGCGGTGCCGGGCGGGACGATGTCGACCAGCAGGCCGGTGCCGCCCGGCAGCACCCGGGGGTTCAGACCCGCGGCCACCAGCCGGTCGCGGAGCAGCCCGGTGGTGCGGAATTCCTGGCGCCCCAGCTCGGGGTGCCGGTGCAGATCACGGCGGAAGGCGATCAGTTCCGGCTCCAGCGCGCCTACTCGGGCGCGCAGGTCGGCGGCAGGGCGTGCGACGGCGAGAGTGGCACCCGACTGAGCGGGCTCAGGACGGTTCATCTCCCCAAGCGTAGGCCTGTCGGAGGGTTTTGGCCCGACTTCCGGAAAATCAATCCCCGGATGGGCGCATACCGGCCGGACAGGTGGGTATGACATCTCGTTTCAGCCGCCTTCCCGGGTTATCTACCTTGTGCAACGATCACCCGGGCCGGTGGTCACGGATACCTCGCCCTTGACGTCCTCGGGTGATTGACGACGACTCAGAAACGGTCGACCGGCGTGTACGTGCCCCACACCTCGCGCAGCGCGTCGCAGACCTCGCCGACGGTGGCCCGCGCGGCCAGCGCCTCCTTCATCGGCGGGAGCACGTTCCCCGGCCCCTCCGCGGTGCGGCGCAGCGCGTCCAGCCCTCGGGTGACGGCGGCTCGGGAGCGCTCCGCCCGCAGCCGGGCCAGCCGTTCGGCCTGCCGCCGCTCGATCGCCGGGTCCACCCGCAGCGGCCGGTAGGGCTCCTCGGCGTCCAGCCGGTAGCGGTTCACGCCGACCACCGTCCGCGTGCCCGCTTCGGTCTCCCGCTGGATCCGGTAGGCGGTGCGCTCGATCTCGGCCTTCTGGAAGCCCTGCCGGATCGCAGCCACCGCGCCGCCGCGCTCCTCGACCCGGGCCATCAGCGCCAGCGCGGCCTCCTCCACGGCGTCGGTGAGCGACTCGACGGCGTAGGAGCCGGCGAACGGGTCGACGGTGGCGGTCACGTCGGTCTCGTGGGCGAGCACCTGCTGGGTGCGCAGCGCGAGCCGGGCCGCCTTCTCGGTGGGCAGCGCGATCGCCTCGTCGAAGCTGTTGGTGTGCAGCGACTGGGTGCCGCCGAACACCGCGGCGAGCGCCTGCACGGTGACCCGGGCCAGGTTCACCTCGGGCTGCTGGGCGGTGAGCTGCACCCCGGCGGTCTGGGTGTGGAAGCGCAGCTTCTGCGAGCGCGGGTCCCGCGCGCCGAACTCCTCGCGCATGATCCTGGCCCAGATCCGGCGGGCGGCCCGGAACTTGGCCACCTCCTCCAGCAGGGTGGTGCGGGCCACGAAGAAGAAGGAGAGCCGGGGGGCGAAGTCGTCCACCGCCATTCCGGCGGCCAGCGCGGTGCGGACGTAGGCGACGGCGTTGGCCAGGGTGAAGGCGATCTCCTGCGCCGGATCGGCGCCGGCCTCGGCCATGTGGTAGCCGGAGATGGAGATGGTGTTCCAGCGCGGGATCTCGGCCCGGCAGTACCGGAACACGTCCGCGACCAGCCGCAGCGAGGGCTCCGGCGGGAAGATGTACGTACCGCGGGCGATGTACTCCTTCAGCACGTCGTTCTGCACCGTGCCGGTGAGCGCGGCGGGCGCGACCCCCTGGGCCTCGCCGACCAGCTGGTAGAGCAACAGGAGCAGCGCGGCGGGCGCGTTGATGGTCATCGATGTGGAGACGCCGCCGAGCGGGATGCCGTCGAACAGCACCGCCATGTCCTCGACGCTGTCCACGGCCACGCCCACCTTGCCGACCTCCCCGGCGGCGAGCGGCGCGTCCGAGTCGTAGCCCATCTGAGTGGGCAGGTCGAAGGCCACCGAGAGGCCGGTGCCGCCGCCCGCGATCAGCTGCCGGTAGCGGGCGTTGGACTCGGCGGCGGTGCCGAAGCCCGCGTACTGGCGCATCGTCCACGGGCGTCCGGTGTACATCGTCGGATAGACGCCCCGGGTGTACGGGTACTCCCCCGGCCGGCCGAGCCACCGCTCCGGATCGCGGCCGGCCGACGCCTCGGGGCCGTACACCGGCTCGATCTCGAAGCCCGACTCGGCGCGGCGCGGTTCGACTGCCATGGGTTCCTCCAGCGAGGACGGCACGGGGGCGGTCCTCGCAATGTAGAACGCCACCGGGCGGCGGGCGCGCGGACGCGGTTGAGATGATCGGGTGAACGACCGACGAGCCCCAGGGAGTGGCGATGACCGAGCAGAAGGTGGCCGTGGTCACCGGTGCCAGCAGCGGAATCGGCGCGGCGACCGCCCGCCGGCTGGCCGCCGAAGGCTTCGAGGTGGTGCTGACCGCGCGCCGGACGGACCGGATCGAGGCGCTGGCCAAGGAGATCGGCGGCCGCGCCCGCACGCTGGACGTGACCGACCGGGCCGCGGTGGACGCCTTCGCGGCCGAGGTGGGCCGGGTCGACGTGCTGGTGAACAACGCCGGCGGGGCGATCGGCGCCGAGACGGTCGAGCACGGCGACCCGGCCGACTGGCGGGCCATGTACGAGGTGAACGTGCTCGGCGTGCTGCACGTGACGCAGGCGCTGCTGCCCGCCCTGCGGGCGACCGGCGACGGCACCGTCCTGGTGATGTCCTCCACCGCCGCGCTGGCCGCGTACGAGGGCGGCGGCGGGTACGTCGCCGCCAAGCACGCCGCGCACACCATCGCGGCGACGCTGCGGCTGGAGCTGTGCGGGGAGCCGATCCGGGTGATCGAGATCGCCCCCGGCATGGTGAAGTCCGAGGGCTTCGCGATCACCCGCTTCCGCGGCGACGAGGACAAGGCCGCGGCCGTGTACGCGGGCGTGGCCGAGCCGCTGACCTCGGAGGACATCGCGGACACCGTCGCCTGGGCGGTCACCCGGCCGCCGCACGTCAACATCGACCTGCTGGTGGTCCGCCCCCGGGCGCAGGCCGCCAACCACAAGGTCCACCGCGGCTGATCCGGCCGGGCGGTCGGCCCGGGGGGCCATGATCGAACGCGTCACCCACCAGTGGTACACACGTGCGATGAAAACCTTTCGGGCCGCCCGCCCACGCGTCCTGCTGACCGCCGTGGCGGCGGGCACGCTCCTCCTCGCCACCGCGTGCACCGACGACCACGCGTCGTCCCAGGACAAGGCCGCCGCACCCGCGGCCACCGGCACCGCGAGCCCCACGGCCACCCCGGCGCCGACCGCGAAGCCCGCTGGCGAGGCCGACCCGGCCCTCAAGCCCTTCTACGGCCAGCAGATCGCCTGGGCCGACTGCCCGGCCGACCCCAAGGCCGAGAAGGCCAAGGTCGACACCAGCGGCATGAAGTGCGGCAAGCTGCACGTCCCGCTGGACTACGCCAACCCGGCCACCGACGCCATCGACCTCGCCCTGATCAAGCACCCGGCCGCCAAGCCTGACCAGCGGGTCGGCTCGCTGATGGTCAACCCCGGCGGCCCCGGCGCCTCCGGCGTCGAGATGGTCGAGTTCGGCGCCAAGGACTTCGAGGGCACCCTGCACGACCGCTTCGACGTGATCGGCTTCGACCCCCGCGGCACCGGCGCCAGCGCGCCGGTCGTCTGCTACGACGACCAGCAGCACGACGCCCTCAACCAGGAGGACGAGCCGATCGACCCGGCCGCGCGCAAGGCCGCCCGGGTCAAGCAGAGCACCGACCACGCCGCCGCCTGCCAGGCGAAGTCCGGCAAGCTGCTGCCCTTCGTCGGCACCCGCAACACCGCCCGCGACCTGGACGTGCTGCGCGCCGTCGTCGGCGACAGGAAGCTCAACTACCTCGGCATCTCCTACGGCACCTACCTCGGCGCCCTCTACGCCGAGGAGTTCCCGAAGAACACCGGCCGGCTGATCCTCGACGGCGCCGTCGACCCCGCCGAGGACACCCTGGACCACGGCGTCGACCAGCAGGTCGGCTTCGAGAAGTCCTTCGAGCGCTTCGCCGCCGACTGCGTGGAGAACCACGCCGACGAGTGCCCGCTCGGCAAGGACAAGGACCAGGCCGCCAAGAAGGCCGCCGACTTCCTCGACGGCCTGCGCGACCACCCGCTGACCGTCAAGGACGGCCGCAAGCTCGGCCGCGACCAGGCGTGGACCGGCGTCATCTCGATGCTGTACGGCGACGAGAAGACCTCCTGGAAGTACCTGCGCGCCTCCCTCGGCTGGGCGATGGCCCGCGACAAGGGCGACTTCCTGATGGCCTTCGCCGACGACTACAACGGCCGCGACGAGCAGGGCCACTACAGCCCGCTGGACGAGGCCCACACCGCGATCGCCTGCGCCGACGCCGCCCGCCCCGCGCCCACCCCCGAGCACGCCAAGGCCGCCGTCGACCGGCTGCTCGCCGAGGCGCCGCTGCTGTCCAAGGGCGTCACGGTGGACGACTACACCGAGCCGGGCTGCGCCCACTGGCCGTTCAAGACCCCGGAGAAGCCGCACACCATCCGGGCCGAGGGCTCCGCGCCCATCCTCGTGGTCGGCAGCACCGGCGACCCGGCCACCCCGTACGCCTCGGCCGAGGCGCTGGCCAAGGGCTTCGCGAACGCCACCCTGCTCACCCGGGTGGGCGAGGGCCACGGCGCCTTCGGCAAGGGCAACGCCTGCATCGACAAGGCCATGGCGGCCTACCTGACCGAGGGCACGATGCCGGCCGCCGGGACCCGCTGCGAATAGCCGGAGGCCGCGACTACCGGGAGAAAGGGGGAGGGCGCTGACGAAACGGTGTCAACGTCACAACTTGATAGCTCGTCCGGATGAATTCGGCGCGCGCCCTCCCCAACTGATGACCGCTCAACTACCTTTGAGGAGCTGCCAGACCGGCGTCGACCGCCGCCCGCGGCCCCCATACTTCAGCTGTTCCACCACCCCACACCACCGGTACCTTCCCGCCCTCACGAGGAGGACCCGCTGCCCAGCGACATCCCGCCACAGCGGCTCGATCCCACGTCCGAGCCGACCCTCCTCGGGTTGCACCGCTTCAACGAGGCCGACGCCGGCGCGGCCGAGGAGGCCCTGCTGGCCTGCTGCGGCAGCCACCGCTGGGCTCTGCGGCTCACCGCGCACCGGCCGTACCCCGACATAGAGTCCCTGCTCGCCGCCGCCAGCGAGGCCTCCTACGACCTGCGCCCGGCCGACCTGGCCGAGGCGCTCGCCGACGAGAGCTGGATGCCCCAGCCCCTGCTCGGCATGCGGGCGCCCGGCAGCCAGGCCGCGCACACCGCGCTGCGGGCGGCGCACGCCGCGTACGAGGCGCGGTTCGGCCACGTCTTCGTGGTCTGCCTGGACGGCGTCGAGCCGGAGGAGATGCTCGACGCCGTGCTCTCCTCGATCCGGATCCGGCTCGCCAACGACCCGGACGAGGAGCGGCTGATCTCAGCGGACGAGCTGCGCCGGATCGCGCTCACCCGGTTGGAGCACCTGGTCGCGACCCACTCGGAGGCCGGGGCGCGCTGAGCGCGTGCCCCGCTCCCGCGCTACTTCCGCGCGGCACCGCCCTGCGCGGCGCGGAGCTTGGCCACCTGCTGCCGGACGATCCGCTCGTCCGGCACGGCGGCCGGCTCCGCGGCCACGCCGAAGGTGGTGAACACCGCCAGCGCCGTCCCGACCCGGGCCAGTACGGCGCGCTGGGTGAGGACCGCACCGCCCGATTCATTCGTGAGGGTGAATCCGATCGCCGTGTCCGCTCCCTCCGGCGTGGGCGTGTCCTCCCGGCTCAGCCGGTGCCGGGTGCGGATCGGCGCCTTCTTCCCCGGCTTCTCGGCCGGCGGCGCCGGGGCCGTCGAACCGAAGGCCGCGCACGGGCCGAACAGCTGCTCCAGCTCCCCCTGCAGCACGGCCGCCCGCCCCGCCCGGTAGCCGATCAGCCCGCCGTACACCCCGCCCTTGGGGTCGGCGGCCCGGGCCACGCTCAGGTCCGTCTCCGCGTACGGGCGGTCCACCCCCGGCGAGGTCGAGGCCGTGCCGGGGGCGGTGCCGACCGACGCGCCCGGGGCCACCACGTCCAGCAGCGGCTGGCAGGCCGGGACGTCCGCGGCCTCCCGCCCGGCACCGGCCCCGGTGTCGCCGCGCCCGGCCGTCATGACCGTCACCGCGTACCCGGGCCCCAGATCGTTATCGGCCACCGCGGCCGCCCTCAGTTCGGACGCGGACAGTTCCCGGCCCGGCGCGGCCCGGTCCGCGGACGGGGAGCCGCCGACCGTGGCGCAGCCGCAGCTGAGCAGCGGGAACAGGAGCAGGGCGGCGACGGACGGTCGGACGCGGCGCAGTGGCACGGGGGCCTCGGCAGGGTGTCGGCGGCGTGGCGGGCGGCCACCGTAGCGCACCCGAACGGTCACCCTGCGTCGCGAATCCGGGGTTGGTTCCCGTCCGACTAGGCCAGAAGTGGCTGTTTGATCACACCGGAGGCCCCCGGAGGCGGGTGGCGAGAACGCGCCGATAGGATGCTCGCGGCCGGTGGACCGTACCCGGCCGGGCTGACCGACACCGAAGCCGGCCGAGCCCCCAATCGCTTCCGGAGGGTTTTTCCGTGCCGGCTGGAACGCTGTACCGCGGCCGGGAAGGCATGTGGAGCTGGGTGGCTCATCGAGTCACCGGCGTCCTCATCTTCTTCTTCCTGTTCGCCCACGTCCTGGACACCGCCCTGGTGCGGGTGTCGCCGGAGTCGTACGACACCGTCATCAAGACGTACAAGACTCCCCTCGTGAACTTGCTGGAGTACGGCCTCACCGCCGCCATCCTGTTCCACGCCCTCAACGGCCTTCGCGTCGTCGCCGTGGACTTCTGGTCGAAGGGCCCGAAGTACCAGAAGCAGATGCTCTGGACCGTCGTCGGGGTCTGGGTCGTCCTGATGGCCGGCGCCTTCTACCCGATCCTGCAGCACACGCTGATCTCTTGGTTCGGGGAGTGAGCCGACACATGTCCACGGAAATCTCCGACGAGCTCGTCGTCCCCTCCAAGCAGGCGCACACCGGCAAGGGCCTCGGCACCGGCAACCCGGCCGACGCGTTCGTCATCGAGCCGCCGCGCAAGCGCACCGCGAAGACGCCGCGCCGCACCCGCACCAACTTCGAGATGCTGGCCTGGCTCTTCATGCGCCTGTCCGGTGTCGTCCTGACCGCGCTGATCCTCGGCCACCTGATCATCATGCTGGTGCTCGACGGCGGCGTCTCCAAGATCGGCTTCGCCTTCGTAGCCGGCCGCTGGGCCTCCCCGTTCTGGCAGGGCTGGGACCTCCTGATGCTCTGGCTCGCCATGCTGCACGGCGCCAACGGCATGCGACAGGTCATCAACGACTACGCCGAGAAGGACTCGACCCGGCTCTGGCTCAAGGGGCTCATGGGTACCGCCACGGTCTTCACCGTGCTGCTCGGCACCCTGGTGATCTTCACCTTCGACCCCAACATCTGAGCCGCGAGCACCATCGACCATCGGCAGAGGCCAGAGGCGAGTTAACCCCCCATGCAGATTCACCAGTACGACACCGTCATCGTCGGCGCCGGCGGCGCCGGCATGCGCGCGGCCATCGAGTCCACCCAGCGCAGCCGCACCGCCGTCCTGACCAAGCTCTACCCCACCCGGTCCCACACCGGCGCGGCCCAGGGCGGCATGTGCGCCGCCCTCGCCAACGTCGAGGAGGACAACTGGGAGTGGCACACCTTCGACACGGTCAAGGGTGGTGACTACCTGGTCGACCAGGACGCCGCCGAGATCATGTGCAAGGAGGCCATCGACGCCGTCCTCGACCTGGAGAAGATGGGCCTGCCCTTCTCCCGCACCGAGCAGGGCCGCATCGACCAGCGCCGCTTCGGCGGTCACTCCCGCAACCACGGCGAGGCCCCGGTCCGCCGCTCGTGCTACGCGGCCGACCGCACCGGCCACATGATCCTCCAGACGCTGTTCCAGAACTGCGTCAAGCACGGCGTCGAGTTCTTCAACGAGTTCTACGTCCTGGACCTGCTGCTCAACGAGGGCAAGACGGCCGGCGTCGTCGCCTACGAGCTGGCCACCGGCGAGATCCACGTCTTCCAGGCCAAGTCCGTCGTGTTCGCCTCCGGCGGCACCGGCAAGTTCTTCAAGGTCTCCTCCAACGCCCACACCCTCACCGGTGACGGCCAGGCCCTGGTCTACCGCCGCGGCCTGCCGCTGGAAGACATGGAGTTCTTCCAGTTCCACCCGACCGGCATCTGGCGCATGGGCATCCTGCTCACCGAGGGCGCCCGCGGCGAGGGCGGCATCCTGCGCAACAAGGACGGCGAGCGCTTCATGGAGCGCTACGCCCCCGTCATGAAGGACCTCGCGTCCCGTGACGTCTGCTCCCGCGCGATCTACACCGAGATCCGCGAAGGCCGCGGCTGCGGTCCGGACGGCGACCACGTCTACCTGGACCTGACCCACCTGCCGCCGGAGCAGCTGGACGCCAAGCTCCCGGACATCACCGAGTTCGCGCGCACCTACCTCGGCATCGAGCCCTACACGGACCCGATCCCGATCCAGCCCACCGCGCACTACGCCATGGGCGGCATCCCGACCAACGTCGAGGGTGAGGTCCTGAGCAACAACACGGACGTCGTCCCGGGCCTGTACGCGGCCGGCGAGGTCGCCTGCGTGTCCGTGCACGGCGCCAACCGCCTGGGCACCAACTCGCTGCTCGACATCAACGTGTTCGGCCGTCGCGCGGGCATCGCCGCCGCCGACTTCGCCAACGCGAACGAGTTCGTCGAGCTGCCGGAGAACCCGGAGGAGAAGGTGCAGGCGCTGATCGACGGCCTGCGCGAGTCCACCGGCACCGAGTCCGTGGGGCAGATCCGCAAGGAGCTGCAGGAGACCATGGACACCAACGCCATGGTGTACCGCACCGGCGCCACCCTGAAGCAGGCGGTCGAGGACATCGCCGCGCTGAAGGAGCGCTACAAGAACGTCTCCATCCAGGACAAGGGCTTCCGTTACAACACGGACCTGCTGGAGGCCGTCGAGCTGGGCAACCTGCTCGACCTGGCCGAGGTGCTGGCCGTCTCCGCGCTGGCCCGCGAGGAGTCCCGCGGCGGTCACTACCGCGAGGACTTCCCGACCCGTGACGACGTGAAGTTCATGCAGCACACCATGGCGTACCAGGAGGTCGCCGCCGACGGCAGCACCTCCATCCGCCTCGACTACAAGCCGGTCGTCACGACCCGCTACCAGCCGATGGAGCGTAAGTACTGATGAGCACTCCGACTGTGGAGCACTCGGCCGCTCTGGACGCGGTCGAGGCCGGTGGCACCCAGCTGATCACCGTCACCTTCCGGATCCGCCGGTTCAACCCGGAGGAGCACCCGGACCCGGTGTGGGTCGACTACCAGCTGACCCTGGACCCGAAGGAGCGCGTCCTGGACGCGCTCAACAAGATCAAGTGGGAGCAGGACGGCACCCTCACCTACCGCCGTTCCTGCGCGCACGGCATCTGCGGCTCCGACGCGATGCGGATCAACGGCCGCAACCGGCTGGCGTGCAAGACCCTGATCAAGGACGTCAACCCGGAGAAGCCGATCACGATCGAGGCCATCAAGGGCCTGACGGTCCTCAAGGACCTGGTCGTGGACATGGACCCGTTCTTCCAGGCGTACAAGGACGTCATGCCGTTCCTCATCACCAAGGGGAACGACCCGACGCGCGAGCGCCTGCAGTCCGCCGAGGACCGCGAGCGCTTCGACGACACCACCAAGTGCATCCTGTGCGCCGCGTGCACGTCGTCCTGCCCGGTGTTCTGGAACGACGGCCAGTACTTCGGCCCGGCCGCCATCGTCAACGCGCACCGCTTCATCTTCGACTCGCGCGACGAGGGCGGCGAGCAGCGCCTGGAGATCCTCAACGACCGCGAGGGCGTGTGGCGCTGCCGCACCACCTTCAACTGCTCCGAGGCCTGCCCGCGTGGCATCGAGGTCACCAAGGCGATCCAGGAAGTGAAGCGGGCCCTGGTCACCCGCCGCTTCTGATCCACCCCGCCTGAACATGCCGAAGGCCCCCGTCCCGCCGGACGGGGGCCTTCGGCATGTTCGTCAGCTCAGCGCGCCGAGGTCGTTCGGCTCGCTCCAGCCGCTGTACATCACCAGGTGCCGGTCGGCCGTGACCACCGAGCGTTCGGGCACGTGGAAGTGTCATGAAGATCCCCGCCCCTTTGTCATCGGCACGGCTGTTCCGTGCGAGAACCGTGGAGATCCTGTCAGCGGGGTCTGACAGCGGCCAAACACATTTCAGTCGGCGGCCGGGGTGCGGCGGGTGGCGCGCAGGCCGCGGAGGCCGAGGGTGCCGACGGCGATGCCGAGGAGGAAGGAGGTGACGGCGAGGAGGAGGTGGATCCAGAAGAAGGCGGTGGGCTGGGAGTGGTCGCCGTTGGTGAAGGCCTGGCCGCCGGAGTCCTTCCAGAGGTTCTTGACGAAGGTGGTCCAGATGATCATCGACCAGACCCCGAAGGCGGTCAGGAACCAGGAGGCGCGGCGGCTGAGCTTCATGGGGCAGTCCTCGGCGGGGGGGTGTGAAGACGGTGTGCGTCCCCAGTATGCGGGGGCCTCCGATCGGCGTACGGCGGGCCCCTCCTGCGGAGGACCGGCGCCGGGGGGCGGACGGCCGGGGCGCGGACTGGGTACGGTCTGCTGGTGTCAACACGCCGTCAGTCATTCGCGCACCTGTGCGCCGCGGTCACCGCGGCCCTCCCGGTCCTGCTCGCCGCCCCGGCGGCCGTCGCGGCCCCGCACGAGCCGCCCCCGCCGGCCGCCGCGGTCGGCGGCGACCGGCTCGGCCGGCCCGGGGCCCAGGTCGACCCGCTGGCGGGCGCCCCGGCGCTGCCGACCGGTCTCACCGGGCAGTCCTGGATAGTCTCCGACGCGACCACGGGGGACGTGCTCGCGGCCTACAACCCGCACCTCAGGCTGCCCCCGGCCAGCACCCTGAAGATCCTCTTCGCCGACACCGTGCTGCCCAAGTTCGACCGCAACACCGTGCACAAGGTCACCGACGAGGAGATCACCGGCCTCGGCGCCGGCAGCAGCCTGGTCGGCATCAAGGAGAACCTGGAGTACCGGGTCGAGGACCTGTGGCGCGGGGTGTTCCTGAGCTCCGGCAACGACGCCGTGCACGTCCTGGCGCACATGAACGGCGGCGTCCCGCAGACCGTCGCCGAGATGCAGGCCCGCGCGGACGCCCTGCAGGCGAGGGACACCAAGGTGATCTCCCCGGACGGCTACGACATGGACGGCCAGCTGTCCTCGGCCTACGACCTGTCGCTGTTCGCCCGCTCCGGCCTGCGCAACGCCGACTTCCGCGCGTACTGCGCGACCCGGGACGCGCAGTTCCCCGGCGCCGTCGACAAGAACACCGGCCAGCGCGGCAGCTTCGGGATCGCCAACACCGACCGGCTGCTGGGCAAGTACCCCGGCCTGATCGGTGTGAAGAACGGCACCACCACGAACGCCGGCTCGACGTTCGTCGGCGCCGCCGAGCGCGGCGGCCGCACCCTGCTGGTGACGGTGATGCACCCGGCCAGCTACCAGAAGGTGTACGACGAGACGGCCGCGCTGCTGGACTGGGGCTTCGCCGCGGCGGACAAGGTCCGGCCGGTCGGCAAGCTGGTCGACGAACTGCCGCCGGGCGCCGAGCCGACCGGCCAGGCCGGCGGCACCGACGGTGTGCCCGCGCCGCCGCCGCACCCCTCCCCCAGCACCCGGCCGGCCGCCGCGACGGCCCCGGCGGCCGGGGGCGACGACGGCCTGGGCCTCGGCGGCTGGCTGGCCGTGGCGGCGGCGGGCGGCGCGGCCGGGTACGGCGGGCTGGTGCTGCGCCGGCGCCGGGCGGCGCAGACCGGCTGACCCCCGAAGGCCGGCTGCCCCCGGCGGGCCCGGCCCCGGCCGTCAGGCCTGGGACCGGGCCCCGTCGCCGTCCCCGTCACCGTCCCCGTCCCCGTCACCGTCGCCGGGCTCGGGCTCGGCCTCGGGCTCGGCCTCGGGCTCGGACGCGTCGGCCGCCGCCAGCAGGGCCCGCCCGTGCGCGCGAGTGCGCTCCCGGGCCGCCTCCGGGTCGGCGGTCGCCGTCCAGGCCACGCAGTACATCAGCAGCCGGGAGACGAAGTTGATCCACAGCAGCAGCGCCACCGGCGTGGCGAAGGCCCCGTACAGGCTCCGCCCGGCGACCGAGCCGAGGTAGGAGGCGAGCAGCAGCTTCAGCAGCTCGAATCCGACCGCGCCGATCAGCGCGCCGCGCAGCAGGTCGCCGCGGCGCTGGCCGGTGATCCCGGGGAAGGGCCCCAGCAGGTAGGCGAACAGCAGCGTGTCGCAGGCGGCCGCTATGACCAGGCCGATGCCGGTGAGCAGGTAGCCGTTGTGCAGGCCGATCTCGTCGGCGACCCGCCCGGCCAGCGTGGTGCCGACCGTCGAGGCGCCCATCGACACCAGCGAGACCAGACCGAGGCCGGCCAGCACCACGCAGTCCCAGGCCTTGGCGAGGATCGGGTTGCCGTCGTCGTCGGGCAGCTGCCAGACGTCCCGGATCGAGGTGCGCATGGTGTCCACCCAGCCGAGGCCGGAGAGCAGCAGCAGTGCCCCGCCGACCAGCCCGACGGCGCCCGCGTTGGACACCAGGGAGGGCAGGTCGAGGGAGTCCGAGATGCCCGGCAGCTGGTCGGAGATGCGGTGCTGCAGGTCGGCGACCCGGCTGTCGCTGAGCGTCGCGACGGCGATCGCCAGACCGACCGTGAGCAGCGGGAACAGGGCGAGGAAGCCGAAGAAGGTGACGGCCCCGGCCAGCCGGTTGCCGCGGGCGGCGGTGAAGTACTCGTACACCCGGTACGGGCGGCTGCGCAGCACCCGGGTGACGAGCGGGCCGAGGACCGGGAGGCGGGTCAGGAATTCCACCCGACCGGTTATACCGGCCGCTCCCCCGAACGGGCGTCAGCCACGCACCGGTTCGTCAGCCGCGCACCAGGCGGCGGGCCTTGGCGAGGGCGCGGACGGCCTGGTAGGCGCCGTAGCGGCCGCGGCTGAGCAGTTCGAGGCGGATGCCGTCCACCCCGGCGGGCGGGCGGTAGCCGGCCGGGCGCAGCCGGGCGCAGTGCGCGGCGGCGCGGCGGAAGTACTCGCGGCGGTCGCCGGCCGGGACCCGGCCGGGCTTGGCGACCACGGTGTTGAGGTGGTGCAGCATCTTGCCGAAGACGACCGGGCGCCAGCGGTCGAGGTCGGGGCGGCGGTCGAGGAAGGCGAACACCAGGTCGTACTGGGCGAAGACGTCGAAGTGCTTGCGGCTGGCGGTGGCCAGGATGTTGCCGCCCTCCTGGCGCTGGCGGTAGTGCACGCCGACCTCGTCGAGCAGGGTGATCCGCTCGGCGGCGAGCAGCGCCGGGTACGTCCAGGGGGTGTCCTCGTAGTAGCCGGCCGGGAAGACCAGCTGCTGCCCGGTGATGAAGTCGCGCCGGTAGGCCTTGTTCCAGACGACCTGGAGCAGGTCGAGCAGGTCGGGGCGGGCGGCGAGGTCGAAGACGTCTGGGGAGGCGGCGCCGAAGACGTGGGCGGAGGCGGCCCGGGTGATCCGGCCGTCCGCGTAGGTGCGGGCGTAGTCGTAGACCAGGACGTCCGGGTCGCCGGTGGCGGCGAGCCGCTCGTCGACGGCCTTGAGCAGGCCGGGGGTGAGCGTGTCGTCGCTGTCGAGGAAGACCACGTAGTCGCCAGTGGCGACCTCCAGGCCGGCGTTGCGGGCGCGGCCGAGGCCGACGTTCTCCGGCAGGTGGAGCACGGTGACGCGGGGGTCGGCGGCGGCCGCCGCGTCCAGCATCGCGCCGCAGCCGTCCGGGGAGCGGTCGTCCACCGCGATGAGTTCGAGGTCCGGGCCGCCCTGGCCGAGCACCGAGTCGAGGCACTCGGCGAGGTAGTCCTGGACCTGGTACACGGGGACGATCACGCTGAAGCGGGGCACGGGCCCAGGGTAGTGGGCCCGGGGGGCCGGGAAACCCCGGAGGTAGGATCGGGGGCGCACGTACGCACCGAATCAAAGTGCGGCCAGGCCCGTCCCCCGGGTGGCCACGCTCCTCCCGAGAAAGGCCTGCGTAGCCGATGGCTCCCCGCCTCTCCATCGTCGTCCCGATCTACAACGTCGAGCGGTACCTCGTCGAATGCCTCGACTCGATCGCCGCCCAGACGTTCACGGACTTCGAGTGCGTCATGGTCGACGACGGTTCGAAGGACGGCAGCGCGGCCCTCGCCGAGGCGTACGCGGCCCAGGACTCGCGGTTCCGCCTGGTCCGCCAGGTGAACAAGGGCCTCGGCGCGGCCCGCAACACCGGCATCCGGCACATCGACCCGGACTCCGAGTTCCTGTGCTTCGTGGACAGCGACGACTCGATGCCGCCGAGCGCGTACGAGCTGATGATCAACACGCTGGACGAGACCGGCTCCGACTTCTGCACCGGCAACGTGCTGCGGTTCCGCGCGGTGGGCTACTACCAGTCCGGCGGGCACGTGAAGCCGTTCAAGGAGACCAGGCTCAAGACCCACATCACCGAGATCCCGGCGCTGGTCACCGACCGCACCGCGTGGAACAAGGTGTACCGCCGCTCGTTCTTCGACGCGGCCGGCCTGCTCTACCCCGAGGGCATCCTGTACGAGGACGCGCCGGTCAGCGTCCCGCACCACTACCTGGCCGCCAGCGTCGACGTCCTCGCCGAGCCGATCTACCACTGGCGCGAGCGCGAGGTCGGCGAGATGTCGATCACGCAGATGCGCACCAACCCGAAGGGCCTGGTCGACCGGGTCGCCTCGGTCGAGCTGGTCCGCGGCTGGCTGAAGAAGCAGACCGAGCCGCGCTTCGCCGAGTACCTGCGCTCCTACGACGAGAACACCCTCGTCGAGGAGATCCCGATGTTCTTCTGGTCCGTCGTGGACGGCGACCAGGAGTACCGCGCCGCCTACCAGCAGCACGTCAGCCGGCTGCTCCGCTCGATCGGCCCGGACCTGGTCCGCAAGCTGCGCGCGCCGCTGCGGCTCAAGTACCACCTGACCCTGCAGGGCCGGATCGACGAGCTGGTCGAGCAGATCACGTACGAGGGCGAGAGCGGCGGCGGCGTCCAGGCCCGCGGCGTGCTGCGCCCGTACGCCGACTACCCGTTCCTGCGCGGCGGGCGCAAGAGCGTGCCGTCCGGCGTGCTCAAGCTCGACAACTCGCTGGTCATGCGCAGCCGGCTGTACGGCAGCGGCTGGGTCGGCGGGAAGCTGCAGCTGACCGGGCACGCGTTCCCGGAGCAGCTGGGCGCGGCCGGCAAGCACGACATGGTCCGCACCCTGGTGCTGCGCGAGGCCAAGGGCCGCCGGGTCGTCGCGGTGCCGATGAAGACCACGTACAGCCCCGAGGCCACCGCCAGCTGCAACCACGACCTGTACAGCTGCGACTGGTCGGGCTTCAGCGTCTCCGTCGACCCGAAGAAGCTGCGCAACCGCGGGCAGTGGAAGGACGGCAACTGGCGCGTC
Source organism: Kitasatospora sp. NPDC094028 (assembly GCF_049543595.1). Lineage (NCBI taxonomy): Bacteria > Bacillati > Actinomycetota > Actinomycetes > Kitasatosporales > Streptomycetaceae > Kitasatospora > Kitasatospora sp. NPDC094028. The sequence goes on along the minus strand of NZ_JBMVFA010000014.1, from coordinate 88,087 downwards.
CTGGTGGCCGGCGCGGGCAAGGGCGGCGTCTACAAGGGCCGGATCTCGGCCGGCTGGAGCGACACCGCGCAGTACATCCCGTCGTACTGGGTCGAGCCGGACGTGCGGATCGTGCCCTGGGTCCGGGACAACTTCGTCTACCTGCGGGTGGAGACGGTCAAGGCCCGGGTGACCGGCCTGGCCGGCCACGGCGACCGGGTCGAGGTCTCCGGCGCCGCCCGCTCCGGCCCGAGCTTCGCCGGGGCCCGGCTGCGGATGACCCACGTCGAGTCGGACCGCGCCGTCTCCTTCCCGCTGGAGCTGGGCGCGCCGGTCGGCACGCTGCAGCCGTTCGCCGCGTCCTTCCCGGTGGCCGAGCTCACCGCCGTCCGCGAGGCCTGGGCCGAGCTGGACCCGGTGGCCGCCGCACGCAGCCGCGACCGCTGGGACACCGTCCTGCTGCTGGCGGACGGCAGCACCGTCCCGCTGGCCTGGGACGAGCGCAACGCGCCCGAGCAGCTGCACCTGCCGCTGAACCCGGACGCCCCGGCCGACCAGCGCCGGGTGCTCTACTCCAAGCCCTCCCCCGGCGGCTACCTGCAGTTCTCCGACCAGGTGCTGCAGCCGATGGTGGACGAGATCACCGCGCGCGGCGCGGACGGCTTCCTGCTCAGCGGCTCGTTCCCGCTGCCCGGCACGCACCGCTGGGAGCTGGTGGTCCGCCACCACTGGCGCGAGGAGGAGCACGTCTACCCGGTGGAGATCGCGGACGGCCGGTTCCGCACCGCCCTGCCCACCGTGCCGACCGCCTCCTTCGCCGGGAACGTGCCGCTCGCGCACGGCACCTGGAACGTCTTCTTCCGCCCGGTCGGCGCGCCGGTCGAGGACCTGCCGGTCTCGGCCGCGCTGATCAGCCCGGACTGCTTCGGCACGCTGCCGCTGGAGGTGGAGTCGCGCGGCAAGCGGATCGTGCTGGAGCGCCGCCACTACGACGGGCTGTCGCTGGAGTCGCACGCGGTGCTGCTGCCCGAGGAGCGCTCCGGCTACCGCCAGCGCCAGCAGCGGTCGGTCGACTACCCGGCCGCCCGGCGCAAGCCGGTGCGCGACGCCGTGCTGTACAACGTCCCCGGTGGCAGCCAGTACGGCGACTCGCCGCGGGCGATCCACGAGGAGCTGGTCCGCCGCGGCCTGCCGCTGGAGCACCTGTGGGGCTCCGACGACATGCAGGCGGACCTGCCGAGCACGGCCCGCGCCCTGCGGCAGTGGAGCCCGGAGTGGTTCGAGGCGCTGGCCACCGCCAAGTACGTCGTGACCAGCACCCACCTGCCCGACTTCTTCGTCCGCCGCCCCGGCCAGGTGGTCGTGCAGACCTGGCAGGGCACCCCGCTGAAGCAGGTCGGCCTCGACTTCGAGAAGGTCTGGTTCACCGACTCGAACTACCTGAAGTCCCTGGCCCGGGAAGTCCCGAACTGGAGCCTGCTGGTGGCCGGCAACAGCTGGTCGGCGCCGGTGCTGCGACGCGCCTTCGACTACCAGGGCGAGATCCTGGAGAGCGGTGCGCCGCGCAACGACCTGCTGTTCGCGGCCGACCGGGAGAAGACCGCCGAGCAGGTCCGCGAGCGGCTCGGCCTGCCCGAGGGCAAGAAGGTCGTGCTCTACGCGCCGACCTGGCGCGAGGACCGGCGGCGGCCGAACGGCGGCTACCAGATCGACCTGCGGATCGACCTGGCGGCGGCCAAGGCCGCGCTCGGCGACGACCAGGTGCTGCTGGTGCGCCGGCACGCCATGATGTGCGGCCAGATCCCGGACGCCGGCAACGGCTACGTGTGGGACGTCGGCAGCTACCCCGACATGGCGGAGCTGCTGCTGATCGCCGACGTGCTGGTGACCGACTACTCGGCCTCCGTGTTCGACTTCGCGTCGACCGGCAAGCCGATGCTGTTCTTCACCTACGACCTGGAGCACTACCGCGACAACCTGCGCGGCTTCAGCCTGGACTTCGAGGCGGAGGCGCCCGGCCCGCTGCTGGCCACCTCCGAGGAGCTGGTCTCGGCGCTGGGCCGGGTGGACGGGGTCGCGGCCGAGTACGCCGACAAGGCGGCCGCGTTCCGCGAGGCCTACTGCGACCTGGACGACGGCAAGGCCTCGGCCCGGGTGGTCGACGCGATGCTCCGCAAGGAGTAGGACACGGGTCTCCGGGGGCGTCCGAGCCGATGGTGTCGGACGCCCCCGGAGACCGTCCGGGAATTCCCCGAACGGAAATTCCGCGCGGATTCCGTCCGGTGCTCGCGCGTTCCCCCGGGACGGCGGGAACGACCTGGTCGGACCGGCCGTGACGGACGAATTTCTGAGGAAATTCGCAGGTCCGTACAGTTGACCCCGGGCATCGCCCCGGTATGGGATGTGGAGTCGGCCCCGGACCGGACACGAACGGATCGGCGGCGGCTCCCGGTTCACCGCCACGCCCGGGAATCCCGTTTTGCTCGAAGGGTCATCCCCCCATGCCTGTGCTCACACGGTTCGTCCTCCCGCACGCGTCCCCCCGTGTGAGCACCGACCGGCCCGCCGTCGACGAGGACGTCACCTTCGGCCTGCTGCGCGCCCGCTGGCACGCCCGCGGCCTGGAGCTCACCGGCTTCGCCCGCCCGCAGCACCAGGACACCGGCCGCCCCGGCTCGGCCTGGACCTGGCTGACCCTGCGCCACGAGGACGCCGACCGCCCGCCCGTGCACCTGCGCTCCAGACCGCGCCGGATGCCCGAGGTCACCGACGACAGCGCCCAGCCCGAGTTCAACCACGACTGGTCCGGCTTCACCGCCCTGATCGAGCCCGCCCGGCTGCGCCACGAAGGCCGCTGGCTGCTCGGCGACTGGCGGATCGAGACCACCCTCTTCACCCGCCCCCGCCCCACCCGGGTGCGCCGCCAGTACGGTGCGCTCGCCCCGCACTGGTGCGGCTCCGGCGAGTACCCGCCGGCCCGCTGGGTGGACCGCGACGTCCGTCTCCAGCCGTTCTTCGAGGACGGCCGGCTGGGCCTGCGGCTGGAGCGCCCGAACGCCCGGCTCGACCACGCCGCCCCGGCCGGCGGCGGCCTCGACCTGAGCGGCACCGCCGACGTCTGCCCGGCGGGCACCGTGCTGCGGCTGCGGCACCGGCAGAGCGAGGCCGTGATCGAGCACCCGGTCACCCGCACCGGCAACACCTTCGCCGTCCACCTGCCGTACCGGCCGTTCACCGCGGACGGCCGCGGCACCGGCGAGCTGGAGCACTGGGACGTCGAACTGGCGCGCCCGGACGGCGGCACCGAGCAGCTCTGCCTGGACGAGCGCGGCGGCCCGGTGGCCGGCCAGCAACCGCTGCCCGGCGCCCCGGACCGGGTGCTCTACCTCAAACACCTCGCGGACGGCCGGCTCCAGGTGTGCGTCCAGCCCGCGGCCGGCTACGTCGACCGGATCACCGCCCGGTCCGGCGGCTTCGAGCTCGCCGGCCACTGCCCGGGCGCGGCCGCCGACCGGCTGGAGCTCGTCCTGCGGCACAGCTCGCAGGCCGGCGAGGTCCGCGCCCCGATCGAGACGTCCGGCGACGGCCGTTTCCTGGCCCGGGTGCCCGCCACCCGCACCGGCGCGGACGGCGTCGCGCTGCCGCTGCGCAAGGGCGTCTGGGACGCCGCGCTGGAGCCGGCCGACCGCGACGGCCCCGCCCGGCCGCTGCTCGCCGCCCCCGCCGCGCTGTCCGCGCTGCCCGCCACCACCGCGGCCGGCGGCAAGCGGGTCGTGCTGCAGCGCCGCTGGCACGACACCCTGCTGGTGGACTCCACCCCGGTGCTCGACGCCGCCGAGCGCAGCGCCTGGAACCAGCACCGGCAGCGCACCGAGCGCTACCCGGCCGCCCGCCGCGAGCCGGTCCGCGAGGCGGTGCTGTACGACGTCTTCGGCGGCCGCGGCTACGCCGACTCGCCGCGCGCGGTGCACGCCGAACTCGCCCGCCGCGGTGAGCCGTTGGAGCACCTGTGGGTGGTCGACGACGCCCAGGCCGAGCTGCCGCCCGGGGTCACCCCGGTGCGGATATGGAGCCCGGAGTGGTACCGCGCGCTGGCCACCTGCCGGTACCTGGTCGGCAACACGCACTTCCCGGACTTCCTGGAGCGCCGCCCCGGCCAGGTCGTCGTGCAGACCTGGCACGGCTCACTGCTGAAGCGGATCGCCCACGACGTCGAGAACCCCTGGCTGGCCGACCACGGCTACCTGGAGGCGCTCGACCGGGAGACCCCGCAGTGGAGCCTGCTGCTCTCCCCCAGCCCCTTCGCCACCCCCGTGCTCCGGCGCGCCTTCCACTACGGCGGCGAGGTGCTGGAGTCCGGCTACCCGCGCGGCGACGTGCTCGCGCGGTCCGACGCGGCCACCGCCGCGGCCGTCCGGCGCAAGCTCGGCATCCCGGACGGCAAGCGGATCGTGCTGTACGCGCCGACCTGGCGGGAGGACCAGCAGCGCCGCGACGGCGACGGCTTCCGGCTCGACCTGAAGCTGGACGTGGAGCACGCCCGGCGCCTGCTCGGCGAGGACCACGTGCTGCTGATCCGCCCGCACTCGCACGTGCGCGACCCGCTGCCCTCGGCCGGCGACGGCTTCCTGTACGACTGCGGGGACTACCCCGACCCGCAGGAGCTGCTGCTGATCGCGGACGTCCTGGTGACGGACTACTCGTCGATCATGTTCGACTTCGCGATCACCGGCCGCCCGATGTACTTCTTCACCTACGACCTGGAGCACTACCGCGACACCCTGCGCGGCTTCTACTTCGACTTCGAGCCGAACGCCCCCGGCCCGCTGGTGCCGACCTCGGCCGAACTGCTCGGCGCGCTGCGCGAACTCGCCGACGGCGGCGGGGAAGTGCCGCCCGGGTACGCCGAGCGCTACCGCCGCTTCCGGGCCGAGCACTGCGCGCTGGACGACGGCGGGGCCTCCGCCCGGGTGGTCGACCGGATGCTCGAACTCGGGCGCCGGGAGCGGTAGTCCGAGCGGCCGCCGAGGGCGGCCCGGCGGGTCGGGCTCACCCGAACGAGTAGTCCCGCCAGGGCCGCCAGACCTCGTCCGCGTCGAACCGGGAGAGCGAGAAGCCGGGCACCCGGAAGGCCGCCCGGTAGCCGCGCGCCTGCTCGTACGCCTGGTCCAGCACGTCGTCCGGCAGGCCGTGCGCGACCGTCACGTGCGGGTGGTACGGGAACGCCAGCTCGCGGGCCAGCGGGCCGGAGCGGACGTCCGCCTCCAGCAGCCGGCACTCCTGCGCGCCCTCCTCGACCCGGACGAACACCACCGGGGAGACCGGGCGGAAGGTGCCGCCGCCGCACAGCAGCATCCGGAACGGCAGGTGCGCGGCCGCCACCTGCGCCAGGTGCTCCTCGATCTTCGGCAGGGCCTCGGCCGGCACCTCGGTCGGCGGCAGCAGGGTGACGTGGGTCGGTATCGACCGGGCCTGCGGGTCGCCGAGCCCCGCCCGGGCGTCCTGGATCTGCGCGCCGTACGGGTCCGGGACGCTCACGGACACGCCGATGGTGAGCAGCTCCGGGAGCCGCTCACCATCGGGCAGGTGTGTGAGGGGAGTCACCGCTTGGCGGCCGGGAGGAAGCCGATCCGGTCGTACACCGTCGCCAGCGTCTCGGAGGCCACCGCGCGGGCCTTCTCGGCGCCGACCGCCAGCACCCGGTCCAGCTCCGCCGGGTCGTCCAGGAAGGTGCGGGTGCGCTCCTGGAAGGGGGTGACCCACTCGGTGAACAGCTCGGCCAGCTCGGTCTTCAGGGCGCCGTACATCTTGCCCTCGAAGTGCTCGACCAGCTGCTCGACCGACCGGCCGCTGAGCGCGGAGTGGATGCGCAGCAGGTTGGAGACGCCCGGCTTCTGCTCCTCGTCGTAGGAGACGACGGTGCCGGTGTCGGTGACGGCGCTCTTGATCTTCTTGGCGCTGACCTTCGGCTCGTCGAGCAGGCTGACCAGGCCCTTGGGCGAGGAGGCCGACTTGCTCATCTTGATCGCCGGATCCTGGAGATCCATGATCTTCGCCGTCTCCTTGAGGATGTACGGCTTCGGGACGTTGAAGGTCGGGGTGTAGCGGGTGTTGAAGCGCTCCGCGATGTCGCGGGTGATCTCCACGTGCTGGCGCTGGTCCTCGCCGACCGGGACGGCGTCCGCCTGGTACAGCAGGATGTCGGCGATCTGCAGGATCGGGTAGGTGAACAGGCCGACCGTGGTGCTCTCGGAGCCGTACCGGGAGGACTTGTCCTTGAACTGGGTCATCCGGGAGGCCTCGCCGAAGCCGGTGAGGCAGTTCATCACCCAGGCGAGCTGCGCGTGCTCGGGCACGTGCGACTGGACGAACAGCGTGCAGTGCTCCGGGTCGAGGCCGGCGCCGAGCAGCTGGGCGGTGGACACCCGGGTGTTCTCGCGCAGCGTCGCCGGGTCCTGCGGCACCGTGATCGCGTGCAGGTCGACGACCATGTAGAAGGCGTCGTTGTCCTTCTGCAGGTCCACCCACTGGCGTACCGCGCCCAGGTAGTTGCCGAGGTGGAACGAGCCGGAGGTGGGCTGGATGCCGGAGAGCACCCGGGGACGGTCCTTGACCGGACCAGTGACGACCGCTGCGTTGACCATGCGGGCCATTGTTCCAGTTCTCCCGCGCGGTCAGGAAACCTCCGGCCCCGCAGCCTCCGCCAGTGTGACCGCACTCACCCCGACCCGGGCGATCCGACGCCCCTCCAGCTTCGCGACCGTCAGCAGCACTCCGGCGTCGCCCTCGGTGGTGACCCGCACCTGGTCGCCCTGCCGGGGCAGCCGCCCCAGCGAGGCGACCAGGCAGCCGGCCACCGTCTCGTACGGGCCCTCGGGCAGGGTGACGCCGGTCTCCTCGGCGAAGTCGGCGAGGTTGAGCAGGCCGTCCAGCTCCACGCCGCCGCCGGCCAGCCGGCGGGTGGTGGCGGTCTCCGGGCGGTCGTACTCGTCCCGGATCTCGCCGATCACCTCCTCGACCAGGTCCTCCAGCGTGACGATGCCGGCGGTGCCGCCGTACTCGTCCACCACGATGGCCAGGTGGTGGCCCTCGCGGCGCATCTCGCCCATCGCCTCCAGCACCAGCTTGGTGCCGGGCAGCAGCTTCACCGGGCGGGCCAGGTCGCGGACCTTGGCGGCCTGCTCGCCGCGCGCGCCGTACAGGTCGCGGACGTGGACGAAGCCGACCACCGCGTCGGCGCTGCCCTCGACCACCGGGTAGCGCGAGTGCGGCGAGGTCTCGGCCTGGTGCCGGACGGCGGCCAGCGGGCGCTCGGCGTCCAGGAAGGTCACCTCGGTGCGCGGGACCATGACCTCGCGCAGCTGGCGCTCCCCGGCGGAGAACACGTCCGCGATCAACGCCCGCTCGTCGCTGCCCAGTTCGGTGTTGGCTGCGACCAGGCCGCGGAGCTCCTCGGAGCTCATCGAGCCGCGGCCGGCCGCCGGGTCGCCGCCGAGCAGGCGCACCATCAGGTTGGTGGAGTGGCCGAGCAGCCAGATCACCGGGCGCAGCACCACCGACATCACGTCCACCACGGGCGCCGCGGCCACCGCGATGGACTCGGCGCGCTGCAGGCCGATCCGCTTCGGGGTCAGCTCGCCGAGCACCAGCGAGACGTAGCTGATCACCAGGGTGAGGCCGACCAGCGCGAGCGCGTCCGCGACGCCCTGGGTGAGCCCGGCCCGGACGAACAGCGGCGCGACCTTGCCGGACAGCGTGTCGGCGCCGAAGGCCGCGGACAGGAAGCCCATGCAGGTCACGCCGACCTGCACGGCGGCGAGGAAGCGGTTGGGGTCGGCGGCCAGGTGCGCGGCCCGGGCCGAGCGCCGGGTGCCGCGCCCCTCCAGCGTCCGGATCTGGCCCTCGCGCAGCGAGATCAGCGAGATCTCGGCGACGTTGAACAGTCCGCCCAGCAGGATGAAGACGAGGACGAGCGCGGCGTCCCCGAGGGTTTCGTTCACAGCGGGCCAGTGTAGGACGGCCGCCCGACGGCGGCGGCCCGCCGCCCCTGTGCGGGGTGGCGGGCCGCCGTCCGGTCGGGAGGGCTCAGATGAGGCCCAGCTCCTGGACCGCGTCGCGCTCCTCGACCAGCTCGTTGACCGAGGCGTCGATGCGGGCGCGCGAGAAGTCGGAGATCTCCAGGCCCTGGACGATCTCGAACTTGCCGTCCTTGGTGGTGACCGGGAAGGAGGAGATCAGGCCGGCCGGGACGCCGTAGGAGCCGTCCGAGACGACACCCATCGAGGTCCAGTCGCCCTCGGCGGTGCCGTTGACCCAGGTGTACACGTGGTCGAGGGCGGCGTTGGCGGCCGAGGCGGCCGAGGAGGCGCCACGGGCCTCGATGATGGCGGCGCCGCGCTTGGCGACGGTCGGGATGAAGTCGCCCTCCAGCCAGGCCTGGTCGCTGCCGACTGCCTCGAAGGCCGGCTTGCCGGCGACCTCGGCGTGGAAGATGTCCGGGTACTGGGTCGCGGAGTGGTTGCCCCAGATGGTGACGCGCTTGACGTCGGAGACCAGGGCGCCGGTCTTGGCGGAGAGCTGGCCGACCGCGCGGTTGTGGTCCAGGCGGGTCATCGCGGTGAAGCGCTCGGCCGGGACGTCCGGGGCGTTGCGCTGGGCGATCAGGGCGTTGGTGTTGGCCGGGTTGCCGACGACCAGGACCTTGATGTCGTCTGCGGCGTTGTCGTTGATCGCCTTGCCCTGCGGGCCGAAGATGCCGCCGTTGGCCTGCAGCAGGTCGCCGCGCTCCATGCCGGCGGTGCGCGGACGGGCGCCGACCAGCAGCGCGACGTTGGCGCCGTCGAAGGCCTGGTTCGGGTTGTCGGTGATCGTGATGTCGCGCAGCAGCGGGAAGGCGCAGTCGACGAGCTCCATGGCGGTGCCCTCGGCGGCCTTGAGGCCCTGCGGGATCTCCAGGAGGCGCAGGTTCACCGGCACGTCGGCACCGAGCAGGTGGCCCGAGGCGATGCGGAAGAGCAGCGCGTAGCCGATCTGGCCGGCCGCGCCGGTGATGGTGACGTTGACGGGGGTGCGAGTCATTTCTACCTTCTCCAGCAAATCGCCAGGCGCCCCAGGCACACCGGCGCTGGAGCCAGGATGGTCTCTCGACATCGAGAAACCGGCGTCAGGTTATCGCAAAGGGAAGCGTACGCCTGGTGTCCGGGCGTGGCTGATGCGTCACAGAAGAAAGGCGACCCCCGCCCGGACCCTTGAATTCGATGGAGACCAGGCGGGGGCCGTCACGGGCCTGCGGATCAGTGCTTGGGCCTGCCGATGAGCTGTCCGATGTTGTCGAGCAGCGGGAACTCCAGCCACGGGTTCGGCTGCGCCACCAGGGTCAGCAGCACGATCGACGCGCCCAGGAAGGTCAGCACGATCACGTCGGTGAACCGGCTGCGCACCGCCAGCATGCCGACCTCGGGCAGCACCAGGCGCAGCACGGCGCCGAGCAGCACGCCGCAGCCGAGGATCAGCAGCCCGTACTTGAAGCCGTCCTTGAAGTCGGCGAACCAGGTGACCGCGAGACCGGCCCCGACCACCGACAGGACCAGCGTTATCGGCCACTGCCGCACCGGCAGGGCGTGCTCGCCGCCGAGGGCCGCGCGTGAGCCCTCGGGCGGCAGGGTGCCGGTGGTCTTGACCGGCCTGCGCCGGGTCCGCGCCGGCCGCGGTTCCGTCATGGTCGCCGTCCCTCGTGGTGGTGTCAGACGCCGGCGCGGCGCTCGGCCGCCTCGACGATGTTGTTGAGCAGCATCGCGCGGGTCATCGGGCCCACGCCGCCCGGGTTCGGGGAGATCCAGCCGGCCACCTCGGCCACGCCCGGGTGGACGTCGCCGACGATCTTGCCCTCGCTGCGGCTGACGCCCACGTCCAGCACCGCCGCGCCCGGCTTGACGTCCTCCGGCTTGACCAGGTGCGGCACGCCGGCGGCGGCCACGATGATGTCGGCCTTGCGCAGGTGGGCGGAGAGGTCCCGGGTGCCGGTGTGGCACAGGGTGACGGTGGCGTTCTCGCTGCGGCGGGTCAGCAGCAGGCCGATCGAGCGGCCCACGGTGATGCCGCGGCCGACCACGACCACCTCGGCGCCGTCGATCTCGACGTCGTGGCGGCGCAGCAGCTCGACGATGCCGAGCGGGGTGCAGGGCAGCGGGCCCTCGATGCCCAGGGCGAGCCGGCCGAGCGAGGTCGGGTGCAGGCCGTCGGCGTCCTTGTCCGGGTCCATCAGCTCCAGGACCGGGTTCTGGTCCAGGCCCTTGGGCAGCGGCAGCTGGACGATGTAGCCGGTGCAGGCCGGGTCGGCGTTGAGCTCGCGGACGACGTTCTCGACGTCCTCCTGGGTGGCGGTGGCGGGCAGCTCGCGCTGGATCGAGGCGAGGCCGATCTCGGCGCAGTCCTTGTGCTTCCCGTTGACGTACCAGCGGCTGCCCGGGTCGTCACCGACCAGGACGGTGCCGAGGCCGGGCGTGACGCCCTTCGCCTTGAGGGCCGCCACGCGGACGGCGAGTTCGGACTTGATCGCGGCCGCGGTGGCCTTGCCATCGAGAATCTGGGCAGTCATGACCCCATTCTCCCGGATCGCGCAGGCCACCCGGCACCTGCCGGGTCCGGACCACGTTGCGGTTGCGCCACAGTCTCGGAGCGGCTCGCCGAACCGGCTGGACACGGCCGTACCGTCCGGATGACGATAAGCGGGCATTCCCTGCCGCGACCGGCCCCGTGACGGGCCGCCGGACGCCGCGGCGGGGCGTACCCGGGGGAAGAAGTGAGCCGACCACAGCACACCGTGCCGCGCGATCGCCGGGGCAGCGGCCCGTCCGCCGCGCCCCCGCCGGCGCCCCGGCCCGCCGTCCGCTCACCTCACCGCTGAGCCGCGGCCGCCGCCCGCCACCGCCGCCGGGCCGCACCCGGGCCCTCCGCCGTACCGTCCCCGCGTCCCCGCAACTGCCCGGAGGCATCCATGAGTTATCCGCCCACGCCGAACAACCCCTACGGCCCGCCGCAGGGCGCCCCGGGCTACGGGTACCCGCAGCAGGCGCCGCAGGCGCAGCCGGCCGGGTACGGCTACCCGCAGCAGCAGCAGCAGGCCGGATACGGCTACCCGCAGGCCGCGCCGGGCTACGCCTTCCCGCCGGCCGCACCGCAGATGTCCATGCCGGGCCTGGTGATCACCACCCGGGTGCTGCTGTTCATCGTGGGCGGCTCGCAGATCCTCCTGACGGCCCTCTTCCTGCTCGGAGCCCTGGGCGCCAAGAACAACGCCAACAAGCACAGCGCGGGCAGCGACTCCGCGATCCTCAACAACATGGCGGCGAGCGTCGCCCTGGTCCTCGGGATCGTCTTCCTGCTCGCCTCGGTGCTCTCCATCACGCTCGGGGTGAAGTTCGGCAAGGGCGGCCCGGCCACCCGGATCACCACCCTGGTGTACGGCTCGATCGCCCTGTTGCTCGGCGCGGCCCTCCTGATCTTCGCGATCACCAAGAGCTCCGAGCTCGCCGCGGCCGCCTGGTTCTTCGAGATCCTCGGCGGGCTGTGGGTCGCGATCTGCATCCTCTGGATCGTCGCGATGACCATCCGGGACGGCGTGGCCTGGTTCAACCGGCCGCGCTACTGACGGCCCACCGCCGGACGGACAGAGCGGCCCGGCTCCCTCCTCGCAGGGGGCCGGGCCGCTCTGTCACGTCGTCAGTGCGTCAGCGTCGGCGTCAGTGGAAGAAGTGCCGCGCGCCGGTGAAGTACATCGTCACGCCCGCCTGCTGCGCGGCCGCGACGACCTCCTCGTCCCGGATCGAACCGCCAGGCTGGACGATCGCCTTCACGCCGGCGGCGATCAGGATCTCCGGGCCGTCCGGGAACGGGAAGAAGGCGTCCGAGGCCGCGTACGAGCCCTTGGCCCGCTCGCCGGCCCGCTCGACCGCGAGCTTGCAGGAGTCGACCCGGTTGACCTGGCCCATGCCGACGCCGACCGAGGCGCCGTCCTTGGCCAGCAGGATCGCGTTGGACTTGACGGCCCGGCAGGCCCGCCAGGCGAAGGCCAGCTCGGCCAGCTCGGCCCCGGACAGCGCCTCGCCGGTGGCCAGGGTCCAGTTCGCCGGGTCGTCGCCCTCGGCGTGCACCCGGTCGGCGTCCTGCAGCAGCACGCCGCCGGAGATCGGGCGCACCTCCTGGCGGTTGGCCGGGGCCTCGGGGGCGAGCAGCACGCGCAGGTTCTTCTTGCGGGTCAGCACCTCCAGGGCGCCGTCCTCGTAGCCGGGGGCCACCACGACCTCGGTGAAGATCGGGGCGATCTGCTCGGCCAGCTCGACGGTGACCGGGCGGTTCACCGCGATGACGCCGCCGTACGCGGAGACCGGGTCGCACTCGTGCGCCTTGCGGTGCGCCTCGGCGACGTCGGCGCCGGTCCCGATGCCGCACGGGTTGGCGTGCTTGATGATCGCGACGGCCGGGCCGGCGTGGTCGTAGGCGGCGCGGCGGGCGGCGTCGGTGTCGACGTAGTTGTTGTACGACATCTCCTTGCCGTGCAGCTGCTGCGCGCCGGCCAGGCCGCCCGTGCCGTCGGTGTACAGCGCGGCGCCCTGGTGCGGGTTCTCGCCGTAGCGCAGCACGTTCTGCCGCTCCCAGGTCGAGCCCAGGAACTCCGGGAAGTGCTCGTCGCTGGGGGCGTAGCCGGCCTCGAACCAGGAGGCGACGGCCACGTCGTAGGCGGCGGTGTGGGCGAACGCGGCACCGGCCAGGCGCTTGCGGGTGGCCAGGTCGAAGCCGCCCTCGCGGACGGCCGTCAGCACGTCCTCGTAGCGGGCCGGGTCGACCACGACGGCCACCGAGGGGTGGTTCTTGGCGGCGGCACGGACCATGCTCGGGCCGCCGATGTCGATCTGCTCGACGCACTCGTCCGGGGTGGCGCCGGAGGCGACGGTGGCCTTGAACGGGTAGAGGTTCACCACGACCAGGTCGAAGGGCTCGACGCCCAGCTCGGCCAGCTGCGCGCGGTGCGACTCCAGCCGGAGGTCGGCGAGCACGCCGGCGTGCACGCGGGGGTGCAGCGTCTTCACGCGCCCGTCCAGGCACTCCGGGAAGCCGGTCAGCTCGGAGACCTCGGTCACCGGGACGCCGGCGGCGGCGATCCGGCCGGCGGTGGAGCCGGTGGAGACGATCGCGACCCCGGCGGCGTGCAGGCCCTGGGCCAGCTCCTCCAGACCGGTCTTGTCGTACACGCTGATCAGCGCGCGACGGATCGGACGGACGTTCTCCGAAACGGGCGTGGTGGTGGAGCTGGCACTCATGCCGGGATCCATACCTTTCGGTCCTCGATGCGGTGACCTTCGCGGGCCAGCCGGCCCACGACGTCGACGAGCAGCTTGCGCTCGACAGTCTTGATGCGCTCGTGCAGCGCTTCGCCGCCATCGGCGTGGTCGGCGTCGACGACCTCGACGACGCCCTGCGCGATGATCGGCCCGGTGTCCACCCCGGCGTCGACCAGGTGGACGGTGCAACCGGTGACCTTCACGCCGTACGCGAGCGCGTCGGTGACGCCGTGGGCGCCGGGGAAGGCGGGCAGCAGTGCGGGATGGGTGTTGACGGTCCGCCCGGCGAAGGCCGCGACGAACGCGGGGCCGAGGATCTTCATGAAACCGGCCGTGACCACCAGGTCCGGCTCGTACGCGGCGACGGAGGCGGTCAGCGCGCGGTCCCAGTCCGCGCGGTCCGCGAAGTCCTTCACCCGGTGGACGAAGGTCGGCAGGCCCGCCTTCGCGGCGCGGTCCAGCCCGGCGATGCCGTCCCGGTCGGCGCCCACGGCGAGGATCTCGGCGCCGTAGGCCGGGTCGGCGACGGCGTCGAGCAGCGCCTGCAGGTTGGTGCCGGAGCCGGATACCAGCACCACCAGACGGGCCGGTCCGGGCGTGCGGGGCGGGAAGAGCTGAGCGGGGGCGGCGGCCACTGCGCGAATCTCCGTAGGTCGGGCGCCGTCCGCTGGTACGTCCACCGGCGGTGGGGCCACTACGAACGGCAGGTCGAGCGAAGGGGAACACCAGGAGAACCCGCCGCGACGCGGGCCCCGGGGAAACCTGTCCGAGCTGCTGACCGTCACCACGATAACGGCTGGTCGGACGGCCTCCGCACCCTCCGGGCGGCGCTACGCGCGTAGTTGAGACCGGGATCTCGCCGCGACCTCCCCACGCGCTCCGCACGGGAGTTGCGGACGGCCGCACCGGGTACCCCGTGGACGGCGGGGCGGGCCGCCGGTGGGCCGACGAACGGCTGCGGGATCATAGGGGGCGCCAGGGTTTGTCTGGAACGAGACCTCCGCCCGAGCCACCGACCGAGAAGGAATGGCCGAACCATGAGCAGCGGTGACGACACCGGCGAGCGCAACCCCTTCGCACCGCCGCCGCCGGACGCCCCGGACCAGCCGTGGCAGCCGCGCGGCCCCTGGCCCGGCGAGGGCCAGGGGAACGGCGGCCAGGGGAACGGCGAGCGCCCGCCGATCCCGCCGCCGTGGGGCGCCGGCCTCGGCGAGGGCCGCCCCGGCCAGCGGCCGCCCGCCCCGCAGCCGCCGCGGCTCGACCCGACCGACCCGGCCCACCGCCGGGCCCGCAACGCCGCGCTCGCCGGGCCGCTCGCACTGGTCAGCCTGCTCGCCGGCTTCCACTGGATCGCGCTGCTCGTCGGGGTGCTGGGGATCGCGTGGGGCATCAGCGCGCTGCGCGCGCCGAAGCCGGCCACGACGGGTGCTGCGGCCGCCGCCGGGGCGGTGCCCGGGGCGCCCGTGCCGAACCCGCTCACCCCGGCCGCGCTGGCGGGCATCCTCACCGGCGCGATGACCGTCGTGGTCGCGACCTCGGTGATCGGCCTCGGGGTCTACTACCACGAGTACGTCACCTGCGTGCAGGACTCGCTGACCTCGGTCGGTGCCGAGAACTGCGACCGCTACGCGCCGCAGTGGTACGTGGACTTCACCGGCGACGCCGAGTAGGGGACCGGGCGCCTCGGCGGGGGGCGCTCAGCCACCGCCCAGGCGCACCACGGCGGCGTACGCGCGGGCGCGCACCAGCAGCCCACCCCGGCGTGCGCGACCGGTGAGCGCCCGGCGCCAGCCCCGGCCGGGCGCCGCCGCCGCCAGCGCCCGGTGCCGGACCAGCAGCGCGCCCGGGACGGCCACCAGCGCGACCCAGCCGGCCGCCGCCAGGCCCGTCCACCACGGCACCGGGCCCAGCCGGGCCATCCGCTCCGCCGCCAGCGCGCCACCGGAGAGCCAGCCCAGCGCCGCCGCGCCCGCCCCGGTCAGCAGCGCCGCGGCGAGGGCCGCCACCGCCGTCGCGGCGGACGACCAGGGGCCGGGGCGGCCGGCCCCGGCCTCGGGATCGGCGGCCTCGGGGTCGGCCCCGGCCCGGGGATCGGCGGGGGCCGGGACGGGGGTGCCGCCGCCGGCCGCCGCCCGGCCCAGCAGGACGGCCGGCACCACCCCCGCCAGCACCGGCAGCAGCAGCGCCGCCCACCGCCAACCGCCCGCGCCCTCGGCCGGCAGCAGCGCGAACAGCGGGAAGTCCGGCAGCGGGCCGAGCACCGCGCCCCCCGGCCACACCGCCGTCCCCGTGCCCACCGCGAACCCCGGCCCCAGCGCGTACGCCGCGCCCCACAGCACCGCGTTCGGCAGCAGCACCACGGCGAGCAGCACCAGCCCCGCCACCGCGGACGGCCCGGCGCCGAGCAGCGCCGCCCCGCGACCGCCGCCCGCCGCCGCGGCCGACACCGCCGCCACCGCCACCAGCACCCCGCCCGCCGCCACCAGGCCCGCCCCGGCCGCCAGCACCGCGCCCCGCACCGCCGCCGCGCCGCCGGACGGCCGGTACGGCGGCGGCAGGCGGTCGAGCGGCCAGCCGGCCGGGCGGCCGTCCACCGGCGGCGGGCCCGCCGCCCGGACGCCCGCGGCCGTCGCCAGCCCGGCGACCACGGCCACCACCAGGACGTCCAGCAGCACCCGGCTGCGGAACAGTCCGGCCCCCGCGCAGTGCAACGCCACCGCGACCGCCACCGCGCAGTACCCGGACCACAGCGCCACCGGGCCGCCCCACCGGGAGCGCAGCCCGCGCCGCCGCTCCAACCCCGCGCCCGCCCGGTACAGCCGCACCACCGCCAGCACGCCGAGCAGCAGCGGA
The DNA here is from genome assembly GCF_049543595.1 of Kitasatospora sp. NPDC094028. Classification (NCBI taxonomy): domain Bacteria; kingdom Bacillati; phylum Actinomycetota; class Actinomycetes; order Kitasatosporales; family Streptomycetaceae; genus Kitasatospora; species Kitasatospora sp. NPDC094028. The sequence goes on along the minus strand of NZ_JBMVFA010000014.1, from coordinate 71,915 downwards.
GTGACCGACAGCGGGGCGTCCGCACCCCCGCGCAGCACCGGCGCGCCGTGCCCCAGCAGCCACAGGGCCGCCGCCAGACGGGTGGCACCGGCCGCGCCGTCGTCCGCGTACGGCGTCACCACCCAGAGCCCGAGCACGGGCACCACGACCACCGCGAGGCCGACCAGCGCGGTCCGCACCCCGGCCAACAGGTCCGCCAGCACCGGGCGTCCGCCCAGTTCGCCCGGCACTTCCAGGATCGGACGGCCCATCAGCTGCGTCATGCGCCTCATGGTGCCAAGGCGACTCGCCATGCTCGGTGAAGCGGCAAACCGCCGCCGTGTCCCAGATTATTGGCTTATGCGCCTTTTCAGACCCTGCCCCCAAGCCGCCGGCGCCCCGGCCCGGAGCGTCTGATGACCACGCCCCCCACCGCCGACTCCCCCACCCCGAAGCGGCACACCCGCCCGGCCGCACCGGACGCCGCCGCGCAGGACGCCGCCGGCCTGCCGCGGAAACTGACCCCCCGTGAGGCCCAGACCCTCGCCCACCTCGCCGCCGGCCACGACCTCACCCGCACCGCCGCCGCCCTCGGCATCACCCCGGCCACCGCCCGCGGCCACCTCCACCGCGCGATGCGCAAACTGGGCGTCACCACCGAGGCCGAAGCCGTCGCGCTCGGCGCGGAGCCGGCAGGCGCCGGCACCGAGGCCGAGGCCCGGCCCGCGCGGGCGAAGGCGGCTCCCCGGCCCGGCACCGGAACCGCCGGTACCGGCCCGGCCCGAGCCGGCTCACCCGAACGGCGCACCGCCGCCGGGCCGTCCACGGGCGCGCCCGCCGGGCCGGATCCGAAACCGCGCGCGAACCCGGCGTCCGCGGCCGAGCGCCCCGGAACCGCCGCTGCCGCGGCACCCGGCGGCGCGGCGAAACGGCGCCCCGCCGAGACCGCCGCCGCCCCGCCGAGCCACGCGGTCCGGGCCGAAGCGTCGGCGGAGCACGGCACCGCCGCCGACACCGACGAACGGGCCGAGGCCATGGCGAAACAGAGCACCGCGCCGGACACCGGGACCCGCGGCGCAGGAGCCGCCGCCGACCCCGCCGGGGCGCGGCCCACGCCCGTCCCGCAACGGCGCGCCGCCGCGGCCCCCGCCGCCGGGCGGGCCGGGCGGGCGGCGGGCGGCTTCGAGGAGCTGTACGAGGCGGCGCACACCCGCCTGGTGCAGCAGGTGTTCCTGCTGACGGCGTGCCGGCACCGGGCGGTGCACTGCGTACGGCTGGCGTTCGGGGACGCCCGGCGCCGCTGGGCGCGGGTCGCGGCGACCGGGGACCCGGAGGGCTGGGTGCGGGCGCGGGCGAGCGAGCTGGCGCTGTCGCCGTGGCACCGGGGCGGGCCGCGCCGGGCGCACGTGTGGCAGCTGCCGCATCGTCGGATCAAGGTGCGCCCGGCGGACGAGTCGCAGGCGGTGCTGCCGGACCACGACCGGCTGACCGACCGGGACCGGGCGCTGCTGAAGGCGCTGAAGCGGCTGTCCCGGCCGCAGCGGCGGGCCCTGGTGCTGCACGACGGGCTGGGGCTGCCGGCGGCGGTGGTCGCGGTGGAGGTGGAGTCGTCCCGGGCGGCGGCGGAGGCCCGGGTGTGGGCGGCGCGGACGGCGCTGGCCGGGTGGGTGCCGGACCTGGTCGGGCCGGACCCGGCGGCGCCGGGGTTCGCGGACGGGCTGAGCGGGCTGCTGCACCGGGCGGCGGTGCGCGGCGTGCCGGCCCCGCACCGGCCGCCGGTGCCGGCGCTGCGGGCCCGGTACCGGTTGTGGACGGCGAGCCGGACGGGCGCGGCGGCGCTGCTGACGATGGCGGTGGGCGGGGCGACGCTGGCGACCCTGGCGGGGATCCGCCCGGCGGTGCTGACGCGGCCGCCCGAGCCGCCGGCCCCGGCGCTGTGCGTGCCGGCGGCGGACGCGGCGGAGGAGCCGGGCGTGCCGGTGCCGCCGGGCGGCGGCCCGAACGTGATCAGCAGCCTGTGGTGCAGCCCGTCGCCCGGGCTGGCGGCGGTGCTGGTGGAGCCGCAGCAGCAGGCGCAGGCGGCCGCCCGGTGGACGCTGGTACCGCACGGCGGCCGGGGTGCGGCGGCCCCGCCGCCGCAGGGGCCGGTGGCCTGCCCGCCGCTGACGACCCGTCCCTGCGCGTCCAGGCCGGACCTGGGGTGACACCGTCGTCCGGGCCCCTGCGCGAAGGGCCCGGACGAACGGCGAGCGCCCCCGCCCGGGAAGGGCGGGGGCGCTCGGCGTGCGGCCGGGGAAGGGTCAGCCGGCGATGATCTCGCGCGCCAGGCGGGCGGTCTCGGACGGCGTCTTGCCGACCTTGACACCGGCGGCCTCCAGGGCCTCCTTCTTCGCCTGGGCGGTGCCCGAGGAGCCGGAGACGATGGCGCCGGCGTGGCCCATGGTCTTGCCCTCGGGAGCGGTGAAGCCCGCGACGTAGCCGACGACCGGCTTGGTGACGTGCTCGGCGATGTAGGCCGCGGCACGCTCCTCGGCGTCGCCACCGATCTCACCGATCATGACGATGATCTCGGTCTCCGGGTCCTCCTGGAACGCCTTGAGGGCGTCGATGTGGGTGGTGCCGATGACGGGGTCGCCACCGATGCCCACGGCCGAGGAGAAGCCGATGTCGCGCAGCTCGTACATGAGCTGGTAGGTCAGGGTGCCGGACTTCGACACCAGACCGATCTTGCCGGAGGTGGTGATGTCGGCCGGGATGATGCCGGCGTTCGACTGTCCGGGGCTGATCAGGCCGGGGCAGTTCGGGCCGATGATCCGGGTCTTGTTGCCCTTCGAACCGGCGTACGCCCAGAAGGCGGCGGTGTCGTGCACCGGGACGCCCTCGGTGATGACGACGGCCAGCGGGATCTCGGCGTCGATGGCCTCGACGACGGCGGCCTTGGTGAACGCCGGCGGGACGAAGAGGACGGAGACGTCGGCCCCGGTCTTCTCCATCGCCTCGGCGACGGAGCCGAAGACCGGGATCTCGGTGCCGTCGACGTCGACCGTGGTGCCGGCCTTGCGCGGGTTCACGCCACCGACGATCTGGGTGCCGGAGGCGAGCATGCGGCGGGTGTGCTTCATGCCCTCGGCGCCGGTCATGCCCTGGACGATGACCTTGCTGTCCTTGGTAAGGAAGATAGCCATGGTGTTAAGTCCCCTTCCTTACTTGTTGGCCAGCTCGGCGGCGCGGTCAGCGGCGCCGTCCATGGTGTCCACGCGCTGGACCAGCGGGTGGTTGGCGTCGTCGAGGATCTTGCGACCCAGCTCGGCGTTGTTGCCGTCCAGGCGGACGACCAGCGGCTTGGAGACGTTCTCGCCCTTGCTCGCGAGGAGCTCCAGGGCCTGCACGATGCCGTTGGCGACCGCGTCACAGGCGGTGATGCCGCCGAAGACGTTGACGAAGACCGACTTGACGTCGGGGTCGCCCAGGATGATCTCCAGGCCGTTCGCCATGACCTCGGCGGACGCGCCGCCACCGATGTCGAGGAAGTTGGCGGGCTTGACGCCGCCGTGGCTCTCACCGGCGTAGGCGACCACGTCGAGGGTGCTCATGACGAGGCCCGCGCCGTTGCCGATGATGCCGACCTGGCCGTCGAGCTTGACGTAGTTCAGGCCCTTGGCCTTGGCAGCGGCCTCCAGCGGGTTGGCCGCGGCCTTGTCCTCCAGGGCCTCGTGCTCCGGCTGGCGGAACTCGGCGTTCTCGTCCAGGGAGACCTTGCCGTCGAGCGCGATGATCTTGCCGTCACCGGACTTGATCAGCGGGTTGACCTCGACGAGGAGGGCGTCCTCCTTGATGAAGACGGTCCACAGCTTCTGCAGGACCTCGGCGACCTGGTCGGCGACCTCGGCCGGGAACTTCGCCGCGGCGACGATCTCGGCGGCCTTCTCCGGGGTGCAGCCCTCGTTGGCGTCGACCGGGATCTTCGCGAGCGCGTCGGGGTTCTGCTCGGCGACGACCTCGATCTCCACGCCGCCCTCGACGCTGGCCATGGCCAGGAAGGTGCGGTTGGTGCGGTCCAGCAGGAACGAGACGTAGTACTCGTCCTTGATGTCCGCGGTCTGGGCCAGCATCACCTTGTGAACGGTGTGGCCCTTGATGTCCATACCGAGGATCGCCTCGGCCTTGGCAACGGCGTCGGCCGGGTCGGCGGCGAGCTTGACGCCACCGGCCTTGCCGCGGCCGCCCACCTTCACCTGAGCCTTGACGACGGCGCGGCCGCCGAAGCGCTCCGCGATGGCGGCAGCGTCTGCGGCGGTCTCGATGACATCGCCGTCAAGCACGGGCACGCCGTGCTTGGCGAAGAGGTCCCTCGCCTGGTACTCGAACAGGTCCACGTGTTTGTCCTTGTTCGTGGTCGCGGATTGTGTCTCTACGAGCGTGCCACGGCAGGATCTTCGCTGCGGGTCGTCGGGGCTGCTGCGGGTACGCAGAGGTACGGCCTTGCGGCCCACACAGCCACGGGCGCACACGTCAATCAACACGCGGGTCACGTCCGTCTGGCAGGTTATCCCCGTCGGACGGGCGTGTTCCGCCCGGGGCCTGCCCATAGTGGGTGATAACCGTCACAGCCCGGCCGTAAGGCGGTGGCGGGCGCGTGATCCGTCGATCGGGTGAGTTAGCGCGTACGGGTGAACGCTCAGGCCCCCTGGTCGGGCACCGGGATCGGTCGCTTCTCGATCGCCGCGGCCATGATCTCCGGGAAGGCGTCCGGGGTGCAGGCGAAGGCCGGCGCGCCGAGCGAGGCCAGCGCCGCGGCGTGCGCGTGGTCGTAGGCCGGGGCTCCCTCGTCGGAGAGCGCGAGCAGCGCGATGAACTGGACGCCGGCCGCCTTCATCGCGGCGACCCGCCGGAGCATGCCGTCCCGGATGCCGCCCTCGTACAGGTCGCTGATCAGCACCACGATCGTCTCGGACGGGCGGGTGATCTTCGACTGGCAGTAGGCGAGCGCGCGGTTGATGTCGGTGCCGCCGCCGAGCTGGGTCGCGAACAGCACGTCCACCGGGTCGGTCAGCTGCTCGGTGAGGTCGACCACCGAGGTGTCGAAGACGACCAGCCGGGTATCCAGGGTGCGCATCGAGGCGAGCACCGCGCCGAACACCGCCGAGTGGACGACCGAGGGTGCCATCGAACCGGACTGGTCGATGCAGAGGATGACGTCCTTCTTCACCGCGCGCTGGGCGCGGGCGTAGCCGATCAGCCGCTCGGGGACGACGGTGCCGTGCTCGGGCAGGTAGTTCTTCAGGTTGGCCCGGATGGTCCGGTCCCAGTCGATGTCGCGGTGCCGGGGGCGGTTGACCCGGGCGCTGCGGTCCAGCGCGCCGCTCAGCGTGGAGCGGGTCCGGTCGGCGAGCCGGCGCTCCAGGTCGGCGACCACCTTGCCGACCACGGCCCGGGCGCTCTCCCGGGTGGTCTCCGGCAGCGCGTGCTTGAGCGACAGCAGGGTGCCGACCAGATGGACGTCCGGCTCGACGGCCTCCAGCATCTCCGGCTCCAGCAGCAGGCGGTCCAGGCCGAGCCGGGTGATCGCGTCCTGCTGCATCAGCTGGACGACGGTCGACGGGAAGTACTCCCGGATGTCGCCCAGCCAGCGGGCCACCTGCGGGGCCGAACCGCCGAGCCCGGCGCTGCGCCGGCCGGCGCGGCCCGGGCGGGCCCCCTCCTCGGGGGCGCCCCGGTAGAGCGCGGCGAGGGCGCCGTCCATCGCGGCGTCGCGGCCGCGCAGGGTGCGGCCGGTGCCGTCCGCCTCGCCGCCGAGCACCAGTCGCCAGCGGCGCAGCCGTTCGTCGGTCGTGGTCGCCATCGGGTTCTCCTCGGGTGGTGTCAGGTGTTGCGGCCGGCGGCCTGGCGGGGGATCTTCGGGCGCACGCCCAGCAGCAGGGCCAGCACCGGGACGGCGGCGTCGGCGCGCGCCGCGTCGAGCTCGCCGCCCGGGGCGTCCGCGGCCGGTGCCTCGCCCAGCGGGCCGGCCGCGACCCGGCCGCCGATGGTGTTGCGCACGCCCGCCTCCAGGCCGGCGAAGGTGCGGCGCAGCAGCGGCAGGACGTCGGTGAAGACCTCGGCGCCGACGCCGGTCAGCCACTCGTCGAGCAGGGCCAGCAGCCGGGGGTCGTGCAGCAGCAGGGCGCCACCGCCGGTGAGGAAGCCCTCCACCCAACCCGCCGCGTCCGCCGGTGAGTTGGCGGCGGACAGGACGAGCCGCAGGCGGCGGGCCGCCTCCGCCGAGTCGAGCCGGCCGTCGTCCAGCAGCAGCCGGACGGCCCGGCCGCGCAGCAGGCCCGGGGCGCCGGTGGCCGGGCCCGCGGTGGGCTCGCGGCGGGCGAGCGAGTGCAGGGCGGCGGCCCAGCGCCCGGCGAGCGCGTCCCGGTCGGCGGCCGGGCCGTCCACGCCGTCCGCGTCGTCCGCGTCGTCCGCGTCGTCCGCGTCGTCGGTGCCGGGGTCGAGCAGCCCGATCGCGCCGTGCACCTCGTCGATCCGGGCGCGCATCGCGGTGGCGCTCTCGGCGTCCAACCCGACGCAGGCGGGCGGCAGTCCGACGCAGACCCGGTCGGCCAGGCCGACTGCGGCCTCGGCGAGCGCGCCGTGGTCGGTGCCGCGGACGTCGCCGTAGCGCAGCGCCCGGACGAGCGCGGGCAGCGCGCCGGCCAGGTGCGCCACGTCGGTGTCCAGCGCGGCGCAGTCGGCGAGCACCCGCATCACGGCGGGCAGCGCACCGGACAGCCCGGCGAGCAGGCAGGTCTCCACCAGGCCGGTCAGCTCGGCGAGTTCGCCGGCGGCGCGGGCGGTGCCGACCGCCTTGTTGACGGCCGCCTCCTCGACCGTGGTGCCCCACTGGGCGGCCTCGGCGATCCGCACGGCGAACTCGGGCTGCCAGTGCAGCCGCCAGCTCTCCCGGAACGTCCCGGTCGAGTTGACCGCGGAACGGGCCGGCACGCCCCACTCGACGCCCAGCAGCCGCAGCCGGTGCAGCAGCCGGGAGCGGGCCGCGTCGGTGTCCTTGCGCAGGTCGAGGTCGAGCTCCTTCGGCTTGGCCTCGGGCTTGAGCCGCAGCGAGCGCTGCAGCCGGGCCAGGTCGCGCTGCAGCGGCACCGCCGGTGCGGCGTCCGGGACTTCACCGAGCGCGTCGCCGACCACCAGGCCGTCCCGGACGAGCTCCAGGGCGACGTCCGAGCCCTCGCAGAGCACCGCGCGGACGGCGTCCATGGTCTCGGTCAGCCCGGCGAGCGGGCGGCCGCGCAGGACGGCCAGCGTCTCGGCGAGCCGGACGGCCTCGATGACGTGCGCGGAGGACACCGGGTGGTCCTGGGCGCGCAGCAGGTCGGCGGCCCGGGTGAGCCAGCGCGGCACCGGATCGCCCTCGGTGGTGAACAGGTGGTGGTACCAGCCGGGCGACTGGATGCCGGCGCCGTAGCCGGTGGCCTGGGAGAGCCGGCGGTGCGTCCACGGGATCCAGGTGACGTCCGTCTTCACCTTCTTCGGCAACTCGGCGAGCAGCGCCCGGTCGTGGGCGACGGTGGGCATCGTCGCCAGCGCGGGGACGTGGAAGGCGCCGCAGACCACGGCGATCCGCCGGTGCCCGGCGCGGCGGGCGGCGCGGATCTGCTGGCGCATGTGCGCCTCGCGCAGCAGGTCGCGGCGGGACTCGCCGAGGCCCTCGGCGCGCAGTGCGCCCATCGCCTCGGCGACGGCGGCGAACGGCGCGAGGACGGCTTCGATGTCGGCCTCGGTGTCCGCGTCGGTCTCGGTGTCCGCGTCCGCGTCGGCGTCGGCCGCGGAACCGGTGCCGGCCGCGGGGGCGCGGTGCTCGACCACGTCCTCCCACCAGCGCTCCGCGTCGTCGTGGCCGGCGGCCTCGGCGAGCAGCGCCAGCGGGTCGGCGGGCGCCTGCGCCGCGTCCGCCCCGGCCGGTTCGGCCGCCTCGGCGGCCGCGAAGCCGTACCCGGCCGGCAGGTCGATGAAGCGGACCGGCAGGTCGTGCTCGACGCCGTACCGGATCGCCACCCACTCCGGGGAGAACTCGGCGTACGGCCAGAAGGCGGCCTTCGCCGGGTCGTCCACCGCGTGGGCGAGCAGGGCCACCGGCGGCACCAGGTCCTTCTCGGCGGCGAGGTGGACGACCGCGTCGGCCTCCGGCGGGCCCTCGATCAGCACCGCGTCCGGCCGCCACCGGGCCAGCGCGGCGGCCACCGCCCGGGCCGAGCCGGGGCCGTGGTGCCGGACGCCGAGCAGGGCGAGCTCGGGGGCGGTCATGCGGTGACCTCGCGGGCGGCCCGGTAGAAGTCCTTCCAGCCGTCGCGCTCGCGCACCACCCCTTCGACGTACTCGCGCCACACCGCCTGGTCGGCCACCGGGTCGCGGACGACGGCGCCGAGGATGCCGGCCGTGACGTCCCCGGCGCGCAGCACGCCGTCGCCGAAGTGGGTGGCGAGCGCGAGTCCGTTGGTGACCACGGAGATCGCCTCGGCGGTGGAGAGGGTGCCGCTCGGGGACTTGACCTTCGTCCGGCCGTCCGTGGTGAGGCCGGCCCGCAGCTCGCGGAAGACGGTGACCACCCGCCTGATCTCCTCGGCGCCGCCGGGCAGTTCGGGCAGGTCGAGGGAGCGGCCGAGCTGGTTGACCCGGCGGCTGACGATGTCGACCTCCTCCTCCAGCGAGCCCGGCAACGGCAGCACCACGGTGTTGAAGCGGCGGCGCAGCGCGCTGGACAGCTCGTTGACGCCGCGGTCGCGGTCGTTGGCGGTGGCGATCACGTTGAAGCCACGCACGGCCTGCGTCTCGGTGCCCAGCTCCGGGATCGGGAGCGTCTTCTCGGACAGGATGGTGATCAGGCTGTCCTGCACGTCGGCCGGGATGCGGGTCAGCTCCTCGACCCGGGCGATCCGGCCCTCCGCCATCGCCCGCATCAGCGGCGAGGGCACCAGGGCGTCCCGGCTCGGGCCGTTGGTGAGCAGCTGGGCGTAGTTCCAGCCGTACCGGACGGCCTCCTCGGGCGTGCCGGCGGTGCCCTGCACCAGCATCGTGGAGTCGCCGCTGATCGCGGCGGCCAGGTGCTCGGACACCCAGGTCTTCGCGGTGCCGGGCACGCCGAGCAGCAGCAGCGCGCGGTCCGTCGCCAGGGTGGTGACGGCGACCTCCACCACCCGGCGCGGACCGATGTACTTGGGGGTGATCGCGGTGCCGTCCGGCAGCTCGCCGCCGAGCAGGTAGGTCGCGACGGCCCACGGCGACAGCTTCCACCGCTCGGGGCGCGGGCGGTCGTCCTGGGCGGCCAGGGCGGCCAGTTCACCGGCGAAGGCGTCCTCGGCGTGCTGCCGCAGAACGTCGGTCATGTCGGGCTCCTTCGGGTCGGCCGCCGGGCACACGGGTGCCCCGGCGGCGGGGTGATCGGGGGGAGCCAGGTCGGCGTCCCGGCCTGTGGGACCAACCCTGCAACGTGCCACTGACAACGCCGGGGACCGGCCGCGACGGGCCGCCAGTCGTTGTCAGTGCCGCCGCCTACGGTCGGTCGCATGGAGGAACGCTGGAGCACCGAACACGTCCTGTCCCTGGCCCCTGACGCCGCGTCGCAGAAGGCGGCGGGCAAGCTCTCCTCGCCCGCGCCGTGGTCCGGCGCGGGCACCGACGGCACCGCGCTCTGGGGCGAGTGCAAGGGCAGCGGCAGCACGCCGTACCGCACGGTGATCGAACTCGCCACACCCGCCTACCAGTGCAGCTGCCCCAGCCGGAAGTTCCCGTGCAAGCACGCGCTCGGACTCCTCCTGCTCTGGAGCGGCACCCCCGAGGCCGTCCCGGTCGCCGAGCCGGCCGACTGGGCCGCCGACTGGCTGGAGGCCCGTCAGGAGCGCGCCGAGAAGGCCGCGGAGAAGCGCGCCGAGAAGCCCGCCGCCGATCCGGAGGCCGTCCGCCGCCGGGCCGAGAAGCGCGGTGCCCGGGTCGCGGCCGGCGCGGCCGAGCTGCGGCTGCGGCTCGCCGACCGGGTCCGGCACGGCCTGGCCGACCAGTCCACGGCCGGCCCCTGGGAGGAGGTCGCCGCCCGGATGGTCGACGCGCAGGCCCCCGGCCTGGCCACCAGGGTGCGGGAGCTGGACGCCCTGCCGCAGGAGCGGCTCCTGGAGGAGTACGCGCTGCTGCACCTGCTGGCCACCGCCGCCACCCGGGTCGACGAGCTGCCGCCCGAGCTGGCCGCCACCGTCCGCAGCCGGGTCGGCTACACCCTGGACGCGGCCGAGGTGCTGTCCGGGCCGACCGTCCGGGACCGCTGGCTGGTCCTCGGCTCACGGGACACCGCCGACGAACGGCTCACCACCCGCCGGGTCTGGGTGCGCGGCGCCAAGACCGGCCGGCCCGCCCTGCTGCTCGCCTTCGGCCGCCCCGGCCAGGCCCCCGACCTCGCCCTGCCCACCGGCCGGCTGCTGGAGGCCGAACTGGCCTTCCACCCCGGCGCCCGCCCGCTGCGCGCCGTCCTCGGCACCCGGTACGGCGCGCCCGAGCCCGGCCCGCAGGCCCCGCCGGACGGGCTCACCGTCGCCGAGGCGGTCGCCGGGTACGGCATGGCGGTGGCGGACGACCCGTGGCTGGACAGCTGGCCGACCGTGCTGGCCGGCGTCGTGCCGGTCCGCACCCCGGACGGCTGGCACCTGACGGACGGCCACCACACCGTGTCCGTCCGCCCCGCGGCCGTACCGGAGGCGGCGCTGTGGCGGCTCACCGCGGTCTCCACCGGCCGCCCGCTGACCGTCTTCGGCGAGTACGGCCACCAGGGCTTCGCCCCGGTCACGGCCTGGTCCGCCGACCGGCACCCGGTCGGCCTCACTTCTTAGGAGCACCCAGCATGACGATCACCCAGGACCCGTGGGAGACCCTGCAGACCACCGCCCTGCTCGGCACCGACCGCCGCCCGCTCCCGGCCGCCGCCCTGCCGCTCGCCGACGCCGTGGACCGCACCGACCCGGCCGCCGCCCTGCTGGAGCTGGCCGCGCTCGCCGCCGTCCGCCGCCGGGCCGGCGCACTGCCCGTCCCCGCCGCCGAGCCGCCCGGGCCCCCCGCGCCCGAGGACCACCGCCCCGAACTCCCCGCGGCGGCCGCCCGCCGGCTGAGCGTCCTGCTCACCGGCCGCTCCGGCGGCGGCGCCACCCTGGCCAACCTGGCCGAGCTGCTGCCGCAGTGGCTCGGCACCGCCCGCGACCGGGGCCTGCGGGCGCCCGCCGCGCTGATACCCGGCCTGCTCGACGCCGCCCGGGCCCGCAGCGAGCTGCGCGCCGACGCCGTCGCACTGGCCGGCCCGCTGGGCCGCTGGCTGGCCGAGCGGAACCCGGACTGGCGGTTCGTGCTGCGCACCGCCGCCGACCGGCCGGCGGCACGGCCCGGCGACCAGCACGACGAGGGCGCCCGGAATGCCCACCAGCCGTGGCACGAGGGCCTGTTCGCCGAGCGGGTCACCCATCTGACGCTGCTGCGCCGCAGCGATCCGGCCGCCGGGCTGGAGCTGCTGCGCAGCACCTGGCCGACCGAGCGCGCCGAGGACCGGCTGCTGTTCCTGGACGCCCTGCAGGACGGCCTGTCCCCCGCCGACGAGCCCTTCCTGGAGGCCGCCCTCGGCGACCGCAGCAAGAACGTCCGGGCCACCGCCGCCGAGCTGCTCTCCACGCTGCCCGGTTCGGCCCTGGCGCACCGGATGGCGGAGCGGGCCCGGGCCGCCGTCCGGCTCTCCGAGGCCGGCACCCACCTGCTGGTCACCCCGCCCGCCGAGTGCGACGCGGCCATGCAGCGGGACGGCATCACGCCCAAGTCGCCGACCGGGCGCGGCGAACGGGCCTGGTGGTTCGGCGAGGTGGTGGCCGCCGCGCCGCTGTCGGCCTGGCCGGAGAGCACCGGGCTGACGCCCGACCAGCTGCTCGCGCTGCGGGTCGGCGACAGCATCGACGAGACCAGCAGCAGCTGGGCCGACGACCTGCGGGAGGCCTGGGCGCGCGCCGCCGTCCGCCAGCACGACGCCGACTGGGCCCGGGCGCTGCTCGGCCCGGCCCCGACCGGGCCCGCGCGCGGCGGCCGGGCCCGCGCACCGCGCGCCACCGGCGCCCCGGCGAAGCTGCTGGCCGTCCTGCCGCCCGAGGAGCGCGCCGCCTGGACGGCCGCGTTCATCGAGGTGCACGGCCTGGGCGAGGCCTTCCAGCTGCTCGGCGCCTGCGCGGCCCCGTGGACGCCGCCGCTGTCCACCGCCGTGGTGACGGCGCTGGCCCGGGCCGCCTCCTCCGGTGGCTACCCGTGGAGCCACAGCGGGGTGCTCGGGATGACGGAGCGCGCGCTGGCGCCCGAAACGGCCGCCGCCGTCGAGGAGTTGGCGGCCGGGGCGACGCCGGACTCGGCCTGGTCGGAGACCTTCGGCCGGCTGGCCGGCACCCTGCGGTTCCGGGCGGCGATGCTGGCCGAACTGGAGGGCTGAAGCCCTGCGCCGACAGGCCGGCGCACGAAGCCGGCCGCCCGACCGACCGGCACACGAAACGGCGGGCCGGCCCCCGCGGTGAGGGGCCGGCCCGCCGTCGACGTCCCTGCGGTCAGACCGCCGTGCGCAGGTTGGCCTCGACCCAGGCGACCACGTCCCGGGTGGGCGTGCCCGGGGTGAAGATGTCCGCGACGCCCATCGCCTTCAGCTCGGCGATGTCCTCGTCCGGAATGATCCCGCCGCAGAAGACCTTGATGTCGGCCGCGTCGCGCTCCTTCAGCAGCTCCAGCACCCGGGCGCACAGCGTCATGTGCGCGCCGGACAGGATCGACAGCCCGATGCCGTCCGCGTCCTCCTGGATCGCGGTGTCGACGACCTGCTCGGGGGTCTGGTGCAGCCCGGTGTAGATGACCTCCATACCGGCGTCGCGCAGGGCGCGCGCGATGACCTTGGCGCCACGGTCGTGACCGTCGAGCCCCGGCTTGGCGACCACCACACGGATCGGCCCCGACACACTCATCACTGCCTCCTGGACCTCGTCGTCCACCATCCGACCGGACCTCGTGGGCCATCGGCGCGGTTAACGGTCAATAACCAACCTGAGGGGAGGGTAGCGCCACCGGGGCCGGTAGACCGAGCCGCCTCCCAAGACGAGGGCAAAGTCACAGCCCAAAGCCTTGCTACCGGCGAGTAACGCCGCTCCCAGGCCCAACACCGCCCCCCGGGCGACCTCTTGACAAGCGGAGGGTTTTCGGGGGCGTCGGCCTTGCGGCTACAGTCACGGCTGTTTTCCCCTCGCCCGACGACGTGCCCGAGGCCCACCGAGGAGGCAGCCCCCGATGGCTCCCGACGCAGCCGCCCGCCCGACCCGTGCGGAGCTGCGCCTCGCCGCCCGCGAGCAGTCCCGTGCCCACCGCCGCGGCGCCGCCAAGGCCGCCACCCGGGCCGCGCTGTTCCGCGTCGCCGTCCCCTCGGTGGCCGCGCTCGGCGTGGCGGGAGCCGCGGCGATCACGGTGGTGCAGCAGGAGGACGGTCGGGTGCCGGCCCAGGCCTCGGCCGCCGACGCCCCGGACCACACCGCCGCCGCCGAGGCCGCCCGGCAGGCCGTCGCGGCGGACGGGCCCGGCCAGGCCTCGCGCGGCGACGCCCGGCAGCCGCTGGCCGGCGCCCAGCCCGCCACCGACAGCACCGCGCAGCCCGCGGCCCAGCCGGCCGCGGCCAAGGTGGTCATGCCGGTCGCCAAGCACGGCCTCGGCGAACTGTTCGGCGCCTCCGGCACCCACTGGATGCGCCGCCACACCGGCATCGACTTCCCGGTGGACGGCGGCTCCGAGGTCTACGCCGTCACCGACGGCACGATCCGCACCCAGTGGAACCCGTTCTACGGCTACATGTCGATACTCAAGATGCCGGACGGCACCGAGGCCTGGATGTGCCACCTGCAGAAGTACAAGGTCCGCAAGGGGCCGGTGAAGCAGGGCGACGTGATCGCCTTCGTCGGCAGCAGCGGCAACAGCACCGGGCCGCACCTGCACTTCGAGATCCGCCCGGCGGACGGCAGCGGGCCGGTCGACCCGCTGCCGTGGTTCCTCCAGAACGGCCTGGACCCCCGCTAGTTCACAGCTTCTCGACGGGCGCGTAGCGCAGCAGCAGCTGCTTGCGCCCCTCGGTGCCGAAGTCGACGGTGGCCTGCGCCCGGTCGCCGACGCCGGTGACGGCCACCACGGTGCCCAGCCCGAAGCTGTCGTGGGTGACCCGGTCGCCGACCGCGAGCGAGACCCCCTCGCGTTCCACGACCTGGCCGCCGCGCCGCGCCGACTGCCCCCAGCCCGCCTTCGGCTTGGCCGCGGACGAAGCCCCGGCGGAGCGCGAACTCCCGCCCCCGGACGAGGACTTGCCCCAGGACGAGCCCGAGGAGAAGCCCCGCGGGGCGGGCGCCTGCGCCGCACCCATCCGCTTCCACTCGACCAGCGTGTCCGGGATCTCGTCCAGGAACCGCGAGGCCGGGTTGTAGGCCGGCTGCCCCCAGGCGCTGCGCAGCACCGAGCGGGTCAGGTAGAGCCGCTCGCGCGCCCGGGTGAGCCCGACGTAGGCGAGCCGGCGCTCCTCCTCCAGCTCCTTGACCTGGTTGAGCGCCCGCATGTGCGGGAAGATCCCGTCCTCCATGCCGGTCAGGAAGACGACCGGGAACTCCAGGCCCTTGGCGGTGTGCAGGGTCATCATCGTGATGACGCCCTGCCCGTCCTCGTTCTCGTTCTCGTCCGGACTTCCTCCTTCCGTCCCGTACTGCTTCGCGTCCGGGAGCTGGTCCGAGTCGGCGACCAGCGCGACCCGCTCCAGGAAGTCGGCCAGCGAGCCGACCGGCGGCGTGCCCTCCTCGCCGGCGTCCGGCCGCTCGCCCGGGTCCTGCTCGTACTCCAGGGCGACGGAGGCGAGCTCCTGCAGGTTCTCCACCCGGGTCTCGTCCTGCGGGTCGGTGGAGGACTGCAGCTCGGCCAGGTAGCCGGTCTCCTCCAGGACGGCCTCCAGCACCGCCGCCGGGCCCGCGCCCGACTCGACGACCTGGCGCAGCCCGGCCATCAGGACGTTGAACTTCTTCACCGCGTTGGCCGAGCGCGCGGCCATCCCGTACGCCTCGTCGACCCGTACCAGCGCCTGGGCGAAGGAGATCCGCTCCCGCGCGGCCAGCGCGTCGATCATCGCCTCGGCGCGCTCGCCGATGCCGCGCTTGGGCACGTTGAGGATCCGGCGCAGCGGCACGGTGTCCTCCGGGTTGGAGAGCACCCGCAGGTACGCCAGGACGTCCCGGACCTCCTTGCGCTCGTAGAAGCGCACCCCGCCGACCACCTTGTACGGCAGGCCGACCCGGATGAACACCTCCTCGAACACTCGGGACTGCGCGTTGGTCCGGTAGAAGATCGCGACGTCGCCGGGCTTGGCCTCGCCCTTGTCGGTGAGCCGGTCGATCTCGTCGGCGATGAACTGGGCCTCGCCGTGCTCGTCGTCCGCGACGTAGCCGATGACCTTCTCGCCGTGCTCGCCGGCCGTCCACAGCTTCTTCTCGCGGCGGTTGGCGTTGCGCTCGATGACGGCGTTGGCGGCGCTCAGGATGGTCTGCGTGGAGCGGTAGTTCTGCTCCAGCAGGATCGTGGTCGCGTTCGGGTAGTCCTCCTCGAACTGGAGGATGTTGCGGATGGTCGCGCCGCGGAAGGCGTAGATCGACTGGTCCGCGTCACCGACCACGCACAGCTCGGCGGGCGGCACCTCGGCCAGCTGCGCGGCGGCCGGGTTCACGAAGTCCCCGTCCGCGGTGCGCTTGGGCGCGGCGGCGACGGAGCCCCCGCTCAGCTCGCGGACCAGCATGTACTGGGCGTGGTTGGTGTCCTGGTACTCGTCGACCAGGATGTGCCGGAACCGGCGCCGGTAGTGCTCGGCGACGTCGGGGAAGGCCTGCAGCAGGTTCACCGTCGTCATGATGATGTCGTCGAAGTCCAGCGCGTTGGCCTCGCGCAGCCGCCGCTGGTACAGCGCGTACGCCTCGGCGAGCTTCTTCTCCATCGGGTTGGCGGCCTGGTCGGCGAAGGTCTCCTCGTCGATCAGCTCGTTCTTCAGGTTGCTGATCTTCGCCGTGAAGGACTTCGGCGGGAACTGCTTCGGGTCCAGGTCGAGGTCGCGGCAGACCAGCGCCATCAGCCGCTGCGAGTCGGCCGAGTCGTAGATCGAGAAGCTGGAGGTGAAGCCCAGCTGCTTGGACTCGCGGCGCAGGATCCGCACGCAGGCGCTGTGGAAGGTGGACACCCACATCGCCCGGGCGCGCGGGCCGACCAGCGCCTCGACGCGCTCGCGCATCTCGCCCGCGGCCTTGTTGGTGAAGGTGATCGCCAGGATCTCGCCCGGCTGCACACCGCGCGCGCCCAGCAGGTGGGCGATCCGGTGGGTCAGCACCCGGGTCTTGCCGGAGCCGGCGCCGGCCACGATCAGCAGCGGCGAGCCGGCGTGCAGCACGGCCTCGCGCTGCGGGTCGTTCATGCCCTCCAGCAGCTGCGCCGGATCCACCACCGTCCGGGCGGCGCCGTTGCGGTACCAGGCGTCCCGCTCGGCCTCCGCGGCGTGGTCGGTCTGGAACAGCCCCTCCGGGATGGCCTCCTCGTAGGCGTCGTACGACTGCTCCTCCCCGTACGGCTGGTCGTCCTCGTACGGCGGGGGCTCCTCGTCGATGGCGTCGATCGGCGCGGCGGGCTGCTTCGACCCGGCGGCAGGAGCCTCGAAACCGGGGAGCGGGAGGTCGTCAAAGAGGCTATTCATGGCACTGCCGAGTCTATGGCCACCCACCGACAAGCCCGCCCGCCCGAACGGAACCGGGGCGGACGGGCTCGACGACCGGGCGCTCAGGCCGGGTGCTCAGGCCGGGTGCTCAGGCCCGGTGCTCAGACCAGGCGGCGGGCGGTGGCCCAGCGGGTCAGCTCGTGGCGGTTGCTGAGCTGCAGCTTGCGCAGCACGGCGGAGACGTGGCTCTCGACCGTCTTCACCGAGATGAACAGCTGCTTGGCGATCTCCTTGTACGCGTAGCCGCGGGCGATCAGCCGCAGCACCTCGCGCTCGCGCTGGGTGAGCCGGTCGAGGTCCTCGTCCACCGGCGGGGTGTCGGTGGCGGCGAAGGCGTCCAGCACGAAGCCCGCCAGCCGGGGCGAGAACACCGCGTCGCCGTCCGCGATCCGGAAGATCGCGTCGACCAGGTCGGTGCCGGTGATGGTCTTGGTGACGTAGCCGCGCGCACCGCCGCGGATCACGCCGATGACGTCCTCGGCGGCGTCCGAGACGGACAGCGCCAGGAACTTGACTCCCCCCTGATCCCCCATCACGCCGACCGAGCGGCGCAGCACCTCGACGCCGCCGCCGCCGGGCAGGTGGACGTCGAGCAGCACCACGTCCGGCCTGGTCTCGGCGACCACGCGGACCGCGGAGTCGACGTCGTCGGCCTCGCCGACCACGTCGATGCCGGTCACCTCGGTACGGCCGATCTCGGCCCTGACCCCCGTCCGGAACATCCGGTGGTCGTCCACCAGGACGACCCGTGCCGCACGCTCCGGAGCTGCCTCAGTCATTCGTTCTCTCCATCTCCAGCTCGACCTCGGTACCGCCACCCGCCGCCGGCCGCACCCGGGCGGTGCCGCCGTGGCGCTTCATCCGGCCGATGATCGACTCCCGTACGCCCATCCGGTCCTCGGGCACCGTGTCGGGGTCGAAGCCGGGGCCGTGGTCGCGCACGAACACCGACACCTTCCGCCCCTCCACCTCGGCGTAGACCTGGACCGGTCC
The DNA here is from genome assembly GCF_049543595.1 of Kitasatospora sp. NPDC094028. Taxonomy (NCBI): domain Bacteria; kingdom Bacillati; phylum Actinomycetota; class Actinomycetes; order Kitasatosporales; family Streptomycetaceae; genus Kitasatospora; species Kitasatospora sp. NPDC094028. The sequence goes on along the minus strand of NZ_JBMVFA010000014.1, from coordinate 54,136 downwards.
CCCGCCACCGTACTTGGCCGCGTTGACGGTCGCCTCCCTCGCGGCCTGCATCTGTGCCGCGATCTTCTCGTCCATCGGGCAGTCGCCGACGACGACCAGCTCGACCGGGACACCGTGCCGGTCCTCGACCTCGGCGACGGCGGCGCGCAGGCTCTCCGCCATGGTGTCCGGCGCGGCCTCCGCGGCGGCCTCCGGGCGGTACAGCCACAGCCGCAGCTCGCGCTCCTGCGAGCGGGCCAGCCGCTGCACCTCCTTGGGGTCCTCGGCGCGGCGCTGGATCAGGGTCAGGGTGTGCAGCACCGAGTCGTGGATGTGCGCGGCGATCTCCGCGCGCTCCTGGGCGCGGATGCGGGCGGTGCGCTCGGCGCCGAGGTCCTGCCACAGCCGCAGGCCGTACGGGCCGAGCAGCACCAGCACGCCGGCGAGGACCGCGAGCGAGGCCTGGATCACCGAGCCGATGGTCGAGCCGCTGCCCTGCACGGCGAGCAGCGCGATGGTGCCGGCGACCACGAGCAGCACGCCGCCGCCGACCCGGGTGTAGGCGCCGCGCCGCTTCTCGCCCTCCTCCAGGCCGAACCAGCGCTGCCAGCGCGAGTCGTCGGCCTGCCGCCAGACCAGCGCCACGCCGACGCCGATCGCCAGCAGCGGCCAGGTGTACGGCTTGGCGGGCTGCCAGCCGAGCACGTTGAGCAGCACGATCAGGCCGATCACCAGCACGACCAGGGCGGCGAGTTGGCCGAGCCCGCCCTGCCCGCCGCGGCCGGCCGGCGCCGCCGCGGCCTCCTCGCCCTGGCCTGCGGCCGGGGGCACCGGCGCGAGCGGCTCGCCCTGCAGGGTGTGCTGCAGCAGTTCGCGCAGCCGCCCGAGCCGGCCGCCGCCGCGGCCCTTGGTCAGCGGGCTGCCCTGCTGCCCGCCGCCGGCCGGGACGAAGCCGCCGTTGACGTACACCCACTGCGCGGCGCCGCGCCGCGCGGGCTCGCCGATGCCGATCGGCACCACGAACCAGAACGCGGCGTACAGCAGCGCGCCGATCCCCTGCGCGAAGAACAGCAGCACGAACGCCAGCCGCACCCACCGCACCGGCAGCCCGAGGTGCACCGCCAGGCCGTGCGCGACGCCGCCCATCATCCGCCCGTGCGGGCTGCGGTAGAGCCGGCGGTACGGCGGGCGCTCGCCGGGTGCGCCGGGGTCGGCGCCGGCCGAGCTGCTGTCGGGGGCGAGGGGGCGGGGATCGGTACCGGGTGCTGCCACGGCACCGATGGTTCCACGCGGGCGCCCGCGGGCGCATCAGGGTGTCTCCCTACCCGTTATCAGGGACAAGTCAGGGTACGGGCAGGGCTGCTCCCGGTTGGGCGCGGCCGGGACCAGCCGGAAGGATGGTCCCCATGACCGAGGACCACCGCATCGAGGAGGCCGGGCCCGCCGCCCCGCCGGAGCCGGACCGCCCCCCGCTGACCAGGGCCGAACACCACCGCGTGGTGGCCGGAGTCTGCGGCGGCCTCGGACGGCACCTGGACATCGACCCGGTGGTCTTCCGGGTGGTCACCGTGGTGCTCTGCCTCTCCGGCGGCCTCGGGCTGTTCCTGTACGGCCTGGCCTGGCTGGTCGTCCCGACCGAGGGCAGCACCGACGCCGCGGGCAAGGGCGGGCGCACCGAACTCCAGCGGGTGCTCACCGGCCGGGTGGACGGCCAGTCGATCGGCGCGGTGCTGCTGACCGTGATCGGCACCGGGGTCTTCTTCTCCTCGATGGGCGACGGCGACCAGATGTTCCCGCTGCTGCTGCTCGCCGGGCTGGTGTTCCTCGCGGTGCGCTACGACCCGGAGCGGCGCCGCGGCCGCCGGCGCGGGCGCCGTCGCGGCGGCCCGTACGACCGGCTGTACGCCGAGGCCGGCGGGTACGCCTGGCCGCGGCCGGGCGAGGACGAGGCGGCCCGGGCCGCGCACGCCGCCGCCCGGGCCGCCGGGACCGTCCCGTCCGACACCCCGGCCCCCGGCCCGAGCGGCTACCTGTGGGACCCGCGCCACCCCGAGCGCAACCCGTACGGCACCGACGCGACGCCCGCTGCGCCGTACAGCCCGCCGACGCCGGTCGGCGCGGCCCGTCCCTGGTGGCAGCGCCCCGACCTGCCGGAGGGCGACCCGCTGCGCAAGGACGGCCCGCCGCGCCGCCGCGAGCCGGCCGTGGTCCGCCACCCCAAGGAGCGCTCGGCGCTCGGCTTCTTCGGCTTCGTCCTGGCGATCGGCGTGGGCGCCGCGATCTGGTCGGCGAACTACGGGCACACCGACGTCACCAAGCTCAGCCAGGTGGCGCTGGCCGGCGGGCTGCTGGTGGTGGGCCTGACCCTGCTGCTCGCCGCGAAGTTCGGCAAGGCCCGCAAGCTCGCGGTGATCGGCCTGCTGGCCACCCTGGCGCTGTCCGCCGTCGGCCGCTCGCCGCACTCGATGCAGAACGCGGTCGGCGAGCGCACCTGGACCGTCGCCACCGCGAGCGACCTGCGGGACCGCTACAACCTCGGGGCCGGCGAGATCAGGCTCGACCTCTCCGGGCTCGACCCGGCCGGCGCCGCCCTCGCCACCAAGGTCGACCTGGGCGTCGGCGAGGTGACCGTCGTCCTGCCGCCGGACGTCGACGTGACCGTGGTGGCCCGGGTGGGCCTCGGCAACGTCTCCGTCCCGGACGGCCACGAGGACGGCACCGGGCGGCACACCTACCAGCTGTCCCCGGCGAACGGCCGGGCCGCGAAGGGCACTCTCAACCTCCAGCTCGGCATCGGGCTGGGCGACATCAAGGTGGTCCAGCAGTGAGGAAGCACCGGCTCGACGTGTTCTCGCTGATCGCGGGCGCGCTGTTCACCGTGATCTCCGTCGTCTACCTGGTCGCGGCGCTCAACGACCAGTCGGTGAACGGACGGATCGTCATCCCGACCGCCTTCATCGTGCTCGGCGCCGGCGGCCTGATCGGCGCGGTGGTGGCGGTCGCCCGGCGCGGCCGCGGCGAGCGCGAGTAGGAGCTCCCGCCCCGGCTCAGCTCTGCAGCGGCCCGAGGTTCAGCTGGTCGCCGTTTCTGGTCACGGTGTACTTCGGCAGCGGCTTGGTCGCCGGGCCGTTGACCACCGCGCCGGTGGCGGCGTCGAAGCGCGAGCCGTGGCACGGGCAGTACAGCTGGCCGTTCTTCGGGGCGTCCACCGCGCAGCCGGAGTGGGTGCACACCGCGGAGAGGCCGCAGTACTGGCCCGCCTTGGGCTGCACGATGTAGACGGCGTCCCCGGTGGCCGGGTCCTTGACCTGGGCCGAGCCGCCGACCGGCACGCTCGCCGCGGCCACCGCGGGGGCCTGCGCCGGGGCGGCGGAGACGGGGGCCGCGGACTGCTTGGGGGCGGCCGTCCTGTCCCGGCCGAAGGTGCGGGTCAGCGAGCCGGCGAGCAGCCCGGCGCCGCCGATCGCGACCGCCGCGATCCCGCCGTCCATCACCGCCCGGCGCCTGACGTGCTCCTCGGTCAGCCCGCGCGAACGGTCCCGCCCGGCCCGCCGGGCCAGGTAGCCGTCCACCGACAGGTACGGCGTGCCGGCCAGCAGCAGCGGCGTCCAGGCCATCAGGTAGGCGAGGTCGTTGCCGAGGTAGTACGGCGAGACGTTCCAGCTGACGGTCAGCCAGAGGCTGAGGCTGATCAGCGCGCCGCCGAGCGCCGCCATCCGGCCCCAGAGGCCGAGCAGGGTGCCGAGGCCGACCGCCAGCTCGCCGAAGGCGATGGCCAGCGAGAACAGGGTGGAGTGGTCGAGGGCCGGGCCGAGCAGGAAGGAGATCAGGCTGCCGCCCGCCTTGGCCGCCCGGGTCTGCGAGACGAACGAGGCCGGGTCGCCCGCGCCGGCCAGGAAGTGCGCGTCGGAGAGCTTGTCGAGCGCGGCGTAGACGAGGGTGACGCCGAGGAACAGCCGCAGGGGCAGCAGCGCGTACCGGGACGCGAGCGCCCGCCGCTGCGCCGCCCGGTCGGCCCGGCCGGCCGCTCCCCCGTCGACCGGCACGGAGTTGCTGGCCTCCGACATCCCTCACACCTTCCCTCGCGGCCTGCCACTGCCTGACAGGTCCGCCCCGCATTCTGCCCGGTCCTGAACGCTTTCGGTGGGAGGTCCCACCCCCGGGACCGCGAACGGCCGCGCCGCCGCTCCCTCGGGTCAGGGAACGACGGCGCGGCCGTCGAGGCTCCGGTCGGGTCAGCGACCGGCGGGAGTGATCACTCCCACTCGATGGTGCCCGGCGGCTTGCTGGTGACGTCGACGACGACGCGGTTCACGTCGCGGACCTCGTTGGTGATCCGGGTGGAGATCTTGGCCAGCACGTCGTACGGCAGGCGCGACCAGTCGGCGGTCATGGCGTCCTCGGACGAGACCGGGCGCAGCACGATCGGGTGACCGTAGGTGCGGCCGTCGCCCTGCACGCCCACGCTGCGGACGTCGGCGAGCAGCACGACCGGGCACTGCCAGATCTCGCGGTCCAGACCGGCCGCGGTCAGCTCCTCGCGGGCGATCGCGTCGGCGTCGCGGAGCAGGTCCAGCCGCTCCTCGGTGACCTCGCCGACGATCCGGATGCCCAGGCCGGGGCCCGGGAACGGCTGGCGCTGGACGATCTCCTCCGGCAGGCCCAGCTCCTGGCCGACCATCCGGACCTCGTCCTTGAACAGCTTGCGCAGCGGCTCGACCAGCTGGAACTGCAGGTCCTCGGGCAGGCCGCCGACGTTGTGGTGGGACTTGATGTTGGCGGTGCCGGTGCCGCCACCGGACTCCACCACGTCCGGGTACAGGGTGCCCTGGACCAGGAAGTCCACCGACTCGCCCTGCTCGCCGGCCTCGGCCACGATCTCGGCCTGGGCCTGCTCGAAGACCCGGATGAACTCGCGGCCGATGATCTTGCGCTTCTCCTCGGGGTCGGTGACCCCCTTCAGCGCGTTCAGGAAGCGCTCGGAGGCGTCGACGACCTTCAGCTGCACGCCGGTGGCGGCCACGAAGTCCTTCTCGACCTGCTCGGTCTCGCCCTTGCGCATCAGGCCGTGGTCGACGTAGACGCAGGTCAGCCGGTCGCCGATGGCCTTGTTGACCAGGGCGGCGGCGACCGCGGAGTCCACGCCGCCGGACAGGCCGCAGATCGCGCGCTTGTCGCCGACCTGCTCGCGGATCAGGGCGATCTGCTCCTCGACCACGCTGCCGGTGGTCCAGGTCGGGGCGATGCCGGCGCCGCGGTAGAGGAAGTGCTCCAGGATCTGCTGGCCGTGGTCGGAGTGCAGCACCTCGGGGTGGTACTGGACGCCGTACAGGCGGGCCTCGTCGTTCTCGAAGGCCGCGACCGGGACGAGGTCGGTGGAGGCGGTGACGGTGAAGCCCTCCGGGGCCGCCGAGCACGCGTCGCCGTGCGACATCCACACCGAGTGCTGCGCCGGGACGCCCTCGAACAGGGTGGAACCGCTCCGGGACACCGTCAGCGGGGTGCGGCCGTACTCGCGGGCGCCGTTGTTGTCGACGGTGCCGCCGAGGGTCTTGGCCATCAGCTGGAAGCCGTAGCACATGCCGAAGACCGGGACACCGGCCTCGAAGATCGCACGGTCGAGCTGCGGCGCGCCCTCTTCGTAGACCGACGACGGACCGCCGGAGAGGATGATCGCCTTCGGGTTCTTGGCGAGCATCTCGGCGACCGGCATGCTGCTCGGCACGATCTCGCTGTAGACCCGCGCCTCACGCACCCGACGGGCGATGAGCTGGGCGTACTGGGCACCGAAGTCGACGACCAGGACGGTGTCGTTGTCCGGTACGGGCTGGACGGGAATTGCAGAGGACACGGACGGCCTTCCGGCAGCGGTATCGAGGGTGTCTCGCCGGACCACCTTCCCGGCGGGGCGGGCGGCGGCGGACGGGTGTGGGGTGTCTGGACACCGATTCTACCGGGCTGTCCGGTTTCACTCGTCTGCCCGTCCGAACGACCGTGACCGGGCGGGCCTCCGGTTCGTTGCTTCCTACGACCGTACGGCCGCGCCGCGCCCGCCAGACGCGCCGCCGCCGCCCCCGGCCGGGGGCACGCCGCACGGGCAGCAGGACCACGCGTGGAGCTCCACCCCAGTCCACCGGCGCATGTGGCGCCGCCGCCCCGGCCCGCCGGGGAGCGCGGCACCGTGGGACCGTGCGCGGGTGTCGCGGCCGGCCAGCAGGGGACAGCGACCCCGGCCGCGACTGGGTCAGCAGAGGTGGGGCGGCCGGCCCTCGGGGACGCCCGGACCGGCCGTCGCACCCCGGTACGACCCCGCACGACCCGTCGCGACCCCGGGGTGCGCCCGGGCGCACCCCCGCCCCCGTCCCGTACCGCTACGCGCGTCCCCGTGCGCCGCAACCGAACGTTCCGCTACGCACCGTGATCATTCGCGTCCCGGTCCGCGCAGCCCCGCAACCGGCCGGACGGGCCGGGGCCGCGCCCGAGGCTACTCGCCAGTCGTGAAAGAGACTGAAGCGAACTGTGCCGAATCGGTTGCAGAGCAAGCCCTTCGTCCAGCACGATGCTGCGTGTAAGCGGTTCTCCCGGCGGCCGGACGGCTCAACGGGAGGCCGGACCACTGTCGCCGCCCAGGGAAGCGGCAGCGGTAAGCTCCTCACGCTCCGTGAGCGAAGGTCAGGCGCGAAGCCGCGCGCCGACCCGCCCCCAGCCGCCGGCCGGGGGTGCCCCCACCGCGACACGGACACGCCCGCCCCGCGCCCCGGCCCGTGCCGGGACCGCGTCGGCGGCCCGATGCCAACCGACACGACGGCGCCCCTCCCCCGGCGCCGTCACCACAGCACCCGGCGCGGCCCTGACGCCGAGTGCTGAGCGACAAAGGGCCCCGTTCCCCCGCGGGGCCCTTTGCCCTGTCCGGACCCATTTTCGGCCGCTGCCCGGCCGCCGCCCCGCCGCTCCCGGGCGCGAAACCCCCGCCGCCCCGACCGGGGAACGGGCGGGGCGGCGGGGGTCGCGGAACGGAAGGTGTTACGGGTGGTCGCGCCAGACGCTCGGGTCGACCGGCGCGTCGCCGGTCGGCGGAGCGGCGGGAGCGGCCGGCGGCTCGTGCGAGCCCAGCACCTCGCCCACCCCGCCCGCGGGCGCGGCCGGCGCGGCGGCCGGGGGCGCCGGCAGCGCGTGCGGCTCCGGCGCGGCGGCCGGGTGCGGCACCCCGAACGGCACGGGCGCCTGCCCGGGCGGCGGCACCGGGACGCCGTACGCCGGCCCGCCCGGGTACGGCGGCTGCGGCGGCACGGGGGCACCGGCGAAGCCCGGCGTGCCCGGGTAGTCCGGCCCGCCCGGGTACGGCGGCTGCGGCGGCACGGGGGCACCGGCGTAGCCCGGCATGCCCGCGTAGCCCGGCGCGCCCGCGTAGTACGGCCCGGCCGGGTACGGCTGGGCGCCGCCCCGGCGCAGGCCCGTCAGCAGCGCCGGGACCGCCAGCGCGCCGACCGCCGCCCAGACCACGCTCGCCAGCAGCACGGTCGGGAAGCTCAGGCTGACCGACATCTCCGTGGACATGGACGAACGCGCCGCCGAGGCCCAGCCGGCCATGCTGATCGACACGGTGATGATCCCGCCGGCCAGCATCGACAGCAGGACGAGCGCCGCCGCGTACACGGCCGCCAGCCGCAGCCGGTCCGCGGACTCCAGCCGCCGCCGGACCGCGACCCAGCCGAGCACGGCCACCGAGACGAGCGCCAGCAGTCCGGCCAGGCGCCACTCGCCGCCGAGCTCGTGCAGGTCGAAGAAGGACACGTCCGTGCCGCTGGGGCCCGTGTCCCGCGTCGAGGAGCCGAAGCCGCCCGTCCGGTCGGCCTCGCCCTGGAAGGTCGCCCCCGAGCCGAAGCCGAGCAGGGCGAGGCCCAGGTTGGGCATGAAGGCGAACGCGGCGCCGATCTCCCAGCCGTTGTCGCTGTTCGCCGCGGCGATCACGAAGCCGGCCACCGAGGCGATGCCCCAGGTCAGGGCGAGCGCCTGGCCCGCCGTCAGCGCGGCCACCGCCCAGCCGCGCACCGCCGCGCTGCGCCAGGCGGCCCAGCGCAGGGCGTCGGTGCCGTAGACCGCGAAGGCCACCAGGAAGGCGAGCAGGACCGTCCAGCCGAGCGCCTCCGCCCAGCCGGTGTCCGCGAAGAAGGACATTCCGGCGTCCCGCTTGCCGCCGGAGCCCGGGCTGGAGCCGTAGTCCCCGAAGTCGCCGTAGTCGTAGCCGGAGAAACCGCCGCGACCGCGCTGCTCGGGCTTCCAGGTCGTCCCGGCGACCAGGCCGAGCAGCAGCGTCACCGCCCCCATCACCAGGGCGGAGCGCAGCGCCTCCCCGGCGGCCTGCGCCCGGGTCAGCTGGACGCCCTTGGCCCTGCGCCGCCGCAGGCCGGCCCGCAGGCCGAGCCAGAGCGTGAGGATCCACAGGACGGTGACGGTCAGCGGCAGGGCACGGATCTCGTACTCCATGCCCGTGCCGAAGCCCGTGTTGCCGTGGTAGCCGATCCGCAGCGGCGCGCCGAGCGCGCCCAGCGCCGCCCCGAGGGCCGCGCCGTAGACGTTGCCGAACCCGGGCGCCGAGCCGGCGCCGTCCGGCCGGTAGTCGGCCGGCGCGGCCACGGCCAGCGCGGCCACCAGCAGCACCAGGGTCGGCGCGATCGCCGAGACCAGCGCCGGGCGCCAGTCCGAGCCGGTCAGCCAGCGCAGCAGCGGCGGCTGGCCGACCCGCGGCTGGACCGGCTGCCCGGCACCCCAGTTGCCCAGCGAGGGCGGGCCGCCGGCGGCGGGGTACCCGGCGAAGCCGGGCGCGCCGGGCGGCACGAAGCCGGGGCCGCCGCCGGGCGGCGGCGGGAAGCCGGGCGCACCGGGCGGCGGGAAGCCGGGGGCACCGGGCGGCGGCCCGTACGGCGGCGGGGCCGCCGGCACGGCGTCGACCGGCGAGATCGCGGGCGCCGCGACGGCGGTCGGCGGTGGGGCCGCCGGCTGTCCGCACGACGCGCAGACCGACCCTCCTCCCGTCGAAGTCGCCCCGCACCATGCGCAGTTGGTCATGGACCGCTTACCCCCGCTCGACGAATTCCTGGTCCCCCCAGAAAGCCCGTTTATCCCACCGGACCCGAACTGGTGTCAACCGAGAACCGCACCGGCAGGTTTGCCCCCGGAAAACCGGTGTCAGCCCTGCTGACGCGGCACTTCCGGGACGGGCAGCAGCACCGGCGGCCGCAGCGCGCCAAAGGCCCCCGCCGGCACCGCCGGCCGCACCGGCGCCACCGCGGCGACCGGCCGGTAGGCCTCGCCCGGGGCCGGGCGCGGGTCGGTCTCGCCCTTGTTCGGCCACATCGACAGGGCCCGCTCGGCCTGCGCGGTGATGGTGAGCGAGGGGTTGACGCCGAGGTTGGCGGAGACGGCCGCGCCGTCCACCACGCTGATCCCGGGGTGGCCGTACAGCCGGTGGTAGGGGTCGACCACGCCGGTCTCGGGGGCGTCGCCGATCGGGCAGCCGCCGAGGAAGTGGGCGGTCAGCGGGATGTCGAAGATCTCGCCGACGGTGCTGCCCGCGAAGCCGTTGATCTCCTCGGCGAGCGCCTGGGCGCCCTGCTGGGCGGCCGGGATCCAGGTCGGGTTGGGTTCGCCGTGGCCCTGGGTGGAGGTGAGCCGGGGCTTGCCGAGCGGGCCCTTCTTCAGCGAGACGGTGATCGAGTTGTCCAGGGACTGCATGACCAGCCCGATGATCGTCTTCTCGGACCAGCGGTGCTGGTTCATCGAGCGGGCGAAGGTCACCGGGTGCAGCACCGAGTTGCCCAGGTAGCGCAGCCAGCGCGGGGTCTTCCCGCCGCCCCTGACCTGGGCGATCGACAGCGCGCCCATCGCGTTGGAGCCCTTGCCGTAGCGGACCGGCTCGATGTGGGTGTTCTCGTCGGGGTGCACCGAGGAGGTGATCGCGACGCCCTTGGTGAAGTCCGCCTTGGCGCCGTAGCGCCGGTCGGTGGTCTGCGCGCCGACGATCGCCTCGGAGTTGGTCCGGGTCAGCTCGCCGAGCCGCGCCGAGATCCGGGGCAGGTGCCCGCCGTCGCGCATCCGGTGCAGCAGCGACTGGGTGCCGTAGGTGCCGGCCGCCACCACCACCTTCGCCGCGGTGATGGTCCGGGCGCCGGCCTTGACCCGGTCGGTCCTCGACCGCGAGTCGGTGCGGCGCACGTCCACCGCGAAGCCTCCGCCGTGCTCCCGGATCCGGGCCACCGTGGTCAGCGGGTGGATCTCGGCGCCGCCGCGCTCCGCCAGGTACAGGTAGTTCTCGGTGAGCGTGTTCTTGGCGCCGTGCCGGCAGCCGGTCATGCACTCGCCGCACTCCACGCAGGCCTTGCGGGCCGGGCCGGCGCCGCCGAAGTACGGGTCGGCGATCTCCTCGCCGGGCGCCGCCTTGGCGGTGCCGTCGGTGTCCTTGCCGTCGCCGAAGAACACCCCGACCGGCGCCATGTGGAAGGTGTCGCCGACGCCCATCCGCTCGGCGGCCGCCTTGAGGTGGACGTCGGAGGGGGTGACGGTCGGGTTGAGCCGGACCCCGAGCATCCGCTGCGCCTGGTCGTAGAACGGCGCCAGCTCCTCCTGCCAGTCGGTGATGTGCCGCCACTGGCGGTCCTCGAAGAAGGCCTTCGGCGGCACGTAGAGGGTGTTGGCGTAGTTCAGCGAGCCGCCGCCGACCCCGGCGCCGGCCAGGATCAGCACGTTGGCCAGCAGGTGGATGCGCTGGATCCCGTACAGGCCGAGCTGCGGCGCCCACAGGTAGTTCGCCAGGTCCCAGGAGTTGCGGGGCAGTTCGTCCCGCTCGAAGCGGCGCCCGGCCTCCAGGACGGCGACCCGGTAGCCCTTCTCGGTCAGCCGCAGCGCGGCGACCGAACCGCCGAAGCCGGAGCCGACCACGACCACGTCGTAGTCGAACTCCGCCGCATCGCCGGACTCCACCATCTGCACCGCTCCTTCGGGGGTCGAACCTGTCGTGGGGGAAAGCCGGCCGGGGGCCTACTTGAAGCGCAGGGCCTTCAGCGCCCGCAGCCCGCCGGTCATCACCGCGGCGAACTTCCGGTCGTCCAGGCCGAAGGCGGGCGCGATCGGCATCAGCCGCTGGGTCGCGATGGTCTGCGCCTCGGTGAAGCGCAGGATGCCCTCGGAGCCGTGCCGGCGGCCCAGCCCGGAGTCGCCCATGCCGCCCATCGGGGAGGCGACCGAGCCGTAGGTGGCCGCGTAGGCCTCGTTGACGTTGACGGTGCCGGTGCGCAGCCGGGCCGCGACCGCCCGGCCGCGCCGGTGGTCCCTGGTCCAGACGCTGGAGTTCAGGCCGTACGGCGTGGAGTTGGCGGCGGCCACCGCCTCGTCCTCGGTGTCGAAGCGGTAGACCGACACGACCGGGCCGAAGGTCTCCTCGGCGCAGACCGCCATCTCCGGGGTCACCCCGTCGAGAATGGTCGGCTCAAAGAAGTACGGGCCGAGGTCCGGCCGGGCGCGGCCGCCGGCCACCACCGTGGCGCCCGCCTTGACGGCCTCCTCGACGTGCCGGGTGGTGGTCTCCAACTGCCGGACGGAGACCAGCGATCCCATGTCGGCGCCGTACGCGAGCCCGCCGCCGAGGCGCAGCGCCCGGGTGCGGGCGGCGAAGCGCTCGACGAACTCGTCGGCCACCGAGCGGTGCACCAGCAGCCGCTCGATCGAGATGCACAGCTGCCCGGCGGAGGAGAAGCAGGCCCGGACGGCGCCTGCGGCGGCGGCGTCGAGGTCGGCGTCGGAGAGCACCAGCATGGCGTTCTTGCCGCCGAGTTCGAGCGAGGCGCCGACCAGCCGGGCGGCGGCGCGCTGGGCCACGTCGCGGCCGGTGCGGGTGGAGCCGGTGAAGGAGACGTAGTCGGCGTGCTCCACCACGGCGGGGCCGATCACCGGTCCGTCGCCGACCACGATCTGCCACAGGTCGGCCGGCAGCCCGGCCTCGATCAGCAGCTCGCGGGCCCACAGGGCGGTCAGCGCGGTCTGCGTGTCGGGCTTGTTGACCACCGCGTTCCCGGCCACGAAGGCGGGCAGGGCGTCGCCGACGGACAGCTCCAGCGGGTAGTTCCAGGGCGAGATGTGGCCGACCACGCCCTTGGGGCGGCGGGCCTCGACGGTGTGGGTGAGCACCGGCAGCGCGCCGCCGCGCCGCTTGTCCCGCAGGTAGCCCTGGGCGGCGCGCCCGTAGTGCCGGGCGGCCATGGCGACGGCCAGCACCTCCTCGAAGGCGTGCAGCCGGGCCTTGCCGGTCTCGGCCTGGACGAGGTCGAGCACCTCGTCCTGCCGCTTCAGCAGCAGGTCGTGGAAGCGCAGCAGGACGGCGGCGCGGCGGCGCACCGGCTGCGCGGCCCAGGCGGGCTGGGCGCGGCGGGCCAGCTGGAACGCGACCTCGACGTCCGCCGGGGTGGACTGCGGCAGGCCGGCCAGCCGCTCGCCGGTCAGCGGGGCGACGGTCTCCACCAGGCTCGGCTCGCCGGTGGCGGTGATGCCCGCCGCGAGCCGGGCGACCAGGGACGACGGCACGGCCGACGAGACCGTCCGACCGCCGCCGGGGGCGGCCGGGTTACCGCCGGCCGGGCCGGCGTCGGGGTGTTCGGGGGCCGCTGCGCCTGCTGTGAGGTCCGACATACGGCGCAGCCTAGGCGCTCGGCGGCCGGTCCGGTACCCATGGGTAACAAGAATCTGCCACTATCGGGCGAACGCGGCGAACCCGCACCGTCAGCGGGTCGGGGTGAAGGCGTTCAGCACCGTTCTGAACCGGTGCTCGGCATCGGTCCACTCGCCGCCCTTGTCGGGGCTGGAGGAGTAGACGGCGTACCCGGTGCCGTCCTCGTCGATGAACTCGGCCTCGATCGCGCGCCGCCGGCCGCCCTCCTTGGCGAGGTAGCTGAACTCCCAGACGGCGGCCTCGTGGCTGTTCACCGCGGCGCCGGTCAGCTGGTGCTGCTTGTAGTCCTTCAGCGACTTGGAGACGCTGCCCTCCATCTGCCGCATGTGGTCCAGCGGCTTGACGGACTGGCCCACGGTGACGGCGAACTGCAGGTAGTGCACCTTGTCGTCCGGCGTGTAGAAGATCTGGTTGCCGTCCGGGGAGGTGACCCGCTGCCAGGTCGGGGTGCCGTTCGGCAGCGGGAAGCGGAAGCCGGCCGGGTCGTCCACCCAGTGGTAGCCGGCGGGCGCCGCCTGGCCGGGTCCGGCCGGGGTGCTCGGGTCCGAGTCGGTCGGGGTGCCGGTGGGCGCGGGGTCGGCGGTCGAGGGGCCGACCATGTGCCGGGTGGCGAAGAAGGTCGCCCCGGCGGCCAGCACGCCCACGGCCAGTCCGACCGCGGCGAGCTTCAGCAGGTTGCGGCGCCGGGCCGGGCCGCGCGCGGGCGCGACGGGGTGCGCGACCGGGTGCATGCCGGGGCCGGCGACCGGCGCATCGGCGTGCGCGACCGGCGCGACGGCCGTGGTGGGCGCGTGCGCCTGCGCGAGCGCGCCCCCGGCGGTGTCCACCGCGACGGCCGGCGGGCGCGGCTCGGTCGGCTCCTCCGACCCCTCCGGGCCGTCCTCGGCCGACTGCGCCTCCCCCTCCGGGCGGTCGCTGCGGTCCACCACCGGGACGGACTGGGTGGGCGTGCGCGTCGACGGCACGGACTTCAGGCCCATCGTGTGCCCGGACCGCACCTCGGCCAGCATCCGGGCCGCCTCGTCCGCGCTCGGCCGGTCGGCCGGGTCCTTGGCCATCAGCGCGGCCAGCACCGGCCCGAGCGGCCCGGCCCTGCGCGCCGTGGGCAGCGGCTCGTCGACCACCGCGGCCAGCGTGGTGATCGGCGAGTCCCGGCGGAACGGCGACCGGCCCTCGACGGCCGCCCACAGCGTCGCACCGAGGCCCCACAGGTCGGAGGCCGGCCCGGGCCGCTCGCCCTGGGCGCGCTCCGGCGCCAGGTAGTCCGGCGACCCGACCAGGTCCCCCGGCCGGGTCAGCTCGGTCGAGCCCTCGTACTTGGCGATGCCGAAGTCCAGCAGCACCACCCGCCCGGTGCCGCGCTCCAGCAGCACGTTGGCCGGCTTGACGTCCCGGTGCAGCACGCCCAGCTGGTGGCCGCGGTGCAGCGCCGCCAGCACCTGGCTGCCGACCTCGGCGGCGGCGCGCGGCTGCAGGGTGCCGTCCTGGCTGATCACGTCGGCCAGCGAGCGGCCGTCGACCAGCTCCATCACGATCCACGGCCGGCCGTCCTGCTCCAGCACGTCGTGCACGGTGATCACGCCGGGGTGCTTGATCCGCGCGGCCGCGCTGGCCTCGCGCTTCATCCGGGTGTGCAGGATCTGCAGTTCCTCCTCGGGGAGGTGGTTGACGGTCAGCTCCTTGACCGCGACCTCGCGGTCCAGCATGCGGTCCCAGGCCCGCCAGACCGTCCCCATCCCACCCCGGCCGAGCCGCTCACCGAGCTCGTACCGCCCGGCCAGCAGCCGCTCCGCCTCGGCCGCCTCCGGCCGGTCCTGCCCGCCCATCGGCGACCGCTCCCCCGCTCATCCGCCTGCCGTCACCGCGACGGAGGAGGGCCTGTGCAGACCACTGTTCGAACTGATTCCACGCACAGATTAGGCGCACCTTGCCAAGCCCGGTAATCACGTCCACGAGGCGTGTCGTCCGAGCGGTGCGCATCCGGGCCGTCAGCCTGCGAACAGCACCACGGCGGCCAGCGCCACCGCCAGCAGCACGAACACGCCCCCCACCAGCAGCGGGCCCAGCAGGGCCGGGGGTATCCGGGGCGGCTTCGCCCGGTCGTCCGCCGTCCGCCCGGCCCGGGCCGGCCTCCGGCGGGGCCGCTGCGGCACCAGCGGCGCGTCCGGCTTCAGCGCCACCTCCCGCGTCACCGGCTCGCGCCCCGCCCGTCCCTCGTCGACCGGCTCCGGCGCGCCCGCCAGCAGCGCCGCCAGCTCCCGCCGGACGTCCTCGGCGTTCGGCCGCAGCGACGGGTCGGGCTGCAGCAGCCGCTCCGCCAGCGGCGCCAACGGCCCGCACACCACGCTGGGTTCGCGCCGCCCGTCCCGGACGGCCGTCACCAGCTCCGGCACGCCGCCCTCCGGGAACGGCGAGCGGCCGGTGACCATCCGCTGCAGCAGCACGCCGAGCGCCCAGCAGTCCCCCGCCGGGCCGCCGTCCAGCGGCCAGCGCTCGGCGACCGGGCCGACCAGGGCGGCCCGGACGTCGTACCGTCTGCGCCCGCCCGGCCCGCCGAGGTCCTCCGCCAGCGCCTCCTCGGCGACCCCGGAGAGCAGCCCGCCGAGCATCGCCGCGCCGTCCTCGCAGACCAGCACCGACTCGGCGGTGAGGTTCCCGTGCGCGAGCCCGGCGCCGTGCAGCGCGCGCAGCGCGCCCGCCAGATCGGCCGCCAACTCGGCCGCCCGGTACGGCGGCACCGGCCCCACGGCGAGCAGTTCGGCCAGCGAGCAGCCGGCCGGCCGCTCCTCGACCGTCCACAGCAACTCACCCTCGGCGAAGGCCCCGAGGCCGCGCAGCAGCCGGGGGTGCCAGGCCGGCGCCGCGGCACCGGCCGCCGCCACCCGGCGCACCAGCCGGTCCGCCTGCGCGGGCAGCGGGTCGTCCAGGCCCTGACCGGCGGCCAGCAGCGCGGGCAGCTCCAGGGCGCGGAGCAGTACCGATTCGCCGTTCTGCTCGTCCACCGCCCGGGCGCGCAAGGGTTCGGGACGGTCCGTCAGCCGGTACCGCCCTGCCAGCAACTGCCCGGGGCCGCCTCGCATGCCAGTTCCTCTCGCTCACCGAGCAGCCTACTGAGCGGCTCCTTATACGCTCGATCCCATGGACTGGACCGATCTGATCGACACCGCCTTCAAGGTGGCGGGCAACAGCAACCAAGCCAACCAGGCCGCGGCCCTGCGCACGGTCGAAGCCACCGTGATCACGGGCGAGTCGCCGGTCGCCTCCACCGCCGGGCGCCACCCCGACCACTTCCGCAGGGGTGCGCTGGTGCTGACGACCCACCGGCTGCTCTTCCTGAAGGACGGGAAACCACCGGTCGCGGTTCCGCTTGCCGCCGTCACCGACGCCTCCGTGGTCCGGACCACGTTCAACGGCGAGGTGCTGACGGTCGTCGCGCTGACCGGCGCGCACCGCTTCGAGGACGTGGTCAAGGGCGAGCCCTTCGCCGAGCAGATCCGGGAGGCCGCCCGGCGCGCCCGCACCGCCCCGCCGGTCGACGCCGCCCCGCCCGTCGACGCCGCGCCGGCCTGCGCCGCCCCGCCCGTGGACGCCGTCCCGGCCGAGCTCGGCGCGGGCGAGCAACTCCTCGACCAGCTGGAGAGGTTGGCCGCCCTGCACACCTCCGGGGCGCTCACCGACGAGGAGTTCGGCCGGGCCAAGCAGCGCCTGCTCGGCTGAGCCCGCGGCGGTCGGCCCGGCCGGCCTGCCGGCCCTACGGCGCCGGCTGGAAGCTGTTGAACACGACGTCCCGGGCCGGGGCCTGCGCGGCCCACTGCGCGTCCGGGACGATCCAGTAGATCGAGTAGCCGTACTTGGCCGGACTGCTGGTCACGAAGCCGCGGTTGAGCGAGTGCGTCTTGGGCGTGCCGTTGGTCCACTCCCAGTCCGCCGCGTTGGTCCACTGCCGGTAGCTGATCGCCGCCAGGTTCAGCCGCTGGTAGTTGGTGACCTGCCCGCGCACGTTGGGCTCGGAGTCCTGCCAGTCGGCGACGGCGCTCGCGCCGGGCGAGGTGGTCCACTCGATCCGCAGCTGGCTGCCGTCCGCGGGGTTCTTGAAGATCCGCCGGTTGCCGTCCGAGCCGGCCGGCTGCAGCCAGTCCGGCAGGACGACGGAGAAGCCGCTCGGGTCCTTGTACTCGTGGAACCCGGCCGGCACCGGCCCGCCCGGCGCGGCCTGGGTCGTGGCCGGGGCGGGCGCCGGGGGCTGGGCCGCGGGCGTGGTGGCGGCCGGGGTCGGCGCGGCGGCCGAGCTCGCGCCGGTGGCCGGCGGCTCGGTGGGGGCGGGCGTGGTGGGGGCGGGCGTGGTGAGGGCGGGCTCGGTGGGCGCGGTCGTGCTCTGGCCCGGGGTCGGCTCGGTGGTCGCCACGACGGGCGCGGCGGAGCCCGCGCCGTGCGCGCTCCCACCGGTCGAGCCGTCGTTCCCGCCGACCGCCCGGACCACCGCGACCACCCCGGCGATCAGCAGAAGCACCAGGATCACGGTGACCAGGGCCAGCCGCCGCCGGCCCTTGCGCGGGTCGGCGCCGGCCGCCTGCGTGGCGCCCCTGGTCCATTCGCTGGTCACCGGCCGGATCGACTCGGGCTCCGGCGCGGCGGCCGAACCGGCCGACTCCGCCGCCGGCTCCACGGCGGCCGCCGACTCCTCGTCCCGCGCCCGGCTGCCCACCCGGACGGTCCCGAGCAGCCCGCCCACGGTCCGCCGACGCTCCTGCGCGGGCTTCGCCGGCTCGCTCTCCGCCTGCTCGGTCCGCGCCGACTCGGTCCGCGCCGGCTCGCCCTTCGGCTCCTCGGCGGCCGGCGTCAGCGGCACCGCGTGCTCGGTGGTCGACTCCGCCTTCGCGGTGGCCTCCGCGACCACCCGCTTCAGCATCGACCGGGTCTGCGAGGCGTCCAACCGCTTCGCCGGGTCCTTCTCCAGCAGCCCCTCGATCACCGGCAGCAGCGGCCCGGCGTTCTCCGGCACCGTCAGGTCCTCGGTCATCACCGCGGTCAGCGTGGCCAGCGCCGAGCCCCGGTCGTACGGCGGCCGGCCCTCCACCATCGCGTACAGCGTGCCGCCGAGCGACCACAGGTCGGCGGGCGGGCCGGGCTTCTGCCCGCGCGCCCGCTCCGGGGATATGTAGGACGGCGCGCCGACCAGCATCCCGGTGGAGGTGACGGAGGCGTCGCCCTCCACGCTGGCGATGCCGAAGTCGGTCAGCACCACCCGGCCGTCCTCGCCGATCAGCACGTTGGACGGCTTCACGTCGCGGTGCAGGATGCCCAGCGCGTGCGCGGAGATCAGCACGCCCAGCACGTCCAGCGCGATCTCGGCGGCCCGGGCGGGCTCCAGCGGCCCGTCCTCGCGGACGACGTCGGCCAGCGAGCGGGACTCGACCAGCTCCATGACGATCCACGGCCGGTCGTCCTCCTCGACCACGTCGAAGACGGTCACCGCCGAGTTGTGCCGGATCCGGGCGGTCGCCTTGGCCTCGCGCAGCGTCCGGACGATCAGCCGGTGCTTCTCCTCCTCCTCGACGCTGGCGTTCATCCGCAGTTCCTTGACCGCGACGGTCCGGTCCAGCATCTCGTCCTCGGCGCGCCAGACGGTGCCCATGCCGCCGCGCCCGAGCACCGCGGTCAGCCGGTAGCGGCCGGCCAGCAGGCGGCCGGTGGAGCCCTGCGCCTCGGTCATTCGGAACGTTCCCCCATGTGCTGCCGGCGGTCGTGGTGACGGCGCGTCGGTCCTGCCGGGCCCGGACGGCCAAGCCTCCATCATCCCCTGTCCCGAGGGCCCGCGGCCACCCACCCCCTGCCCAGAGCCCGGACGAACCGGAACGCTCGCGGCGCTCCGTGCCCGATCTGTGATCGAAAACTCGCCGAGATCCGTCCGAAACGCTGCTACCGTTCGGCAGCTTCATCGTCTTTCCGGGGGGACTCGACGCCCATGACCGCACCCGCACCGGACGCTGACGGCCAGTCGGTCCGCTCGCGAACCGCACAGCACTACACGGTCGCGCCGCTCCCGGCCGCCCCCGAGGGGTACGTCGCCCCCGGCATGCCCGGCGCCCCGGTCGCGGGGTACGAGCCCGACGCCCCCGCCGGCCGGGCGAGCCGGCGGGCGGCCCGGCACCACCGCACCGCCCCCGCGATCGCCCTCGCCCTGCTCGCCGCGCTGCTCGGCGCCCTGGCGTACGGCTGCGCGCCGCTGCGGGCGGCCGACAGCCTCGGCTGGCTGGCCATCGCCCAGGCCGGCCTGATCGCGCTGCCGCTCGGCCGGTTCGGCGGCCCGGGCCGCCTGCTGCCGCTGCTCGGTGCCCTGCTCGCGGCCGCCGCCCTGTTACTCGGTCAGCTGACCCAGCGGCTGCGCCTGGTCCATGCGGACGGCCCCGGGCCGGACGGCCTGCTGCACGACGCGCTGGCCGGCTGGCGCGCCGGCCTCCGGCCCCTCGACCTGGCCTTCTACGCCATCGCCCTGATCGGCGGGTACCTGCTCACCCGCCGCACCGCCGTCCGCCCCTGACATGCCGCAGGCCCCCGCCGGGCCCCGGAACAGAGCTCACGGGGTGGCGGGGGCCTGCGTCAGCGGACTCAGCGGTGGTTGAGCGCCGGGTTGACCGTCACCTCGACCCGCTGGAACTCCTTGAGCTCCGTGTAGCCGGTGGTGGCCATCGCCCGGCGCAGCGCGCCGAACAGGTTCATCGTGCCGTCCGGGGTGTGCGACGGCCCGGTCAGGATCTCCTCGGTGGTGCCGACCGTACCGAGGTTCACCCGCTTGCCGCGCGGCAGCTCCTCGTGGACGGCCTCCATGCCCCAGTGGAAGCCCTTGCCCGGCGCGTCGGTGGCCCGGGCCAGCGCGGCACCGATCATCACCGCGTCGGCGCCGCAGGCGACGGCCTTCGGGATGTCGCCGCTGTAGCCGACGCCGCCGTCCGCGATGACGTGCACGTAGCGGCCGCCGGACTCGTCCATGTAGTCCCGGCGGGCGGCGGCCACGTCGGCGACGGCGGTGGCCATCGGCACCTGGATGCCGAGCACGTTGCGAGTGGTGTGGGCGGCGCCGCCGCCGAAGCCGACCAGCACGCCGGCCGCGCCGGTGCGCATCAGGTGCAGCGCGGCGGTGTAGGTGGCGCAGCCGCCGACGATCACCGGGACGTCGAGCTCGTAGATGAACTGCTTGAGGTTCAGCGGCTCGGCGGCGCTGGAGACGTGCTCGGCCGAGACGGTGGTGCCGCGGATGACGAAGACGTCGACGCCCGCGTCCACGACGGCCTTGGAGAACTCGGCGGTGCGCTGCGGCGAGAGCGCGGCGGCGGTGACCACGCCGGAGTCGCGCACCTCCTGGATGCGCTGCTTGATCAGCTCGGCACGGATCGGCGCGGAGTAGACCTCCTGCAGGCGGCGGGTCGCGGCGGCCTCGTCGGTGATCGAGGCGATCTCGTCGAGCAGCGGCTGCGGGTCCTCGTAGCGGGTCCAGAGGCCTTCGAGGTTCAGCACCCCGAGGCCGCCGAGCCGGCCGATGGCGATGGCCTGCTGCGGCGAGACCACGCTGTCCATCGGGGCCGCCAGGAAGGGCAGCTCGAAGCGGTAGGCGTCGATCTGCCAGGCGATCGAGACCTCCTTCGGGTCCCGGGTGCGGCGGCTGGGGACGACGGCGATGTCGTCGAAGGAGTACGCCCGTCGGCCGCGCTTGCCTCGCCCGATCTCGATCTCAGTCACTTCGAGCCCTTCTGGTTTGTTGCTCATGCCCGCCGGGTCACCCCGGCCGCCCCCCAGTATCCCGTACGGGAGGGACCGCCGCCCGGACGGCCCGGCCCCCGGACACGCGGAAGGGCCCGCCGGAGCGGGCCCTTCGTGGTGCGGTGCGTCAGCGGGCCGAGTAGTTCGGCGCCTCGACGGTCATCTGGATGTCGTGCGGGTGGCTCTCCTTGAGGCCCGCCGCGGTGATCCGGACGAAACGGCCCTTGCTCTCCATCTCGGCGATGGTGGCGGCGCCCACGTAGCCCATGGTCTGGCGCAGGCCGCCGACCAGCTGGTGCAGCACGGCCGACAGCGGGCCGCGGTACTGCACCTGGCCCTCGATGCCCTCGGGGACGAGCTTGTCGTCCGAGGCCACCTCGGCCTGGAAGTAGCGGTCCTTGGAGTAGGAGCGGCCCTGGCCGCGGGACTGCATCGCGCCCAGCGAGCCCATGCCGCGGTAGGACTTGAACTGCTTGCCGTTGATGAACAGCAGCTCGCCCGGGGACTCCTCGCAGCCGGCCAGCAGCGAGCCGAGCATCACGGTGTCGGCACCGGCGGCCAGCGCCTTGCCGATGTCGCCCGAGTACTGCAGGCCGCCGTCGCCGATGACCGGCACGCCGGCCGCCTGGCAGGCCTGGGCGGCCTCGTAGATGGCGGTGATCTGCGGGACGCCGATGCCGGCGACCACGCGGGTGGTGCAGATGGAGCCGGGGCCGACGCCGACCTTGACGCCGTCCACGCCGGCGTCGATCAGCGCCTGGGCGCCGTCCCGGGTGGCGACGTTGCCGCCGACCACGTCGACCTTGACGGCCGACTTGATCTTCTCGATCCAGGCCAGCGCGTTGTGGCTGTGGCCGTGCGAGGTGTCGACGACCAGGAAGTCCACGCCCGCCTCGACCAGGGCCTGGGCCCGGTCGAAGGCCTCGGCGCTGGCGCCCACGGCGGCGCCGACCAGCAGCCGGCCCTCGGAGTCCTTGGCGGCGTTCGGGTACTGCTCGGCCTTGACGAAGTCCTTGACCGTGATGAGGCCCTTGATCCGGCCCTCGTCGTCGACCAGCGGCAGCTTCTCGATCTTGTGGCGGCGCAGCAGCGCCATCGCGTCCTCGCCGGAGATGCCGACCTTGCCGGTGATCAGCGGCATCGGGGTCATGATCTCGCGGACCTGGCGGCTGCGGTCCGACTCGAAGGCCATGTCGCGGTTGGTGACGATGCCGAGCAGCTTGCCGGCCTCGTCCGCGATCGGGACGCCGGAGATGCGGAACTTGGCGCACAGCGCGTCGGCCTCGGCCAGCGTGGTGTCCGGGCCGACCGTGATCGGGTCGGTGACCATGCCGGACTCGGAGCGCTTCACCAGGTCGACCTGGTTGGCCTGGTCCTCGACCGACAGGTTGCGGTGCAGCACGCCGACGCCGCCCTGACGGGCCATCGCGATGGCCATCCGCGCCTCGGTGACCTTGTCCATCGCCGCGGACAGCAGCGGGATGTTGACGCGGACGTTGCGCGAGACCCGGGAGGAGGTGTCCACCTGGTTCGGCAGCACCGCGGAAGCCCCGGGCAGCAGCAGGACGTCATCGAACGTGAGCCCGAGCATCGCGAACTTCTCGGGTACGCCTGCGGCGTTGTAAGACATTTCGGGGGTACCTTCCGTGGCCGGCTTGATCCGCTCGCGCCCTGAGGGTGGGGGCGCATACATCGCTCACTCGTCCGGACCGCCGAAAGCCGGGTGGAGTTGGAGGAACCTCCAAGGGAACCCCGTGCTCACCCGCGAAACTTTGGCAACCCGCCCAGGCGCCGATACCCCATGGTACTGGCACCGCGAATGTGTCCTCGTGTGCCCTTGACAACAACCACACCCCATGGGCCATTCCGGCCCACGGTCAGGACGACTCCTCCGCGAGCGCCCGCAGCCGGCTGAGGGCCCGGTGCTGCGCCACCCGGACGGCGCCCGGCGACATCCCCAGCACCTCGCCGGTCTCCTCCGCCGACAGCCCGGCGGCCACCCGCAGCAGCACCAGCTCGCGCTGGCGGGCCGGCAGGTTGGAGAGCAGTTCCTTGGCCCAGGCCGCGTCGCTGCTCAGCAGCGCCTGCTCCTCCGGGCCGAGCGCCTCGTCCGGCACCTCCGGCAGGTCGTCCTGCGGCACGACGGTCGAGCCGGGTCCGCGCATCGCGGCCCGCTGCAGATCGGCGATCTTGTGCGCGGCGATCCCGTAGACGAAGGCCTCGAACGGCCGCCCCTGGTCCTTGTACCGGGGCAGCGCGCACAGCACGGCGACGCAGACCTCCTGCGCGACGTCGTCCACGTGGTGCCGGGCACCGCCGGGCAGCCGGGCCAACTTGGCCCGGCAGTACCGCAGCGCCAGCGGGTGGACGTAGGCGAGCAGCGCGTCGATCGCCGGCCCCTCGCCCCGGACGGCGTCCGCGACCAGCTCTCCGACCAGCGGCGAGCCGCCCGTACCGAGCACCGGCGGGCGGCTGGGCCTCACCGGCACGCCGGGCTCGCCGGCGGCGCCGGTGTCGGTGTACGACGGATCGAGACCCGGCGCGGAGGGCTCGGCCTCCACCGGGTCCGCCTGGCCGGCCGCACCGGCGACGTCGTCACGCATCGGTCCATGGTGCCTGGTCGATCGGGAAAACGCGGCACCGCGTCCGGAGTTGTGCACCGGAACGTTATGCGCTGCGACACCGTACGGCATGCCGCCGCGCACCACCGGCCCCTCCTGCACCGTGCCGCCTCCCGCCCCGCCGTGGTCGGCGGTCCCGTCCGTCGCGCCGTCCGCCGAGTGTCCTGCGGCTGCGTGGTTCGCCGCAGTGCCTGTCCGCTGGTCCCCGAGGTGCTCCACTCCTCCATGGTGCAACCTCGGGGCCGCGACGTCACACGCCCGTGCGGTGTCCGCCTCCGGATTCGAGGGCGGCGCGCCGCAGCCGACGACGCCGCCGGCGGTCAGCGGACCAGGCCCCAGCGGAAGCCCAGCGCCACCGCGTGCGCGCGGTCGGAGGCTCCGAGCTTCTTGAACAGCCGTCGGGCGTGGGTCTTGACGGTGTCCTCGGAGAGGAACAGCTCGCGGCCGATCTCGGCGTTGCTGCGGCCGTGACTCATGCCTTCGAGCACCTGGATCTCACGCGCCGTCAGGGTCGGCGCCGCGCCCATGTCCGGGCTGCGCAGCCGGCGCGGGGCGAGCCGCCAGGTCGGGTCGGCGAGGGCCTGGGTGACGGTGGCCCGCAGCTCGGCGCGCGAGGCGTCCTTGTGCAGGTACCCGCGGGCGCCGGCGGCCACCGCGAGCGCGACACCGTCGAGGTCCTCGGCGACGGTGAGCATGATGATCCGCGCGCCCGGGTCGGCGGACAGCAGTCGCCGGACCGTCTCCACCCCGCCGAGGCCGGGCATCCGGACGTCCATCAGGACGAGATCGGAGCGGTCGGCCACCCAGCGGCGCAGGACCTCCTCCCCGTTCGTCGCGGTGGTGACCCGGTCCACACCGGGTACGGTCGCGACCGCGCGGCGAAGCGCCTCGCGGGCGAGCGGGGAATCGTCGCAAACGAGAACGGAAGTCATGACCGTCGTCCTCCGCAGCTGATCCGCGTCACGTTGAGCCTCCTGGCTGGTACGAACCTCTCCGACACGGCCGATCGGCGACAGACTCCGTGCTGATCGCCCCAACTCGTCCGCGATCGTTCCCGACGTCCGGCGCCCGCTAACCGCCTCCGCA
This sequence comes from Kitasatospora sp. NPDC094028, assembly GCF_049543595.1. Lineage (NCBI taxonomy): Bacteria > Bacillati > Actinomycetota > Actinomycetes > Kitasatosporales > Streptomycetaceae > Kitasatospora > Kitasatospora sp. NPDC094028. The sequence continues at coordinate 29,971 of NZ_JBMVFA010000014.1, read as the reverse complement.
CTTCCAACGACCGTCACTCGAATGAGTTACGGCCTTCAGGGCCATCTCCGCCACTGTACGTGGCCAACCCATTACCGATCAGCCGCATCGCGGTGCACACGCCGCACTTTTCCGCAGCTCGCGCGCGGTGGGCGTGCGACCCGCACACCGGTGCGGAGCGTCGCGCGCCCGCGAGCCACCCGATTGCCACGCCCCGTGCCCGCCGAAACCCTTGCCCCCTTTGCCCGTTTTTATAGCTTTCGTATGGTCATTGACTGTTGTGCCAGTCTGTGGGTGACTTGTCCATGGAGTTGCCTTAAGTCATATTTCCAGGTGTCCACACCGGTGCATCGACGCCCCGCCGCAACGCCCGGCAGCAGCCCGCCGAGCGTCCGGCCCACGGCAGACGAGCCTCTGAAGGGAATGAGCCATGGCAGATTTCTCCCGCCTCCCGGGCCCCAACGCGGACCTCTGGGACTGGCAGCTCTCCGCGGCCTGCCGTGGCGTGGACAGCTCGCTCTTCTTCCACCCCGAGGGCGAACGCGGCGCGGCGCGCAGCTCGCGCGAGACCAGCGCCAAGGAGGTGTGCATGCGCTGCCCGGTGATCGCCGAGTGCGCGGCGCACGCGCTGGCGGTGCGGGAGCCGTACGGCGTCTGGGGCGGGATGACCGAGGACGAGCGCGAGGAGATGCTGGGACGCTCGCGGCACCGGCTGGTGGAGGTCCCGCTGACCCCGCCGGCCGTCGCGCGGCACTAGGTCCCAGCCGCCACGACGCGCCGTGGAGAAACGTTTCTTCGCGGCGCCGCAGGCCGAGGGCGTGCCGCGCCGACCGTCCGCCGTCAGCGGTCGGCAGCCGCCCCCGCGAGCCGCTCCAGCATCAGCGCCACCGCCGGCACCTCGGCGAGGTCCGGCAGGGTGAGCGCCACCACCTGACGCACCGCCGGCGCCCCGGAGGCCGTCCGCACCGGCACCGTCGACACGCCGTCAGGACGCACCGACTGCAGCGCCAGCCGGGGCAGCACCGCCACCCCGAGCCCGGCCGCCACCAGGCCGACCACCGCCGGGTAGTCGTCGGTCGCGAAGTCGATCCGGGGCTCGAAGCCGGCCGCCGCGCACAGCTCCACCAGGTGGCCCCGGCACTGCGGGCAGCCGGCGATCCACTGCTCCCCCGCCAGTTCGGCCAGCCCCACCGGCCCGGCGCGCCCGGCCAGCGGGTGCGCGGCGGGCAGCAGGCCCACCAGCGGGTCGTCCAGCAGCGGGGTGGCCACCAGGTCGGACCAGTCGGCGCCGGCGCTCAGCTGCTGCGCCTCCAGGTTGGCCTCGGCGCGAGCCTCGCGGGCCGTCCCGTGCGCGGGCGCCGCCGGCGCACCGCCGTCCGACTGCGGGTAGCGGAAGGCCAGCGCGATCTCGCACTCGCCGCCGCGCAGCATCGCCAGCGACTCCGGCGGCTCCGCCTCCACCAGCGACACGCGCACCCCCGGATGGCCGTCCCGCAGCCGGGCGACGGCCGGCGGCACCAGGGTGGAGCTGGCGGTCGGGAAGGACACCAGCCGCACCCGCCCGGCCCGCAGCCCGGCGATCGCGGCCACCTCCTCCTCGGCGGCGGAGAGCCCGGCGAGGATCCCGGTGGCGTGCTTGAGCAGGACCTTCCCGGCCTCGCTGAGCTGCATGCCGCGGCCCGAGCGGACCACCAGCGGGGTGTCCACGGACTTCTCCAGGGCCTTCATCTGCTGGCTGATGGCGGGCTGCGTGCAGCCCAGCTCGCGGGCGGCCGCGGAGAAGGAACCGGTGCGGGCGACGGCACGCAGGACGCGCAGATGGCGGGCCTCGATCATGCCTCAGTTATAAGGCAATCTTTGCCGAGAGCAAAATTACTCTGATAGTTGAGTCTTCAAGCGGATCGTACCGGGAAACACCGGAGGCCCGGACCGCGGCCCCGAGGGGCGCGGACCGGGCCTCCGGTCGGGCGTTCAGGCCTTCAGGCGTTCAGGCCTTCAGGGCCGCACTCAGTGGGAGTGGCCGTGGCCGCCGTGCGAGTGACCGGCGTCGGCCTCCTCCTCCTTCTTCTCCACCACGAGGGTCTCGGTGGTGAGCAGCAGGGAGGCGATCGAGGCGGCGTTCTCCAGGGCGGAGCGGGTGACCTTGACCGGGTCGATGACGCCGGCCTTCACCAGGTCGCCGTACTCGCCGGTGGCCGCGTTGTAGCCCTGGCCGATCTCCAGGTCGGCGACCTTGGAGGTGATGACGTAGCCCTCCAGGCCGGCGTTCTGGGCGATCCAGCGCAGCGGCTCGTGCAGCGCCTTGCGGACGACGGCGACACCGGTGGCCTCGTCGCCCGACAGGCCCAGGCCGTCGTTCAGCACCTTGGCGGCGTGCACCAGGGAGGCGCCACCACCGGCGACGATGCCCTCCTCGACCGCGGCACGGGTCGCCGAGATGGCGTCCTCCAGGCGGTGCTTGCGCTCCTTCAGCTCCACCTCGGTGGCGGCGCCGACCTTGATGACGCAGACGCCGCCGGCCAGCTTGGCCAGGCGCTCCTGCAGCTTCTCGCGGTCCCAGTCGGAGTCGGTGGCGGCGATCTCACCCTTGATCTGGGCGACGCGGCCGGCCACGGCCTCGGTGTCACCGGCACCGTCGACGATGGTGGTCTCGTCCTTGGTGATGGTCACGCGGCGGGCGGTGCCCAGCACGTCCAGACCGGCCTGGTCGAGCTTGAGGCCGACCTCCTCGGAGATGACCGTGCCGCCGGTCAGGACGGCCAGGTCGCCGAGGATCGCCTTGCGGCGGTCGCCGAAGCCGGGGGCCTTGACGGCGACGGCGTTGAAGGTGCCGCGGATCTTGTTCACGACCAGGGTCGACAGCGCCTCGCCGTCGACGTCCTCGGCGATGATCAGCAGCGGCTTCGAGGCACCGCTCTGCAGGATCTTCTCCAGCAGCGGCAGCAGCTCCTGGATGGAGGAGATCTTGCCCTGGTTGATCAGGATGTACGGGTCCTCCAGGACCGCTTCCTGACGCTCCGCGTCGGTGACGAAGTACGGCGACAGGTAGCCCTTGTCGAACTGCATGCCCTCGGTGAAGTCCAGCTCCACGCCGAAGGTGTTCGACTCCTCGACGGTGATGACACCGTCCTTGCCGACCTTGTCGATCGCCTCGGCGATCAGCTCGCCGACCTGGGTGTCCTGGGCGGAGAGGGACGCGACGGCGGCGACGTCGTCCTTGCCCTCGATCTCGCGGGCCACGGACAGCAGGTGCTCGGAGACGGCGGCGACGGCCTTGTCGATGCCCTTCTTCAGGGCGGCCGGGCCGGCGCCGGCGGCGACGTTGCGCAGACCCTCGTTGACCAGGGCCTGGGCCAGCACGGTGGCGGTGGTGGTGCCGTCGCCCGCGACGTCGTTGGTCTTGGTGGCGACCTCCTTGACGAGCTGCGCGCCAAGGTTCTCGTACGGGTCGTCCAGCTCGACCTCACGGGCGATGGTCACGCCGTCGTTGGTGATGGTCGGGGCGCCGAACTTCTTGTCGATGACGACGTTGCGGCCCTTGGGGCCGATGGTCACCTTGACGGTGTCGGCCAGCTTGTTGACACCGCGCTCCAGCGAGCGGCGGGCGTCCTCGTCGAACTGCAGGATCTTCGCCATGTTCCCTATTCCCTCGGGGCTGCGGCCGGCCGACCGGCCGCCGAACTACGTGAACCAACAACCACGCCCCGGGCCCCTGTCACTGGGACACGGATCCGGGGCGGGTCGGAACGACTTACTTCTCGATGCCGCTTTACTTCTCGATGATGGCGAGAACGTCGCGGGCCGAGAGGACGAGGTACTCCTCGCCCTGGTACTTCACCTCGGTGCCGCCGTACTTCGAGTACAGGACGATGTCACCCACGGCGACGTCGAGCGGCAGACGCTGGCCGTCCTCGAAGCGGCCCGGGCCGACAGCCAGGACGACGCCCTCCTGGGGCTTCTCCTTGGCGGTGTCCGGGATAACCAGGCCGGAGGCCGTGGTGGTCTCGGCGTCGAGCGGCTGGACCACGATGCGGTCCTCGAGCGGCTTGATGGCAACCTTGCTGCTGGTGGTCACGTCCGAGCTCCCCTTCGGAGATTACGGGGTTTTCTAACGGGTAGGGGCGAACCTGCGAGCCTGCCGTCGCGGGGGTCAGACACGCGTCTTCGCGTTAGCACTCCCCCAGTGGGGAGTGCCAAGGACGACCATAGGCCGGTGTTAGCACTCAGTCAACCAGAGTGCCAACGGCGCGCCCCCGGGGTCCGGTGCGACGGTTGAGTAGCCGTACTCATGTGCGACACCGCCCCCGCGCCCGACACTCGTGCCATGCCCCAGAAGCCCAAGCGCATCGGCCCGGCGCTGTCGGACGACCTGCTCCCCGCGGTACTGCTCCTGCCCCTGCTGACGGTCCTTCCGCTCGTCGCCGTCTCGCTCACGGTCGCCCTCGTCCTGAACGCGCCGGGGCACGCCCAGGAGCTGGTCCTGGCCGTCACCCTGCTCCTCGACACGGCGCTCGTCCTCGGGGTGCCCGGCATCCTGGCCTTCCGCACCTGGCGGAAGGGGTACCGCGTCCTCCCGGTCGCCGCCGCACTGGCCCCGTTCGTCCTGCCGGTGCTGTTCTGGTCGGGCGCCCTCCGGTGACCGCGCCGGCCCGGGCGCGGGACGCGGCGGTCGCGCTGCTCGCGGCGGTCGCGGTGCTGGTCGCCGTGGTGGTCGAGAGCGCGGTGACCATCGTCCTCATGTGGGACGGCGCCCCGCACTCGGCGACCACCGTCGCCACCGTCGAGGCCGTCTGGTTCGCGCTCCCGCTCCTGTCCGCCGGGTGGGCGGCCCGCGGCAGCCGGCGGCGCGGGTACCGGATCACCCCGGTCGTTCTCGTGGCCACGCCGCTCACCCTCGATCTGGCGCTGTGACTGATCGACTGACCGGCGAGAATGGCCCCGTGGACACCGAGAACCTCCAGCCCCTGCTGACCTCCGAGGGCCAGGCCCTGCTCGCCGAGCTGCGCGAGTTCGCGCCCGAGGAGGAGCTGGCGCTGGCCACCAGGCTGCGGCGCGAGCACCCGGCGGAACTGGTGTCGGCGGCGTTCGGGCAGGCCCGGCTGCGGCAGCGGGCGCGGGCGAAGTTCGGCACCGACGCCGACCTGATGTACTTCACGCCCAACGGCGTCGAGCAGTCCACCCGGCGCAGCGTGGCCGAGTGGCGGGCCCGGCGGTTCGCCGAACTGGGCGTACGGCGCCTCGCGGACCTGTGCTGCGGCATCGGCGGCGACGTGCTGGCGCTGGCCCGGGCGGGCATCGAGGTGCTGGCCGTCGACAAGGACCCGGCGGCCTGCGCCGCGACCGCCGCGAACGCCGCCGCGCTGGGCCTGGCCGAGCTGGTCGAGGTGCGCTGCGCGGACGTCGCCGACGTGGACGTCACCGGCTACGACGCGGTGTTCACCGACCCGGCCCGGCGCACCGCGCGCGGCCGGGTGTTCGACCCGGAGGCGTACGCCCCGCCGCTGTCCTGGGCGATCGAGGCCGGCCGGCGGACCCCGATCGGCGCGCTGAAGGTGGCCCCGGGCATCCCGCACGAGGCCGTGCCGGCGGACGCCGAGGCCGAGTGGGTCTCCGACCACGGGGACGTCAAGGAGGCCGTGCTCTGGTTCGGCACCGGGGCCGCCCGCCCGCACCGCGCCACCCTGCTGCCGCAGGGCGCCAGCCTCACCGGCGGCGACCTGCCCGACCCGCCGGCCGGCCCGGTCGGGCGGTACCTGTACGAGCCGGACGGCGCGGTGATCCGGGCCCACCTGGTGGCCGAGGTCGCCGGGGCGGTCGGCGGCCGGCTGATCGACCCGAAGATCGCCTACGTGACCTCGGACCGGCTGGTCCCGACCCCGTACGCGCACGCCTTCGAGCTGACCGACGTGCTGCCGTACAACGTCAAGAAGCTGAAGGCGCTGCTGCGCGAGCGCGCGGTCGGCACGGTGGTGATCAAGAAGCGCGGGATGGCGATCACCCCGGAGGAGCTGCGCCGCCAGCTCAAGCCCTCCGGGCCGAACACCGTCACGGTGATCCTCAGCCGCACCGACCACGGGCCGCTGATGATGCTGGGGCAGCCCGTCCAGGCCCGGGCCTAGCCGGCGGGCGCCTGGATGTAGTCCTCCAGCCGGGCCACCGAGAAGCCCTGCTCCTGGATCCGGGCCAGCAGGTCGCCGAACATCTGGGTCATGGTGGCGCCCTTGAGCTCCTTGGGGCCGCGGAAGTGCGCCAGGATGATGTCGCCGGGCTTCAGTTTCTTGTCCGCCGCCTGGTACTGCATGTCGTGGATCTGCATCGACTCGCGCCACAGCACGATCGCGCGCGGGCCGCACTCCTGCACCGAGGTGTTGAGCATCGCGGTGTTGGCGCCGTCGCCGAACGGCGGGCGGAACAGCAGCGGGGCGGCGCCGTACTGCTGGGTGAGCGCGGTCTGGTCGTCGCAGATCTCGGACTTCTGCTTCTCCGCCGGGATCTTGCTCATCACCGGGTGGTCCACGGTGTGGTTCTGGATGTGGTTGCCGAGCGCCTGGAGCGGCTTGAAGTAGCCGTAGTCGTTCTTGACGATGTCCTTGGTCAGGAACATCGTGATCGGCACCTTGAGGTCGGTCAGCATCTCGACGAACTTCGGGTCCTTCTCGGCACCGTCGTCGATGGTGATGAAGACGACCTTGTCGCTCGTCCTCACGTCGCTGAACACCGGCACGGTGCCGGTCTTCTCCAGCTTGATCGGCTTGTCCGCGGGCGCCGCGGGAGCCGGGGCGAGCGGCTTGAGGTTCCACTTCGCCCAGGCGGCGTCGCCGGCCGCCGGGGCCGCGCCGGGCGTGGTGGCCGCGGCGGTCGGCGCGGCGGTGCCGCCCGCGGGCTGGGGCGCGGCCGTGGTGGCGGCCGGCTTGGCGCCGCCGTCCCCGTTGTCGCCGCACGCGGTGGCGAAGGCCAGCAGGGCCAGCGCCCCCGCCGCGTACGTCCTGGTCCTGCTCAGCCCGTCCCTGTTCACCGCAGCGCGCTCCCGGCTTCCGTCCAGCTCTTTCCCAGCTAGCACGGTAGCGGCCGCGGCGGCGGTTCCCGGTCTCCGCCCATTCGGTCGGGGCCTACTCGACGTGCTCGCTGGTGAAGGACCAGCGGTGCACCGGGCGGCCGAGCAGTTCGGCCGGCGGCTCGGCGACGGGCACCGGATCGCCGCTCCACCAGGCGATCAGCAGGACGCGCTCGCCGGGCGCGGAGAGCAGCTCCAGCCGCTCCAGCCCGGCCCTGCCGCGCAGCGCGGGCAGCGCGGACTCCCGCGCCCAGGCGGCGAGTTCGGGCCCGCGCCCGGCCGCCGCCCGGGCCTCCCACATCGCGGCGACGGTCACTTCGCGCCGCCGCCGAGGGCGTCGTAGGCCTGGTCGTGGAAGTGGGTGTGCGGCACGTGCACCTCGGTGACGGGCAGCGAGGAGTCCGCCGACAGGTCGAAGGCGGACGGCGCGCGGTCGCGCCACACCATCTCGGCGCCCAGCGCCGCCACCATCGCGCCGTTGTCGGTGCACAGGCCCGGCCGGGGCACCCGCAGCCGGATGCCGGCCCGGTCGCAGCGCTGCTGGGCCATCTCGCGCAGCCGCGAGTTGGCCGCGACGCCGCCGCCGATCATCAGGTGGTCGACGCCGTTGTCCTTGCACGCCTTGACGGCCTTGCGGGTGAGCACGTCGGTGACCGCCTCCTGGAAGGACGCGGCGACGTCGGCGATCGGCACCTCCTCGCCGGCCCGGCGCTTGGCCTCCACCCAGCGGGCGACGGCGGTCTTCAGGCCGGAGAAGGAGAAGTCGTACGCGGGGTCGTTCTTCCCGGACAGGCCGCGCGGGAACTGGATCGCCTTGCGGTCGCCCTCGCGGGCCGTCCGATCGACCACGGGGCCGCCGGGGAAGCCCAGGCCGAGCACCCGGGCGACCTTGTCGAAGGCCTCGCCGGCCGCGTCGTCGATGGTCGCGCCGAGCGGGCGGACGTCGCTGGTGATGTCCTCGCTGAGCAGCAGCGAGGAGTGCCCGCCGGAGACCAGCAGGGCCATCGTCGGCGAGGGCAGCCGGCCGTGCTCCAGCTGGTCGACGCAGATGTGCGAGGCGAGGTGGTTGACCCCGTACAGCGGCTTGTCCAGCGCCCAGGCGTACGCCTTCGCCGCGCTGACGCCGACCAGCAGCGCGCCGGCCAGGCCGGGCCCGGCGGTGACGGCGATGCCGTCCAGGTCGCTCGCCTTGATCCCGGCGGTGTCGAGGGCGCGCTGGATGGTCGGGACCATCGCCTCCAGGTGGGCGCGGCTGGCGATCTCCGGGACGACGCCGCCGAAGCGGGCGTGGTCGTTGACGCTGGAGGCGACCGCGTCGGCCAGCAGCGTGGTGCCGCGCACGATGCCGACGCCGGTCTCGTCGCAGGAGGTCTCGATGCCGAGGACGAGCGGTTCGTCAGCCATGGTGGGTGTCCTCAATGTCCTTCGGTTCGGTGCTCGGGTGGTCGAGGCGCATCACCAGCGCGTCGACGTTGGCGGGCTGGTAGTAGCCGCGCCGGATGCCCACCGGCTGGAAGCCGTAGCGCTCGTACAGCCGCTGGGCGCGCGGGTTGTCCACCCGGACCTCCAGCAGCAGTTCGGCGCAGCCCCGGTGGGCGGCCTCCCGGATCAGATCGGTGAGCAGGGCCGCGCCGAGGCCGGCGCCCTGGTGGGCCTCGGCGACGGCGATGGTCTGGACGTCGCCCTCGCCGGAGATCGCCATCAGGCCCGCGTAGCCGACGATGGTGCCGTCCTCGGCGGTGGCGACGGTGTAGTGGCGGGAGCCGCCGGGGTGGGTCTCGGCGAGTTCGGACCAGTACATCCCGTGGGACCAGGCGTCCTCGGGGAAGAGCTTCAGCTCCAGTTCCATCACCGGCTCGATGTCCCACCAGCGCATCGGGCGCAGGGTGGTGCGCTGCCTCACGCCGGGAGCACCGCCTTGTAGCCGGCGGGCACCTGGGCGTCCGGGCGGCGCAGGTACAGCGGGACGTTCGGCAGCAGCTCGCGCCCGGCGGCCAGTTCGGCGGCGGCGAAGCCGGCCAGCGCACCGGCCGAGACGTGCTCGGGGCCGTGCGCGCCCGGGAAGGCGTCGGGGTAGAGCAGCGCGCCGGCGCCGACCGAGCGGGCCGCGGGCGTCAGCTCGGCCGGGCGGTCCACGCCGGGGCCCTCGGTGCGGCGGCCCTCGGCGTCGTAGGAGGCCCAGTAGACCTCCTTGCGGCGCGCGTCGGTCGCCACCGTGAAGGGCTGCCCGGCCAGGCCCTCGGCGCGGGCCTGGAAGGCGATCGCGTCCAGGGTGCAGACGCCGTGCACCGGCAGGTCCAGCGCGTGGCCGAGCGCGGCGGCGGTCACCAGGCCGACCCGCAGGCCGGTGTACGGGCCGGGGCCGACGCCGACCGCGATGCCGGTGAGCTCGCGTTTGTCCGCGCCGGCGGCCCGCAGCACCTGGTCGATGGCGGGCAGCAGCAGTTCGCCGTGCCGTCTGGCGTCGACCTGGTGGGTCTCGGCGAGGACGGCCGTGCCGTCGTGGACGGCGGCGGTGACGGCGGGGGTGGCGGTGTCGAACGCGAGCAGCAGCACGGGGTCAAGGTTAGACCGACGTTGGTCCGACCGGCCGATCGAGCTGGTGTACCCATTCGGAACACACGTGCCGGGCGCTGCGAACCGGCCGGACGGACCTGGCACGATAAGGGGCGTTACGTACAGAGGACGGCGGCGGGAGCGGCACGTGGCGAAGATGGGTCCGGGAGTGGTGGTCACCGGGCTGACCCTGGGGGCCCTGGCGGCGGTCAGCCTGCTGGCCTTCCAGGCCAACGGCGCGCAGGACCGGGCCGGCGGCGCCAAGCCCGTCGCCAGCACCTCCGCCGCCGGCGGCCCGACCTCGGCGGCGCCGAGCGCCTCGGCCACCCCGACCGCGCCGACCCTGCCGGCCTCCTCGGGCAGCGGCACCCGGGTCGTCTACTCGGTGAGCGGCCACTTCGTCTGGCTGATCGACCCGAAGAAGAACCCGCAGGTCACGGCCGCCTTCCCGGTCGCGCCCGGCTCGGTCGAGCCGACCCCGGGCAGCTACTCGGTGTACAGCCGCGCCCAGAGCGGCACCGGGACGGACCAGAAGCAGATCGAGCACGTGGTGCGCTTCGCGCAGCAGAACGGCGTGGTGTTCGGTTTCAGCTCGGCCGTGGACGGCTCCACCCCGACCACCGACCCGAAGGGCAAGACCGGCGGCATCCGCAGCAGCCGCCCGAACGGCCAGCTGCTCTGGGACTTCGCGCCGAACGGCACCAAGGTGGTCGTGGTCGCCTAGCGGCGGCCGTCAGGCGGCCCGGGGCGTCCGCGCCTCGGGCTCCTCGGCATGCCGGGGCGCGGGCTCGGGCGGGGTGGACACCGCCTCGGCGGCCGCGCAGGCGGCCAGCAGCGCCCGCATCGGTTCGCCCGGAGCACGGCGGGCGGGCTCTCCGGCCCCGGCGGGACGCACGGCCCGCTCCGGGGCGGGGGTGGGGCTCGACATGGCGCCTCCCTAGTTAGGCAGACCTAACCGCAGCACCCATCCCACCACGCCCGGCGCCCCGCCCGCAACACCTTGCCGACAGCCTGTCGGCAAAACGGCGTACGGGCCGCCGCGAGCGCCCCCGGCGGGCGACGCGCGGCGCGGGCCCTATCCGAGCGCCCCCAGCTGGACGTCGTCCCAGCGCGAGCCGATCCCGGTCAGCACCACCCGGCGCGGGTCGTGGTCCTCCCCGGCGTCGTCGCCGATCGCCCGCTCGATCCGCACCTCCAGCCGGTCCTCGGAGAGCCGCTCGACCTTGCCCTCGCCCCACTCGACCACGACCACCGACTCCGGCAGCGAGACGTCCAGGTCGAGGTCCTCCATCTCGTCCAGGTCCCCGCCGAGCCGGTACGCGTCCACGTGCACCAGCGCCGGGCCGCCGACCAGTGAGGGGTGCACCCGGGCGATCACGAAGGTCGGCGAGGTCACCGCCCCGCGCACCCCCAGCCCCTCCCCCAGGCCGCGGGTCAGCGTCGTCTTCCCCGCCCCCAGCTCGCCGGAGAGCAGAACCAGGTCCCCCGGCCGCAGCAGCGCGGCGAGTTCACGGCCGAGCCGGCCCATCCGCTCCGGGGTGGGGACGGTGAGAGTGGCGTGCGAGCCCATGCGCGTGTCTTGCCCTTCGGTCCGTACCGGCGCCCGACCACCGGCCGCCACCGCTACCGTGCCACATCCCCGCCCGGCAGCGCTCGGGGCACCGTTTCGTCCTGAACCGGTCGCGTTCGCGCCATGTGCGCCGTCCACGAACCGCCCCCCGCTCTCATCCGATTCTCATGAAGCGGATACCGTCCTCCCCACCTGTCCCTTCCGTACCTGCGTGAGCCCGACTCTGCGGGTGCGGACCCGTTCCGCCGGGCCGTCCGCAGGCCCGGCCGGCCCCCAGAGGTCCATTCCATGAAGCTCCGTCGCGGTCTCGCGATACCGGCCGTCGCCACCCTCGTCTCGGCCGCCGTCATCGCCGCCGCCCCGGTCGCCACCGCCGCGGGCGCCGTCACCACCACCCGGACGGACACCAAGGGCGACGTCCCGATCGTTGCGATCAAGAACGTCCCGTCCCAGATCGTCGCCGGGGGCCCCGCGGCCGCGTTCACCGTCGAGTACAACAACACCTCCGGGCACGACGTCGTCTTCCTGCCCTACCTGGCCATCGGCGCGGACCACTACCAGCTGAACGCCGACCACGAGAAGATCCAGTACCAGGACGTCGACAGCAAGGTCTGGCGGGACGGCACCCTCGTGTCGGACCCCAAGGAGCCCCTCGCGTTCACCCTGCTCGGCTCGATGGCGAACCGCACCGAGGCCGCCGACGACGCCTACCTGTACGTGTCCGCCGGCGAGAGCCTGAGCATCCAGGTCCGCCTCTCGCTGACCGGCGAGGCGACCCTGGACAGCGCGAGCGTGATGTTCGTGACCACCTCGTTCGACCCGGCCCAGCAGGAGCCGCTGCCGGTCGCGAACAACACCGCACCGACCCACTTCACCATCGTCGCCTCCGGCGGCGGCACGCCGAAGCCGAGCACGTCCCCCACCCCGGCCTCGCCGTCCCCCACGGCCACGCCCACCGCGACGACGACCGCGACCGCCTCGGCGTCCGCCACCGCGTCGGCCGGCGCCTCGCCGACCGGCGGCGCGACCAGCACGCCCACCAAGCCCGCCCCGGCCACCTCCGCGCCGACCGCGGTGCCCTCCCCGACCGGCGGCGCGGTGCCGCCGGTGAAGCTCGACCCGGCCGTGACCAAGGCGAAGAAGCCGTCCGCCGTCGCCGTCGCCAACGCGAAGAGCAAGGCCGCTTCCCGTCCGTCCGGCGGCGCCGGCCTCGCCACCACGGGTGGCGGCAGCAACACCACCGCCATCGCCCTGACCGGTGCCGGTGTGGTCGCCCTCGGCGCCGGCACCCTGGTGTTCCTGCGCCGCCGCAAGACCGGCGCGGGCGTCTGATCCCGCTGTTCCACGGCCCGGCGCCCCTCGGGGTGCCGGGCCCCGGCGCTACGCGGGGCCGAGGACGGCCTCGGGCGGCTCGGCCGCCCCGCGGAACTGCGCGGCGCGCCCGAGCAGCGCGGTCAGCTCGCGGTCGACCAGCTCCGGACGCTCCAGCATCACCAGGTGCCCGGCGCCCCCCACCAGCACCAGCTCCGCGCCGGGCAGCCGCTCGGCCATCGCCTCGCTGTGCGCCGAGGGCGTCAGCAGGTCCTTCGTCCCGGCCAGCACCAGCGTCGGCAGGCCGCGCAGCACGGCCAACGCCCCGTACTTGTCGTGCGCGCCGAACACCGGGTAGAACTCGGCGACCACGTCGATCGGCGTCGCGTCCAGCAGCTGCTCGGCGAAGCGCACCACGCCCGGGTCGACGTCCTTGCCGCCGAACGAGAACCGCCGGTAGAAGACGCCCGTCACGTCCGAGCCCAGCCGCCTGGTCGCCTCCACCAGGTCGACCTGGCGGCCCAGCAGCTTCACCACGCCCGGCGCGACCTTCTTGAACAGCTTCGCGCCGACCTTCGGCAGGCCGAGGCTCACCTCGTTCCAGTCCCCTGCCAGGGTTCCGATCAGCGCCACCCCGGCGACCCGCTCCCGGAACAGCTCCGGGTGCTGGTCGGCCAGCGCCATCACCGTCATGCCGCCCATCGAGTGGCCCACCAGCACCAGCGGCCCGGTCGGTGCGACGGCGTCGAGCACCGCCTTGAGGTCCCCGCCCAGCTGGTCGATGCCGGCCGGATCGCCCGCCAGGTACGAGCGGGAGCGCTCGGAGCGGCCGTGGCTGCGCTGGTCCCAGAAGACCAGCCGGGCGCCCTCGCGCAGCGCGGCCCGCTGGAAGTGCCAGCTGTCCTGGTTGAGGCAGTAGCCGTGGCAGAACACCACGGTCAGCGGCTCGGCGCCGTCGCCGGCACCACCGCCGTCCGGCGCCTCCCAGCCGGTGCCGTCCAGTTCCACGTACAGCTCGGTGCCGTCCGGCGCCGGCACCGTCAGCGGGCGGCCGCGCAGCGAGCCGTACGGGGCGCTCGCGTCCAGCTCGTCCCGGACCCGGCGGCGCATCGCCCGGCCGACCGTCAGCCGTTCGATCGCCACCCCGGCGGCCGCACCGGCCGCCAGCACACCGACCGAGATCCCGATCACCCCGGCCCGGGACACCCCGGAAGCCCCGGTGGCCGCACCGGCCGCCGCCCTGACCGCGTCGACCGTGCCGGCGGCCCTGGCCACCGCCGCGGCCGGGCCGCCCTCGGCCGGTGCGTCGGTCATGCCGGCCGGCCCTCGACGGCGCTGCCGCCCACGTAGCGGCGCGGCACCCGGGCGCCGATCCGGGTGACGATCTCGTACGAGATGGTGCCGGCGGCCCGGGCCCAGTCCTCGGCGGTCGGCTCGCCGCGCTCGCCGTTGCCGAACAGCAGCACCTCCGCGCCGATCGCGGGAGTGTCGCCGCCCAGGTCCACCACGAACTGGTCCATCGCCACGCGGCCCGCCACCGCGCGCCACTTCCCGTCGACCTGCACCGGGCCGGAGCCGCTCGCGTGCCGCGGGATGCCGTCGCCGTAGCCGACCGGGACGAGACCGAGGGTGGTCGGGCCCGGCGTCGTGTAGTGGTGGCCGTAGCTCACGCCGTGCCCGCCGGGAACGTGCTTGACCAGCGCCAGCCGGGCGCCCAGCGCCATCACCGGGCGCAGCCCGAAGTCGGCCGGCGAGCCCACCTCCGGCACCGGCGACAGCCCGTACGCGGCCAGGCCGGTGCGGACCAGGTCGAAGTGCGACTCCGGCAGCAGCAGCGTGGCCGGCGAGTTCGCCAGGTGCCGCACCTCCGGGCGCAGCCCGGCCGCCTCGGCCTCGGCCAGCGCGGTGCGGTACGAGTCCAGTTGCGCCTGGATCGACGGGTGGCCCGGCTCGTCCGCCGCCGCGAAGTGCGACCAGATGCCGACGACCCGCAGCAGCCCCTCCGCCTCGGCGCGGCGGGCGGCGGCCACCAGCTCCGGCCAGTCGTGCGGCTGGCAGCCGTTGCGGCCCAGGCCGGTGTCGGCCTTCAGGTGCACCCGGGCCGGGATGCCGGTCTCCCGGACGGCGGGCAGCAGCTCGTCCAGCGCCCACCGGCCGCTCACCGAGATGTCCAGGTCGGCGCGCAGCGCCTCCCGCCACGGGCCGCCCGGCGTCCACAGCCAGCACAGCACCCGGGCCTGCTCCGGGCGGATCCCCGCAGCCCGCAGCGCCAGCGCTTCCTCCGGCGTCGCGCACCCGAGCCAGCCGACCCCGTTGGCCACCGCCTCCCGGGCGCACGCGACCGCCCCGTGGCCATAGGCGTCCGCCTTGACCGCGAGCATCACCGCCGTGTTCCCGACGCGCTCCCGCAGGGCGGCGAGGTTGCCGCGCAGGGCGCCCAGGTCGATGGTCGCCTCGGCCCGTACGCCGTCGGTGAGGGGGGCTGTGCCGGTCGTGTTCGCTGTTGTCATCAGGGTCAGTCTCCCAGACGTCCTGGAGTCCTCGCCGAACGGCCCATCGGCGCGGCGGTCGGCGGCGGCGGTCCGGCAGCGCGCCGACCTGCGGCGGACCGCCCGTCCGCGCTGCTGAGGACGCGGCGGCCGGACGCTCCGGTTCCGCACGGCGGACCGGCGGTTCCGCCCCGGCCGCGCCGCCGGTCAGACCTGGCGGACCGCGCGCCACACCGCCGGGAGCGCCCCCGCGACGGCCAGGGCCGTCACCGGCGCGCCCGGCTCGCCGGCCGCCTCGCGGCCCGCCAGGCCGTGCAGGTAGGCCGCGACCGAGGCCGCGTCCAGCGGCGGCAGGCCCGCGGCCAGCAGGGAGCCGGCCAGGCCGGCCAGGACGTCGCCGCTGCCCGCGGTGGCGAGCCAGGAGGTACCGGTGGGGTTCACCCGGACGGCGCCGCCCGGGTCGGCGATCACCGTGGTGGAGCCCTTGAGCAGCACGGTCGCCCGGTAGGCGGCGGCGAGCCGGCGCGCGGTGGCCAGGCGGCTCGCCGCCAGGTCGGCGGCGGCCGGGGGCGGGCCGCCGTCCGCGCCGGCGAGCAGCCGGGCGGCCTCGCCGGTGTGCGGGGTGAGCAGCGTGGGTGCGGTGCGGCCGGCCAGTGCGGGCGGGCCGAGCCGGCCCAGTTCGGTGAGGCCGTCCGCGTCGACCAGGACGGGGACATCGCTCGCGAGCGCCTCGGCCAGCGCCTGCCGGGCCCCTTCGCCGCCGCCGGGCCCGACCACCCAGGCCTGCACCCGCCCGGCCCCGGCCGGGCCGCCCTCGGTGACCAGCGTCTCCGGGAAGCGCCGCACCACCTCGTCCGCCGCCGTGCCGACGTACCGGACGGCGCCCGCGCCGCCGCGCAGCGCCCCGGCGACGGCCAGCAGCGCCGCGCCCGGGTAGGTCGCCGAGCCGGCCGCCACCCCGACCACACCGCGCCGGTACTTGTCGCTCTCCGCACCCGGCAGCGGCAGCAGCGCCGCCACGTCCGCGTGCTGCAGGGCCGTCACCTCCGCCTCGGGCAGCGTCAGGCCGATGTCCACCAGCTGCGGGGCGCCCGCGTACTCGGCTCCCGGATCGATCAGCAGCCCGGGCTTGTACGTGCCGAAGCAGACGGTGACGTCCGCGCGCAGCGCCGCGCCGGGCACCTCGCCGGTGTCCGCGTCCACCCCGCTGGGCAGGTCCACCGCGACCAGCACGCCGCGCCGTTCGGCCCGCGCGTACGGCTCTGCCTCGGGGCGCAGCCCGCCCCGGCCGCCGATGCCGACGATGCCGTCCAGCACCAGGTCCGCGCACGAGAAGTCGGCCAGGCCGACTTCCCGCTCCGCCGTCACCCGCCCGCGCGCCGCCCGCAGCGCGGCCAGCCCGCCCGGATGCGCCTTTCCGGGCGCCAGCAGCACCGCCGTCACCCGCGCCCCGCGCCGAGCCAGCGCCGCCCCGGCGTACAGGGCGTCACCCCCGTTGTCCCCGCTGCCCGCCAGCACCACCACCCGGCTGCCGTACACCCGCCCCCGACGCCGCGTCAGCAGCCTCGCGCAGGTCGCCGCCAGCCCGGCGGCGGCCCGCTGCATCAACGTGCCCTCGGGCAGCCGCGCCATCAGCTCGGCCTCGGCGGCCCGGACGGTTTCCACAGGGTGTGCATGACGCATGCGGGAGCTCCTTCGGCGGTCGGCTACCGCCGACGCTAGCCCGCGTCAGCGCCCCGCGGGAGCCGGGCCTGCGGCACACTTTCGAGTGACACCCACTTCGATCCCCCGCCGGTGTCGGTCCGTACGCCTACCTTGTCGCCTGGCACGGACCAGCAGGAGGGAGAAGGGCCATGGTCGCCATGCCAGCAGTCGAGGGCCCGCTGGGCCAGGACAACCTCCTCCAGGCATTTCTGGAGCTGGACACACCGCCTGGCTACAAGGCAGAGCTCATCGAAGGGGAAATCGTCGTGACGCCACCGCCGGACGGGGAACACGAGACCGCGTTCTCGCTGCTGGCCAAGCAGTTCTTCCGCAAAGCCGCGATGGACCTCGACCTCTCCGGCAACAAGGGATTGATCGTGCCGACCGGGCGCTTCATCCCGACGGCACCATCGGTCCGGTCGGCCACTTCCTGAACGCCGGTTCCTGGGCGGACCCGTCCGGTGTCCTTCTGGTCTTCGAGGTGACCTCGACCAACCCGACCAAGGATCGCGAGCAGAAGCGCCGGGGCTATGCCGCCGCCGGCATCCCCTGCTACCTGCTGGTCGACCGCGGCAAAGGCATGGTGACGCTCTTCACGGAGCCGAAGGGGGATGACTACCTCGCCCGGAACGAGGTCCCCTTCGGCAAGCCGCTCGACCTCCCCGCCCCGTTCTCCTTCACGCTCGACACGGCGCCCCTGCGGTAGGACACAGCCACCGCAGGGGCACCGGAGCCGTCGCTACTCGACCGTGACCGACTTGGCCAGGTTGCGCGGCTGGTCGACCTCGTGGCCCTTGGCCGTGGCCAGCTCGCAGGCGAAGACCTGGAGCGGCACGGTGGAGACCAGCGGCTGCAGCAGCGTGGGGGTGACCGGGATGCGGATCAGGTGGTCCGCGTACGGGACGACGGCCTCGTCGCCCTCCTCGGCGATCACGATGGTGCGGGCGCCGCGGGCCCGGATCTCCTGAATGTTGGAGACGATCTTGTCGTGCAGGATCGACCGCCCGCGCGGCGAGGGCACGACCACGACGACCGGCAGCCCCTCCTCGATCAGCGCGATCGGGCCGTGCTTGAGCTCGCCCGCCGCGAAGCCCTCGGCGTGCATGTACGCCAGCTCCTTGAGCTTGAGCGCGCCCTCCAGGGCCACCGGGAAGCCGACGTGGCGGCCCAGGAACAGCACCGAGCGGGCGTCGGCCAGCGAGCGGGCCAGCTCGCGGACCGGCTCCATGGTCTCCAGCACCTGCTCGACCTGCTTGGGCGCGTCGCCGAGCTCGCGGATGACGGCGAAGATCTCGTCGCCCCACTTGGTGCCGCGCACCTGGCCCAGGTAGAGGGCGACCAGGTAGCAGGCGACCAGCTGGGTGAGGAACGCCTTGGTGGACGCGACCGCGACCTCGGGCCCGGCGTGGGTGTACAGCACCGCGTCCGACTCGCGCGGGATGGTGGAGCCGTTGGTGTTGCAGATCGCCAGCACCTTGGCGCCCTGCTCGCGGGCGTGCCGCAGCGCCATCAGGGTGTCCATGGTCTCGCCGGACTGCGAGATGGCGATGACCAGCGTGCCGGGGCCCATGATCGGGTCGCGGTAGCGGAACTCCGAGGCGACCTCGACCTCGCAGGGGATGCGGGTCCAGTGCTCGATCGCGTACTTGGCGATCATGCCGGCGTGGAAGGCGGTGCCGCAGGCGACGATGACGACCTTGTCGACGGCGCGCAGCTCGGCGTCCGAGATCCGCAGCTCGTCGAGGGTCAGCCGGCCGTCGGTGCCGATCCGGCCGAGGAGGGTGTCGGCGACGGCCTTCGGCTGCTCGGCGATCTCCTTGAGCATGAAGTAGTCGTAGCCGCCCTTCTCGGCGGCGGAGGCGTCCCAGTCGACGTGGTACTCGCGCACGTCGGCCGGGGTGCCGTCGAAGTTGGTCACCGTGACGGCGTCGCGGCGCAGTTCGACGACCTGGTCCTGGCCCAGCTCGATCGCCTCGCGGGTGTGCGCGATGAACGCGGCGACGTCCGAGGCGAGGAAGTTCTCGCCCTCGCCGCGACCGACGACCAGCGGCGAGTTGCGGCGGGCGCCGACCACCACGTCGGGCGCGTCGGCGTGCACGGCCACGAGGGTGAAGGCACCGTCCAGCCGGCGGCAGACGACCCGCATGGCCTCGGCGAGGTCGCCCTGGTAGGCCTCGCCGAGCAGGTGGGCGACGACCTCGGTGTCGGTCTCGGAGCGCAGGGTGTGGCCGCGCTCGGCGATCTCGGCGCGCAGCTGCGCGAAGTTCTCGATGATGCCGTTGTGCACCACGGCGACCTTGAGGTGGTCGTCGAGGTGGGGGTGGGCGTTGGCGTCGGTCGGGCCGCCGTGGGTGGCCCAACGGGTGTGGCCGATGCCGGTGGTGCCGCCGGGAAGAGGGGTCTCGGCGAGCGACTTCTCCAGGTTGGCGAGCTTTCCGGCCCGCTTGTCCGTGACCAGGACCCACTGCCCTTCGGGGTCCTGCGTCTGTACCGCTACTCCGGCCGAGTCGTAGCCCCGGTACTCCAGTCGCTGCAAGCCGGCGATGACGACGTCGAGGGCGGACTGAGCGCCCACATATCCAACAATTCCGCACATGCGTGCCAGCATAAGGGCGGTTTCGCGGCGCTTTTCCCGGCTCTCCGGAACGTTGGGTGACCGACACCACAACCACCGTGAACGGGGCTACGGCTCACAATGGAGCATGTGCTGACCGAACTCTGTACGCGGGGCGCCCCCGCGCCCGGCCCGTCGCCGTCCCCCTACGTGGACCTCAGCCGGGCCGAGTGGAGCGCGCTGCGCGAGCGAACGCCGCTGCCGTTGACCGCCGAGGAGGTCGAGCGACTGCGCGGCCTCGGCACCGCCCTCGACCTGGACGAGGTCCGCGACGTCTACCTGCCGCTGTCCCGGCTGCTCAACCTGTACATCCACGCCACGCACGAGCTGCGCGGCGCGCTGGGCACCTTCCTGGACACGCCGGACACCGAGCGCACCCGGACGCCGTTCATCATCGGCGTGGCCGGCTCGGTGGCGGTCGGCAAGTCGACCACCGCGAGACTGCTGCAGGCCCTGCTGGCCCGCTGGCCCGAGCACCCCCGGGTCGAGCTGGTCACCACGGACGGCTTCCTGCTGCCCAACGCCGAGCTGCGCCGCCGCGGCCTGATGGCCCGCAAGGGCTTCCCCGAGTCGTACGACCGCCGGGCGCTGATGCGCTTCGTCGCGGACGTGAAGGCGGGCAAGGAGCGGGTCACCGCGCCGGTGTACTCCCATCTGGTCTACGACATCGTGCCGGACCGGGTGCTGACGGTGGAGCGCCCCGACATCCTGATCGTCGAGGGCCTGAACGTGCTGCAGCCGGCGCTGCCCGGCAACGACGGCCGCACCCGGCTCGCGGTGGCCGACTACTTCGACTTCTCGATCTACGTCGACGCCCGCACCGACGACATCGAGCACTGGTACCTGGATCGCTTCCGCAAGCTGCGGCAGACCGCCTTCCAGGACCCGAACTCCTACTTCCGCCGCTTCACCGAGGTGCCGGAGGACGAGGCGATGGAGTACGGCCGGCAGGTCTGGCGCACCATCAACAAGCCGAACCTGCTGGAGAACGTGCTGCCCACCCGCGGCCGGGCCACCCTGGTCCTGCAGAAGGGCCAGGACCACAAGGTCCGCCGGGCGCTGCTGCGCAAGCTCTGAGCGCCCGTCCGACGGAGCGCACGCCGAAGGGCCCCTTCCGGGAGGAGGGGGCCCTTCGGCGTGCGTGCGTGCGGCGGCGGGGGTCAGCCCAGGTGGGTGCGGACCGCCTCGGCGAGCCGCTGCGCGACGGCCTCGGCCTGCGCCGCGTCCGCGGCCTCGACCATGACCCGCACCAGCGGCTCGGTGCCGGACGGGCGCAGCAGCACCCGGCCGGTGTCACCCAGCTCGGCCTCGGCGGCGGCGACGGCGGCGGACAGCTCCTCGCTGGTGCGCACCCGGGACTTGTCGACGCCCTTGACGTTGATCAGCACCTGCGGCAGCCGGGTCATCACGGCGGCCAGGTCGGCCAGCGGCTGCTTGGTGGCGGCCAGCCGGGCGCCCAGCATCAGGCCGGTCAGGGTGCCGTCGCCGGTGGTGGCGTGGTCGAGCAGGATGACGTGGCCGGACTGCTCGCCGCCCAGCGCGAAGCCGTGCTCCTTCATCGCCTCCAGCACGTACCGGTCGCCGACCGCCGTTTCCACCAGCTCGATGCCCTCGCGGCGCATCGCCAGCTTGAAGCCGAGGTTGGACATCACGGTGGCCACCGCGGTGTTGCGGCGCAGCGTGCCGGCCTCCTTCATGGCGACGGCGAGGATCGCGATGATCTGGTCGCCGTCGACCTCGTTGCCGTCCGCGTCGGCGGCCAGGCAGCGGTCGGCGTCGCCGTCCAGGGCGATGCCGAGGTCGGCCTTGTGCTCCTTCATCGCGACCTGCAGCCGGTCCAGGTGGGTGGAGCCGACGCCGTCGTTGATGTTGAGGCCGGTGGGCTCGGCCCCCAGGGTGTGGACGACCTCGGCGCCGGCCCGGGCGAAGGCCTCGGGGGCGACGTAGGCGGCCGCGCCGTGGGCGCCGTCGATGACGACCTTGATGCCGTCCAGGCGGTTGGGCAGCACGCCGATCAGGTGGGCGACGTACTTGTCGAAGCCCTCGGTGTACTCGCGGACCCGGCCGACGGCCGCGCCGGTCGGGCGCTTCCAGTCCTCGTCGCCGAGCGTGTGGGTCCGGTAGTGGGCCTCGATCGCGTCCTCGATGCGGTCGTCCAGCTTGTGGCCGCCGCGGGCGAGGAACTTGATGCCGTTGTCCGGCATGGCGTTGTGGCTGGCGGACAGCATCACGCCGAAGTCTGCGCCGAGCGCGCCGGTGAGGTACGCGACGGCCGGGGTGGGCAGCACGCCGACCCGCAGGACGTCGACGCCGGCGCTGGCCAGGCCGGCGATGACGGCGGCCTCCAGGAACTCGCCCGAGGCGCGCGGGTCCCGGCCGACCACCGCGACCGGCCGGTGGCCGTCGAAGGCGCCGGCCTCGCCGAGCACGTGCGCGGCCGCGACCGACAGCCCGAGCGCCAGCTCGGCCGTCAGGCCCTCGTTGGCCACGCCGCGAACGCCGTCCGTACCGAAGAGTCGTCCCACTGTTCCGTCCTCCATCACCATGCTCGGAACCCCACCGATGACCCGGCCGCCGCACGATAGCCGGGGAACACGTCGCCCCGGAGTACACGGGGTACTCCGGGGCGACGGTTTCGCGCGACCGGGGGGTGCGACGCCGCCAGGGCGGTCCGCACCCCCCGGGGGACGCGATTAGCGCTTGCTGTACTGCGGCGCCTTGCGGGCCTTCTTCAGACCGGCCTTCTTGCGCTCGACGGCGCGGGCGTCACGGGTCAGGAAGCCGGCCTTCTTCAGCGCGCCGCGGTTGTTGTCCACGTCGGCCTCGTTCAGGGCACGGGCGACGCCGAGGCGCAGCGCGTAGGCCTGGCCGGAGACGCCGCCACCGCTGATGCGGGCGACGACGTCGTAACGGCCGTCCAGCTCAAGGAGCTTGAAGGGCTCGTTCACGGTCTGCTGGTGCACCTTGTTGGGGAAGTAACCCTCAAGGGTGCGACCGTTGATCTTCCACTGGCCGGTGCCGGGGACGATGCGCACGCGGGCGATCGCCTCCTTGCGACGGCCGAGGCCGGCGCCCGGGACGGCCTCGCCGAAGCGGCCGGCCAGCGACTCGGAGGTGTAGCTCTCCTCGGAGGTGTACTCGCCCTCGACGACGGTCTCGTCGAAGTCGACCTCAAGGGTTTCAGTGGTCTCGGCCACGGTTTTCCTCAGCTCTTTTCAGTGTTGGGGGGCTTGGTGGCCGAAATTACTGGGCGACCTGGGTGATCTCGAACGGAACCGGCTGCTGGGCCGTGTGCGGGTGCACCGGGCCCGAGTAGACCTTCAGCTTCGAGAGCATCTGACGGCCCAGGCTGTTCTTGGGGATCATGCCCTTGATGGCCTTCTCGACGGCCTTCTCGGGGTTGTTCGCCAGCAGGTCGTCGTAGCGCACCGAGCGCAGACCGCCCGGGAAGCCCGAGTGGCGGTAGGCCAGCTTCTGGGTCTTCTTGTTACCGGACAGGTGCACCTTGTCGGCGTTGATGATGATGACGAAGTCACCAGTGTCAACGTGCGGCGCGTAGATCGCCTTGTGCTTGCCCCGGAGGAGGTTGGCGGCCTGGGAAGCCAGGCGGCCGAGCACGACGTCGGTCGCGTCGATGACGTGCCACTGACGCTGGACGTCGCCGGGCTTGGGGCTGTACGTACGCACGGTCGTAGCCTTCGCTTTTCAGTGAGTGAGTCCTGACAGGAGCACCCGGACGGAAGAGCAGCCTGGTCAACCTTGGACGCAATTCAAGGGGGACCGCTGGTCGTCGACCTGATGTCTCCGGCGTACCGACCTCTCACGTGAGATAGAGCGAGCCAATACGCACATCAAGCGTCCAGGTTACCGGGCGGGCGGGAAGGGGTCAAAAATCCTCTCCCGCCCACCCGCCGAAGGCCGCCGCCGCGGGCCGCTCCACTCAGCGTTCGCGCTCGACACGGGTGACGTCCCAGACCGGCTCGGGCGACTCGAAGACCCGGCCGTCCGCGCCGAACACCAGGAACCGGTCGAAGGTCCTGGCGAACCAGCGGTCGTGCGTGACGCACAGCACGGTGCCCTCGAAGGCCTCCAGCCCGGCCTGCAGCGCCTCGGCGCTCTCCAGGTCCAGGTTGTCGGTCGGCTCGTCGAGCAACAGGGCCGTCACACCGTCGAGTTCGAGCTTGAGGATCATCAGCCGGGCCTGCTGCCCGCCGGACAGCGACTCGAACTTCTGCTCCTCCTGGCGGTCCAGCTCGTAGCGGCGCAGCGCGCCCATCGCGGCGCCGCGGCTGAGCGCGTGCTCCTCCTCGATGATCGAGCGGACGGTACGGCCGAACAGCTCCGGGTGGGCGTGGGTCTGCCGGAAGTGGCCGGGGACGACCCGGGCGCCGAGCTTCCAGGAGCCGCTGTGGGCGACCGTCTCGTCGCCGGCCAGCAGCCGCAGCAGGTGCGACTTGCCGGCGCCGTTGGCGCCCAGCACGCCCACCCGCTCGCCGTAGAAGACCTCCAGGTCGAAGGGCTGCATCAGGCCGGTGAGCTCCAGCCGCTCCATGGTGAAGGCGCGCACGCCGGTGCGCCCGCCCTTGAGCCGCATGGTGATGCTCTGCTCGCGCGGGGGCTCCTCCGGCCGGCCGGCCTCCTCGAACTTCTTCAGCCGGGTCTGGGCGGCCGCGTAGCGGGTGGCCAGGGCGTGGCTGACGGCCGCGGCCTGGCGCAGGGTGACGACCAGCTTCTTGAGCTTGGCGTGCTCCTCGTCCCAGCGCCGGCCCAGTTCCTCGAAGCGGGCGAAGCGGTCCTTGCGGGCGTCGTGGAAGGAGTCGAAGCCGCCGCCGTGCACCCAGACGCTGCTGCCGGCCGCGCCGGACTCCACGGAGATGATCTTGTCGGCGGTCTTCGACAGCAGCTCGCGGTCGTGCGAGATGTACAGGACGGTCTTCGAGGTGGCCTTGATGGCCTCCTCCAGCCAGCGCTTGGCCGGGACGTCCAGGTAGTTGTCGGGCTCGTCGAGGAGAAGCACCTCCTCCGGGCCGCGCAGCAGCGCCTCCAGCACGAGCCGCTTCTGCTCGCCGCCGGAGAGGGTGCTCAGGCCGCGCCACTGGGCCTTGTCGAAGGGCATGCCGAGGGCCGCCATGGTGCAGACGTCCCAGTCGGTCTCGTAGTCGTAGCCGCCGACGTCGGCCCAGTCGGAGAGCGCCTGGGCGTAGGCCATCTGGGTCTTCTCGTCGTCCTGGGCGATCATGGCCAGCTCGGCCGCGTCCACCGCGCGGGCGGCGACGGCGATCCGCTCGGGGGCGACCGACACCAGCAGGTCGCGCACCGAGGCGTCGGCGGGCAGCGCGCCCGGGGTGTTCTGCTGGTCCTCGCGGCCGGTGGTGCCGACGAACTGGCGCATCACGCCGAGCCCGCCGCTGATCGTCACCGAACCGCCGTGTGGCTGCAGGTCACCCGCGATCATGCGCAGCAGGGTGGTCTTGCCGGCCCCGTTGGCGCCGACCAGGGCGACCGCGGCGCCCTCGCCGACCCGGAAGGACGCGTCGTCGAACAGCACCCGTCCGTCCGGCAGGTAGTACTCAAGGTGCGAAATCTCGACGTGTCCCATGCGGACGATTGTCCCAAGCGGACGCTCCCGGCCAAAACCGATTTAGGGCCTGGTTCCGGGCTCCGCCTGCGGCGACACCGGCTGCCCCGGCAGGGTGCGCAGCCGCCGGGCCTGGCGATTGCGCTCGGCCAGCTGGTCGTCCGGCGGGTAGCCGACCTCCTCCAGCGTGAGCCCGTACGGCCGGATCACGTTGACGGCCGAGTTGCGGACGCCGCCCGCCAGCACCTCGCCGGGGAACTCCACCGGCCGGTGGCCGTCGCCGACCAGCAGCATCGCGCCGACCAGTGCCCGGACCATGTTGTGGCAGAACGCGTCGGCCCGGACGGTGGCGACCGCGAGGGTGCCCTCCTGGGCCGCGTAGGAGTCCACCGGGACGCGGTCCCAGTGCAGCTCCAGCAGGGTGCGGATGGTGGTGGCGCCCTCGCGCTTCTTGCAGTACGCGGCGAAGTCGTGCTCGCCGAGCAGCAGCTTCGCGGCGGCGTTCATCCTGTCCAGGTCCAGCGGCCGGTCGTGCCAGAGCACGTGCCCGCGCAGCAGCGGGTCGACGCCGCCGGGGTGGTCCGCGACCCGGTAGGCGTACCGGCGCCAGATCGCCGAGAAGCGGGCGTCGAACCCGGCCGGCGCCTCGCCGATCCGGTAGATCCGGACGTCCCCGGGAAGCCGCCCGGCCAGCCGGCGCAGCAGCTTCTCCCGGTGCGCCGCCCACAGCTCGGCCGGCAGGTCGACGTGCGCGACCTGGCCGCGCGCGTGCACCCCGGCGTCGGTGCGGCCGGCCACGGTGAGCGGGAACAGCTCCGCGCTGCGGGTGACGACCTGCAGCGCGCTCTCGATCTCCTCCTGCACGGTGCGACGGCCGCCCTTCTGGCGGGCCCAGCCGGAGAACTCGGCGCCGTGGTAGGCGAGGTCGAGCCGGACCCGGACGTACCCGTCGGCCGGGCCGTCCTTCACCGGCGGCTGCTCGGCGCAATCGTTGAGCACTGCTTCCCAATCTCCATGGATGCGGAACGGGCCCGCTCCCCCATCACTGGGGAAGCGGGCCCGCGAACACCTAGCGGTGTCAGGCCTGCTCGGCAGCCTCGACCTCGGCGGTCTCGGTGGCCTCGACCTTGGCGTCGGCCTCCTTGACGGCACGCTTGGTGGCGGCCTCGGCCTCGCCGACGGCGGTCTGCGCGACGGTCAGCGCCTCGACCAGCTCGATCACGGCCATCGGGGCGTTGTCGCCACGACGGGGACCGATCTTGGTGATACGGGTGTAACCACCCGGGCGGTTCTCGTAGCGCGGCGCGATCTCGGTGAAGAGGGTGTGCAGCACCGACACGTCGGTGATGGTCTTGCGCACCAGGCGACGGTTGTGGATGTCGCCCTTCTTCGCCTTGGTGATCAGCTTCTCCGCCAGCGGGCGCATCCGACGGGCCTTGGCCTCGGTCGTGGTGATGCGGCCGTACTGGAACAGCTCCCGGCACAGACCGGCGAGCAGCAGCGGCTCGTGGTGCGGGCCGCCGCCGAGGCGGGCACCCTTGGTGGGACGCGGCATGGATTACTCCTCGAATCTCCGACTGCGGCCGTACCAGGTACCGCAGCGGGCGTACGGGCACTGTGCCCGCACGACTTTCACGACAGCGGAGGCGGTTCGTGGTGAACCGCCCCCGCGGTCAAGTCTCTCAGTACTGCTCGGTCTCCGCGTAACCCGCGTCGTCCAGGTCGTCGGCGCCGAAGGCGTCGGCGGCGGCGGTCGGGTCGAACCCGGGCGGGCTGTCCTTGAGGGCCAGGCCCATGCCGGCCAGCTTCGCCTTGACCTCGTCGATCGACTTCGCACCAAAGTTGCGGATGTCGAGCAGGTCGGCCTCGGAGCGGGCGACGAGCTCACCCACGGTGTGGATGCCCTCGCGCTTGAGGCAGTTGTAGGAGCGGACGGTGAGCTCCAGCTCCTCGATCGGCAGCGCCAGGTCGGCGGCCAGGGCGGCGTCCGTCGGGGACGGGCCCATGTCGATGCCCTCGGCGTCGATGTTCAGCTCGCGGGCGAGGCCGAACAGCTCCACCAGGGTCTTGCCGGCCGAGGCCATGGCGTCGCGCGGACGCATGGCGGGCTTGGTCTCGACGTCGACGATCAGCTTGTCGAAGTCGGTCCGCTGCTCGACACGGGTGGCCTCGACCTTGTAGGTGACCTTCAGCACGGGGCTGTAGATCGAGTCGACCGGGATGCGGCCGATCTCCTGGCCGGAGGCCTTGTTCTGGACGGCGGAGACGTAGCCGCGACCGCGCTCGACGGTCAGCTCCATCTCCAGCTTGCCCTTGCCGTTCAGCGTGGCGAGGACCAGCTCCGGGTTGTGCACCTCGACACCCGCCGGCGGGGCGATGTCGGCGGCGGTCACGACGCCCGGGCCCTGCTTGCGCAGGTACATCACGACCGGCTCGTCGTGCTCCGAGGAGACGACCAGCTGCTTGATGTTGAGGATGAGGTCGGTCACGTCCTCCTTGACGCCCGGCACGGTGGTGAACTCGTGCAGGACGCCGTCGATGCGGATGCTGGTGACAGCGGCACCCGGGATCGACGACAGGAGCGTACGGCGCAGGGAGTTGCCGAGGGTGTAGCCGAAGCCCGGCTCCAGCGGCTCGATCACGAACCGGGAGCGGAACTCGTCGACGACCTCTTCGGTCAGCGAGGGACGCTGAGCGATAAGCATGGGGTTTCGATCCTCCAGTCTTCGGCGCCCACTATTTGACGCCGAACGAATGGCCATGAGGCAGTGGCCTCACGCCAAGCGTACGGGCTCCCGCCGAAAACGGGAGCCCGTACGAGGTTTAAAGCGTTACCCGCGTGCCCGAAGGCGCTGCGTCAGACGCGGCGGCGCTTCGGCGGACGGCAGCCGTTGTGCGGGGTGGGGGTGACGTCCTGGATCGAGCCGACCTCCAGGCCGGTGGCCTGGAGCGAACGGATCGCGGTCTCGCGGCCGGAGCCCGGACCCTTCACGAAGACGTCGACCTTGCGCATGCCGTGCTCCTGCGCGCGACGGGCAGCGGCCTCGGCGGCCATCTGCGCGGCGAACGGGGTGGACTTGCGCGAGCCCTTGAAGCCGACGTGGCCGGCGGAGGCCCAGGAGATCACGTTGCCCGCGGGGTCGGTGATCGAAACGATGGTGTTGTTGAACGTGCTCTTGATGTGCGCGTGGCCGTGAGCGACGTTCTTCTTTTCCTTGCGGCGGATCTTCTTCGCGCCGGCAGCCTGACGACCCTTGGGGGGCATAAGTCTGTTCTCCTACTGAGGTGGTCGGTCCGCTGACCCGCGGGCCGGAGGGATGTCCGGTTACGGGACGGACTACTTCTTGCCCGGCTTCTTCTTACCGGCGATCGCGCGACGCGGGCCCTTGCGGGTACGCGCGTTGGTGTGGGTGCGCTGGCCGCGGACCGGCAGGCCACGGCGGTGACGCAGACCCTCGTAGCAGCCGATCTCGACCTTGCGGCGGATGTCGGCGGCCACCTCACGGCGGAGGTCACCCTCGACCGTGTAGTTGGCGTCGATGTACTGGCTCAGCTTGACCAGGTCGTCCTCGGTGATGTCGCGAACGCGGACATCCGGGTTGACGCCGGTCTCGGCGAGGGTCTGCTGGGCGCGGGTACGGCCGATGCCGTACACGTAGGTGAGGGCGATCTCGATCCGCTTCTCACGGGGGAGATCAACGCCGGCGAGGCGTGCCATTCATGGCTCCTGTGGTTCTTCAGAGGTCTGGCGTGCCGCCTACTCCGTCATCTCTCGATGAGGGAGCCCCGGCCTCTGACCGGGGGTGGCAGTCCGGCCCCGTGGGGACGGATCGGGCAGCCCGCGTATGACGTTTTTCGCGTCGCGCGAAGTACTACGAGAAATGCTGGGGAGAGATCAGCCCTGGCGCTGCTTGTGGCGCAGGTTGTCGCAGATCACCATGACCCGGCCGTGGCGGCGGATCACCTTGCACTTGTCGCAGATCTTCTTGACGCTCGGCTTGACCTTCATGTTCAGGTTCTCCGGGTCTAGATCTGGCGTTCTTACTTGTAGCGGTAGACGATCCGGCCGCGCGTGAGGTCGTAGGGGCTGAGCTCCACGACAACCCTGTCGTCCGGCAGGATGCGGATGTAGTGCATGCGCATCTTGCCGCTGATGTGCGCGAGGACCTTGTGACCGTTCTGCAGCTCGACCTTGAACATCGCGTTCGGAAGAGACTCGATCACGGTGCCCTCGATCTCAATGGCGCCTTGCTTCTTAGCCATGAACTGCGAGATCCACCTTCCGGGACCGGCTACCGTATGCGGAACGCTCGTGCGTACCTGGGTTCACCCCATCCCGTCGAGCGGGAAGAGGGCGTGCCGAAGCACGCTACGAGTGAGCCGACGGTCCATCCTACGCCAGTGGTTCGGGTGGACCAAAACCGGGGTACCGGAAGGCGACCGCCGTCACACCCGCCGGTCAGACCTTCGTCGGGACGGACAGCGGCTCGACGTGCGCGGTGCAGGCCGAGCAGCGGCGGGCGGCCTCGGGGATCTCGGTCAGGCACTCGGGGCAGGGGCGCTTCGGCGTGGCGGGCTTCTTCGGCAGGTACCGCGCGGTGGCCTTGGAGATCGGCAGCACGACGCAGAAGTACAGCACCGCGGCCGTCATGAAGAACGCGATCAGCACGTTCAGGAACTGGCCGTACGGGAACTTCACCCCGGCGATCTCCGCCTTGTACGAGCTGAAGTCGCCGGCCGCGCCGACCACCACACCCACCAGCGGGGTGAGGAAGGCGGACACGAAGCCGGTCACCACGGCGGTGAACGCGGCACCGATGACGACACCGACCGCCATGTCGACGACGTTGCCGCGCATCATGAAGTCGCGGAATCCCTTGAGCACGTGCTCTCTCCTGAACGCTCGGAAGCTCGAACTGCCTCTGCCAGCCGTTAAAAATAGGACAAAAGCCCTGGAGGTCCAAACCTCCAGGGCTCTGATCCCTTGTCGGCAGCGGCGGTCGGCCGCCTCCGGGCCTAGCTGTACTTGGTCATGACGTTGGTGACAGCCTGCTGGTCGGGGGTTGGCCGCCGAGCGCGGTGTGTCTGCGTCGAGTGTTGTAGAACTCGAGCCAGG